>JBJTMA010000140.1:0-19668 GCA_046063295.1 Novosphingobium sp.
CCCAGCTCCGCAGGCTTCGTGCTCGGGATTGTCAAGGCTTACACCACCCGCGTCGGCTCGGGCCCGTTTCCGACCGAGCTGGAGGACGAGACCGGCCAGCGCATGGGTGAGCGCGGGCACGAATTCGGCACGGTGACGGGCCGCAAGCGCCGCTGCGGCTGGTTCGATGCTGTGCTGACCCGGCAAAGCTGCGCGATCAGCGGCGTGACCGGCATCGCGCTGACCAAGCTTGACGTGCTCGACGGGTTCGAGACGGTCAAGATTTGCACCGGCTACCGCCTCGGCGGCAAGATCCTCGACTACTTCCCGAGCCACGCTGCCGATCAGGCCAATGTCGAGCCGATCTACGAGGAAATGCCCGGCTGGAGCGAAACCACCGCCGGCGCGCGCAGCTGGGCGGACCTTCCGGCGCAGGCAATCAAGTACATCCAGCGCGTGCAGGAATTGATCGAAACCCCGGTCGCACTGGTCAGCACCTCGCCCGAGCGCGAAGACACGATCCTGGTGCGCGATCCGTTCGTGGACTGAGGCGCGGCGGTGCAGTAGCCGCCGCGCCCCGTTTCCGTGATCAAGCTCAGGGCTTCGGCAATGCCGCTGTTGTCACGGTCCGGATAGTCCAGAAATCGTTCGAAAGGCTGGGTGAGAGGTAGGCGTAAGGGAAATAGTAGTAGCCCTTGTCGCCGTACGCGTCGCCCCAGCTGTTTCGGACTATGAAGTGTCCTTTCGCATCGTCATAGCCGACGCAAAGCACGGCATGCCCGCCTACCGCCTGCTCATTGGACGGCATCGGCACAAATCCGCCATTGGTGTTTGCCTGGAAAAAGCTGTTGAACACAGTAAAGCCGAAAACGAACGGAAATCCGGCCGCGAGGCACGATTTCAGTTCGAAAATGCGGCTGTTGTCGAGCCTATAATAGTCGACGGACAGATAACGCTGCGCCTGAGTATAACATGCCGGTGTCGGCTTGGTGCGAAACCGCGCGATATCGTAGGGCCAGAGATCTTCCTTGCACACGCCCAGTGCGGCGACCGTCTTGATCCCATCCCGGATGTAAGCACCGGCGTCTTCGTCGACCGTTCCCTCCATGTCCCGCTCGTTCCAATAGATGAACAGGCGCGAAGGTACGAAATCCGGTAAATTCTGCGCGAGCCGGTCGAATTCAAACGCACCGGCGATTGCGTTCGCTGTACATGAACCCAAATCCCCCTGATCGTAGACCGGCGGGCACTTACGGCGCAGATCTACGTTTACGGGTAACGCGACGGGTGCTTCCAGCGCCATGCGCATCGAAGCGTAGGGATGGTCCCGATGGTCTGGAAATTCGGGTTTCCAGCCGAAGCGGAACGAGCGGGCTTGATCAGGCATGACATTCTCCCATCAGTGATGGGGGAAATCTGGGAAACTATCGCTGTGCTGTCCGTGATCGTCATCACGCGTGCAAACCAATCGCTGAGGATGTTTTCCTGCTACTTCGCCACCGTAAATCCGTATGGAATATACAGGAACACCTCGGTGTTGCTGACCTGCGCCCAGGCGATCTCGCGGTCGAGGCCGGTGATCGTCACGCCGTAGTCCGCGCCGTAGAAGCTCGCCGCGTGTTTGCTGGCGTCGGCGATGCGGTGATAGATTTCGTCGCGGTATTGTTCGGGATTGACGATGGTCAACGCGAGCGGGCCCGACTGGCTGATCAACGAGCGGCCGGTTGCCGGAACGCCCTTCACGAATGCGCTGATGCGGTGCTGGGCGTCGGCAATGGTGCCGGTTAGCCTGGTTTTGACCATCAGGCGGATGGTGGCGTTATTGCCGTCGTCCTCGAAAGTCTTCTCAACCCGGCCGTTGCCGTTGCCGTCATCATCCTCGTCGTCGCTGCTGTCATCTTCATCTTCGTCGTCGCTTACCTTGTCGTCGGCGCCGGCAAGGCCCGGAAACAGCGACTTCCAGTTTTCGCGCGTGACCTCGGTCACCTCCAGTTGTCCGGTCACCAGGCTGAGGCCATCTTTCTTCGCGCGGTCCAGCGCGGCGAACAGCATTGACTGGACTTCACTCCGCCGCATCTCGGCCTCGCGCGAATCCGAGACGATCTCGATGTGGCGCACCACCCCGTCGGCCGGACGCCGCAGTCCGACTACCGGGCGCTTGTCGAGATAGGGGAGCAGCGTGGTGATCGCCGGCGGACGCGTTATGCGGGAGCCTGTTACGATAATTTCCGCGCTGCTTCCGCCGCCATCATCGCCGTCCTGCGCCAGCATCGGGCTGGCGATCAGCGCCGCGCCGAACAGGGCGATCAGCTTCAATGCCTTCATCTTGTCCCTCCCTCGGCGATCACTTGGGGTTGATGTTGTAGCGGTACGGCACGAACAGGAAGATCTCTGTGCTGCTCACCTGTGTCCACACGACCGGAAGGTCGGTGCCAGCAATGCTAAAGGAGAATTCGGGGCCGAACAGCGCGGCATTGTGGCGGGCATCCTCGGCCACCAGCTTCAGCACCTGGTCGCGGTACTGGTCGGGATTGATCACCGTAAGCTGGATCGTGCCCGGGGTCTCAAGCACCGCGCGGCCCGATTTCTTGAGCGTCTTGAGGAAAGTCAGCAGCCGAGTCTCGGCGTCCTTGGCCGAACCGGTCAGCGGGGTCCGCGCCATGACGGTGACCTTGCTGGTATCGACCCGGCCGCCCCATTCGTAGTTCACGTCCTTGACGTTCTCGCGCGTCAGCCGCTCAAGCTGGAAATTTCCGAACACCAGTTCGAAACCTCCCGCCTTGGCCTTGTCCAGCGCAGCGCCGAGTACCGCCTGGATTTCCTGCTTGCGCACCGCATCGTCGCGCGAATCCGAGGTGACGGTGAACTGCATGACCGCCGCATCGGCAGGCCGCCGGAGGCCGACCAGCGGACGGTCCTGCCGGTAGTAGGGTGCGCTCTGCCGGTTGGCGGAGACCATTACCTCGCCCATCGGCGGCGCGAAGCTCTCCTGGGCAAGCGCCGCGCTGGCCACTGTCAGCAACGCCGCCGATAGGAACAGGGATCGATTGAACATGGTGCGCCCCTCCTGGATGCGATGTTTCATCATTACATGGCGATTGGCAATAGTCTTGAATGGTCTAGAGTAACCCCATGATCAGGACCTCGCGCCTGCTGGCGATTTCAGCCTTGCTACTGCTGACGGGTGCCGCGCAGGCCGGCGCGACGCTCGCCTATCCTGAGGTCGATCATATCGTTGTGGCCAAGGCGGCGCGGACCATGACCCTTTACGGCACCGACGGTTCGGTCACGGTGATCGACCATATCCAGCTGGGCGGCGACCCGATCGGGCCGAAGCATTTCGAAGGCGATCGGCGCACGCCCGAGGGCCGCTTCACGATCGACTACGGCAACCCGGACAGCGCCTATCACCTGGCGCTGCACATCTCTTATCCGCGGCCTTCGGACATCGCCTTTGCGCAGGCGCGCGGGCGCAGCGCCGGCGGGCTCATCATGATCCACGGCCAGCCCGATGACTGGACGGCGGGACGCGTGCCGGGTGACTGGACCGATGGCTGCATCGCGCTCGCCGATGAGCAGATCGAGGCGCTGTGGGCGGCGGTGCCAGATGGGACTCAGATCCAGATTCTACCTTAGTGGAACAGATATTCTTGACTTGAACTTGGTTTGTTCTACTCCTGTTCATGAATTTCAGGAGTCGGGACTCATGGCACAAGCAAATTTCGCCTATCTT
The DNA here is from genome assembly GCA_046063295.1 of Novosphingobium sp. Classification (GTDB taxonomy): domain Bacteria; phylum Pseudomonadota; class Alphaproteobacteria; order Sphingomonadales; family Sphingomonadaceae; genus Novosphingobium. The sequence continues at coordinate 3,713 of JBJTMA010000140.1, forward strand.
GCTGCTTCCAACGATTCGGCGGGCATGCCACTTGCGCTGTCGGTTTTCGCGGACCGCGCGCACCTGCGCGGCCAGATCGGCGACGATGCCGAGGCGGCCGGACTGCGACTGATGCAGAGCGGTGAGATTTCCGAACTGCTGACCGGTGAGGCGCGGCCGCTTGGCGATGTGGTGGTGGTGGATTGCCCGGGCAGCGATGCGGCATGCCTGGCCGCGCTCGCCCGGCTCGATATGCGCGCGGCGCAGGCCGGGTCGCAAATGGTGGTTTCGACGAGCCTGGCCGCGCTCGATGATGTGTTCGGTTGTCTCGACCAGTCGGGCGCGCAGATCCTGGTCGATCCAACCCGGGGCGAACGGGTGCTGGCGATCGGCCGCGCGCTGGTCGATGCAGGGGCAAGCCGGGTGCGCGAACTGTCTGATGAGGACCGGCTCGCCCTGCTGCGGCTGACCGAGCAGGTTGCCGAGATTGCGCAGCGGCTTGACCGCCTGGGTCCGGCTCCCGCTCTGGCGCCGGAAGGTGAGACGAGCGCCTTCCGCTTCGAAAGCCCCAAGTCCGCTTATGTCGGCGCGGACAACGACCAGTCCGACCGGCTGGTCCGCGCGGCGCGGCCTCCGCTGCCCGATCCCCGGCTGGTCCGGCGGATCATCCGCCAGCGCCAATTGCGCGCGCGCTTTTTCGATGCTGACCTGTTCGCCGATCCCGCCTGGGATATGCTGCTCGACCTGACCGCGGCGCGCGCCGAACACACCCGGGTCTCGGTCACCAGCCTGTGCATCGCCAGCGGCGTCCCGCCCACCACCGCGCTCAGGTGGATCGGGCAGATGATCGATGGCGGCTTGCTTGAACGGGTTGAGGATGAAACCGACCGCCGCCGCGCTTTCATTACCCTGACGGACAAGGCCGCCGACATGATGGCGCGCTATTTTGCCGAAATCGGCGCTCAGGCGGCACGTCTGGTCTAGGCGCCGACCACGGGGAAACCCTTAGCCGCGCGTCAAGTTTGCGTTGCGTTAACCATGTTACCGCATCGCCATGGTTCGCTCCTTGCGTCTTGTCATGGCGGTTCTTGCGGCCGCGCTGGTCTGCCTGCAGCTTGGTCCTGCAGGTGCGGCGCAGCGCAGCCCCGGTTGGTGGGACCCTGACGGGGTCGGCACCGGCTCGGACTGGCATTACCGCGTTCCGGTCAGCCTGCCCTCGACGTCCACGGTCAACAGCACCGCCAAGGTCGATATCGACTTTGCCGCGCTGATGACGCAGCTGGGCATTTCGGGCACCTTTGACGCCAATTCGGTTCGCGTTGTGCGGCCCGGCGGCACGATTGCCGCGGTGCAGGAATACAACGATACGATCTATGCCGGGGCGACCGACGCGGTCAGCACCCGCGGCGAAGTGCGCTGGATCGTTGAAGATGGCGGTGCGCAAACCTATTACGTCTATTTCGATGTGACCGCGAACGGCACCAAAGGCGCCAATCCGCAGACCTCGATAAACGGCAACTTCGAACATTCGGCCAGCGGTACCCAGCTGCCTCAAGGCTGGGCGAGCGCGACGAGATCCGATCCGAGCTATGACATGCAGGTTCGCTCCAGCGAAAGCGTGAGCGTGACTGACGGAACCGCGACGCTGAACAACCCCAGCACCACCGACGGCACCCCGAAGACGGGCAGCTTTTCCTACCTCCTCGGCTCCCGCAGCAACAATGAACCGGTAACCGGAGCGGCGCAGCCCAACTCGACCGTGCTGACCCGGACATTCACCGTTCCGGCAACCAATCCCGGAAACCTGACCGTCAACTGGCGCGTCGAAGGTTGGGACGCTGAAAGCTATGACAACCTCTACATCACCATAGCCGGCTCAACCACGACAACCATCATCGGCAACGCGCTGAATTCCTACACCACAATCCCCAATTCGCCGAACATTGGGGGGAGCGCGGCTTCGCTGCTGGTCGCTGGTTATAACCAGTATAACGGCTTCGATATGACGACACTTGGTTCGCACAAAAATGGCATGACGGTCGGCTTCCACGCGCAGCCATGGTGGAGCCGAACTGTGTCGCTTTCGGCATACGCCGGCCAAACCGTGACCCTTACGATCGGTACCAACAGCTCCGAGCAATACCGCAGCTGGTATCATGTCGACGATATCGAATGGTCGGTGGTGAGCGGCACCCTAGGCAGCGCCGAAGGCTTTGGCGTGGCGGCAACCGGCCCTTCCGGTTCGATGGCACCGGGGCAGGTACTCACCGTCAAGGCGGTCGTCGATGCCAAGCCGACTGCGGCGACCAATCCGGTCACCGCGGACATCATCAACAATTCGGGCACCACGGTGGCAAGCGGGGTCAAGCTGTTCAATGACGGCACGCACGGCGATGCGGTGGCCAACGATGCCACCTGGACCAATAACGGATCGGACGGCGCCAATCCAACTTACACCATTGCGCTGTCGAGTGGCAGCTCGTCCGGCTGGATCGTGCGCGTCTATGCCAAAGACGCCAGCACCAGCACGCAGGGCCAGGGCGGCATGATCCATCGCAATGGACAGGGCACCACGCTGGTGCTCGCCAACTGGTGGAATATCGACGAGCAGAGCTTCACCGTCGATGCCGCCAACATCGGCGTGACCAAGAGCATGACACTGATTTCGGACGGGGTGAACGCTACCAATTTCAAGGCAATTCCCGGCGCGCAGCTGCGGTTCTGCGTGACGATCAGCAATTCGGGCACCGCATCGGCCAGCAGTGTCGTGGCGACCGACACGCTGCCCGCGTCACTCGCCTATGTGCCCGGTTCGATGCTGAGCGGCGCCGATTGCGCGAGCGCTGCGACGACGGAAGACGACGACGCGGCCGGGGCGGATGAAACCGATCCGGTCGGCGCGAGCTATTCGGGCACCACAATCAACATCACGCGAGCCAGTCTGGCGACTTCGGGCAGCTTCGCAGTGACTTACCGCGTCACCGTCTCTTAGGATTGACCATACGAGAATTTCACAGCATAGGCCGCGCTCCCTGGTTGGGGCGCTTAGCTCAGTTGGTAGAGCATCTCGTTTACACCGAGAGGGTCAGCGGTTCGAGCCCGTTAGCGCCCACCAGTTTCACTTCGCTTCGGCAATCAGCGCCGCGCTTTCCGCGCTGGCCCAGTCGCGCGGGCCCGAGGTGCGCCAAACTTCCTTGCCCGATGAATCGTACAGCACCGTGGTTGGCAGCGCCGGTGCGTCGTAATGGAACATCACCGAGTTATCGGGGTTGAGCCAGGATTCGAGGTGCTTCACCCCGCGCTCGGCCAGGAACTTCGCAACGGCATCGAGCTTTTGCGTGTCCTGATTGATCGTGAGGACCTTGAGACCGGCGCTCTTGCCTGCAATTGCATCGAGCTGAGGCAGCTCGGCAACGCACGGGGCGCACCAGGTCGCCCAAAGGTTGATCAACAGCGGTTTGCCCTTGAGGCTTGCGAGGTTGAGCTCCTTGCCGGCCGGATCCTTGAGCTGGAAATCGGGCAGGGCGCTGCCCTTGTGACTGCGGTCGATGCCGCTGATCGCCAGAGCGGCGGCTTCAGAGGCCGCGGTCTGCGGTTGCGCCTTGTCCGCGCTTTGCCTATCGCACCCCCCGATCAGCATGGCGCAGCCGAGGATAGCGAGCTTGAGCGAGCGGGAAGACAGCAAGAGCGGCTCCAATACCATGTGGGGCGGACGGTTCGCCGGCGGGCCGTCGGCGATCATGCGCGAGATAAATGCCTCGATCCCGTTCGACAAGGTGCTGTGGCGCCAGGATATCGCCGCGTCGAAAGCGCACGTGGCGATGCTCGCCGCTCAAGGCATCGTCTCAAGCGAAGACGCTGCCGCGATTGCTGGCGGTCTCGACACCATCGCCGGTGAATACGAAGCCGATGGGGTGCCTGAGAACTGGGACCTTGAAGACATTCACATGGTCACCGAAAGCCGGCTGGCCGAACTGATCGGACCGGCGGCGGGGCGGCTGCACACCGCGCGCTCGCGCAACGACCAGGTTGCGACCGATTTCAAGCTTTGGGTCCGCGAGGCTTGCCGCGTGGCGGACAAGGCGCTGGCCGCATTGCAAGCGGCGTTGGTCACGCGGGCAGGTGAACATGCCGCCAGCATCATGCCCGGTTTTACCCACCTGCAGACCGCGCAGCCGGTCACACTCGGCCACCACCTGATGGCCTATTACGAAATGCTGGCGCGCGACCGGTCGCGGTTTGCAGATGCCCATGCCCGCTCCGCGCAATGTCCGCTGGGATCGGCAGCACTCGCTGGAACCGGTTTCCCGATCGACCGCGCGGCCACCGCGCAGGCGCTCGGCTTCGATGGTCCGACCCGCAACAGCCTCGATGCGGTGTCCGATCGCGACTTCGCGCTCGATTACCTGACCGCAGCGGCGCAGTGCGCCCTGCACCTGTCACGGCTTGCCGAAGAGCTGATCCTGTGGGCCAGCCAGCCGTTCGGCTTCATCGTGCTGCCCGACAGTCTCTCGACCGGCAGCTCGATTATGCCGCAGAAAAAGAACCCTGACGCCGCCGAACTGGTGCGCGGCCATTCGGGGCGGATCATCGGGGCGATGGCCAGTCTTATGGTGACGATGAAGGGGCTTCCGCTGGCCTATTCGAAGGACATGCAGGACGATAAGGTTCCCGTGTTCGAAGCTGCGGGCCTGCTCGATCTGTGCCTTGCCGCGATGACCGGGATGATCGCCGATGCCAGCTTCCGTACCGAGCGGATGCGCGCCGCGGCCGAGCTTGGCTATGCCACCGCGACCGATCTTGCCGATTGGCTGGTGCGGCAGGCAAACGTCCCGTTTCGCGAGGCGCACCACATCACCGGAAGCGCGGTGAAGCTTGCAGAAAGCCGGGGCTGCGCGCTCGATGCGCTCTCGCTCGATGACCTGCAGGCGATCGACAGCCGCATCGATGCGCGGGTGTTCGATGCCCTGTCGGTCGAATCTTCGGTCGCGGCCCGTGCCAGCTATGGCGGAACGGCACCGGAGCAGGTAAGGCAGCGCGTGGCCGAGGCGCGCGTGGCGCTCGGCCTGGAGTAGCTGACGATGCGCCGCCTGCTGGTTCCTGCCCTGATCCTTGCGCTGGCCGGTTGCGGTGCCACCGCGCCATTGAAGCCCAAGGCAGGCCAGTCCTTGCCCGTCGCACCGTATGGCGCCGAACAGAAGCCCAGCGCCGAAGCCCTGCTCAAACCCACGCCCCAGGCTGCGCCGGAACGCAGCGTCGAACTGCGAAAACGTTCGGAAGAACGCACGCAAGACCCGTTCGACCTGCCCCCCGCTGACTGAGAGTTTCCCGATGAACCATTTCGAATATCGTGACGGCGTCCTTTACGCCGAAGACTTGCCGCTGAGCGTGATTGCGCGAGAGGTAGGCACGCCGGTGTACGTCTATTCGCGCGCCACGCTCGAACGCCACGCGCGCGTATTCAAGGCTGCGCTGGCGCATCTGCCTGACGCGCACATTGCCTTTGCGATCAAGGCCAATCCCAATCTTGCGGTGCTCAAGGTGATGCAGCGCGAAGGGCTGGGGGCTGACGTCGTCTCGGGCGGGGAGCTTTCGCGCGCGCTGATCGCCGGGATGCCGGGCAAGGACATCGTCTTCTCGGGCGTGGGCAAGATGCCGCGCGAGATGGTCCAGGGGCTTGAAGCCGGGATTGGCCAGTTCAACATCGAGAGCGAGGAAGAAGGCGTCGAACTTGCTTCGATTGCCGCTGCTCGCGGCCAGGTGGCAGCCTGCGCCCTGCGGGTGAATCCCGATGTCGATGCCGGAACTCACGAAAAGATTTCGACCGGCAAGGCCGAGAACAAGTTCGGCGTGCCCTATGACCGGGTGGGTGGCATCTACAGCCGCCTCGCGCAGCTGCCGGGGCTGGAGATGAAGGGGCTCGCGGTCCATATCGGCAGCCAGCTGCAGAGCCTTGAGCCGCTTGAAGAGGCCTTCATCAAGATGGGCGGGCTCATGAACGACCTGCGCGCCGGCGGGCAGTGCGTGACGACGATGGACCTCGGCGGCGGCCTTGGTGTCCCTTACCGCAAGCATGAGGTGTTCCCGACCCCGGAAGAATACGGCGCGATGGTCGGGCGCGTGACGCGGGATTGGGGCGTGCGGCTGATGTTCGAACCCGGCCGCGCGATCTGCGGCAATGCCGGGTTGCTGCTGACCGACGTGATCCGGGTCAAGCGCAGCTCCAATCGCGCGCCGTTCGTGGTGGTCGATGCCGCGATGAACGATCTCGCCCGACCGGCGATGTACGGTGCGTGGCACGATTTCGATGCCGTCGAGCCGAATGGCCAGAAGATGGTCGCCAACATCGTGGGGCCGATCTGCGAAACCGGCGATACGTTTGCGATGGGCCGCGAGATTGACGCCGTGCAGGCGGGTGACCTGGCCGTGTTCCGCACCGCGGGAGCCTATGGTGCGACCATGGCCAGCTCCTACAACAGCCGCGGTTTCGTGGCCGAGGTTATGGTCGATGGCGACCAGTACGCCGTGGTTGCCGACCGGATCCTGCCCGCGCAGATCACCGATGCCGAGCGCGTGCCGGAGTGGCTGGCGTAGAGCGATGCACAGCCTGCCGCTCTTCCACCGCATTGCTGGCCAGACGGTGATCGTGCTGGGCGAGGGTGAGGCGGCTGAGGCAAAACGGCGACTGGTTGAGCGGGCCGGGGGCCTGCTATCAAGCGATCCGGACGCAGCGGTTCAGATTGCCTTTGTCGCGCTTGACGAACCGGAAGCTGCCGCAGCCGCGCTCAAGGCGCGGGGCGTCCTGGTCAACGTGGTCGACCGCCCGGACCTATGCGATTTCACGACGCCAAGTGTACTCGAGCGCGGCGACGTATTGATAGCCGTTGCTACCGGCGGGACTTCGGCGGGGTTGGCCAAAGCGCTCAGGATGCGTCTCGAAGCGCTGCTGCCGCAATCGCTTGGCGGTCTTGCCGCGGCGCTCGGCGCGGCAAAGGCGATGCTCAGGGAACGGTGGCCGGATCCGGCGGCGCGGCGGCGCGCGCTCGATGCGGCGCTGGGCGCGGGCGGGCCGCTCGACCCGCTGAGCGATCATCCGGACCACGCCGTATACGACTGGTTCGGACAATCTGCCGAGCCGCAAATCGAGGTGGCGGAATTCATCCTCACAGGCGCCGATCCAGACGAACTCACCGTGCGCCAGGCCCGCTTATTGGCCGGGGCCGATCTCATCCTGCACGATTCCGGGATCGATCGAGCGGTGCTGAACCGCGGACGGGCCGATGCGGTGCGTCAACTGATCGCTGGCGATACCCCGCAAATCCCGGCCGGAACGAACGCGGTCATCCTTCGTTCGCGCTGAGCAGAACTTTCATCTGCGCCAGCGCGATCGGCTTGGCTGGATCATCCTGCCAGCAGGTTGCATTGACCAGCGCGACACGGCGACCGGCGCGAGTGACCGTTCCGCTGGCATAAGTGCGCTGTTCGGTCCCGCCGCGCATGAATTCCACCGCTACGTTGACCGGCTTGAGCTTCATCGTTTCGCCGCGTCGCGCGAGTTCGGCTTGCAGTGCTGCGACCGCCGCCATTTCCATCAGCCCGCTCATCGCGCCGCCGTGGAGAAAGCCGGGTCGGCCCGAGACGCGCTCTGAATAGTCGAACCACAATACCGGGGATTCGTCGCCATCGTCGACGCCGATACCCAGCGCCTGGGCGTAAGGAGGCAGCGCGAAACTCACAGGTAGCTCCCGTGCGTGGCCATGAACGTGCCGGTCACATGTGCGACCGGGTCGGCTGGATCGCCATCGTGCGCGATGCCGCGAATGAAGCTGATGGTCCGGGTCAATTTGTAGCATTCGCCGTGGCCGATCACCGTCTTGCCGGGCTGTGCGGCGCGCATGTAATCGACCCTGAGGTCCAGAGTGGCATGTGCGGTAAACCGCCCCGCCAGCGTCCACACTGCCATCGACGTCGCATTGTCCATCAGGCTGATGATCGGGCCCGAGGCGAGCACGCCGGTTTCGGCTACGCCGACCAGTTCCTCGCGCCAGGGCAGCGCCAGTTCGACCCAGTCAGGGCCGTGCGCATGGTATGAAATGCCAAGCCATCCGCCGTGACCGTGGCGGGTCATCATGCGCGATGCACGGGCGGGATCGAACACGAAATCGGCGGGCAAGTCGTGCAGCGTCTTGGGTTCCTGGGCGCTCATTGCGGGCTTCTCTGCGGCGCTCGGAGCGGACTTACAATCTTTTAATTTCAGTTCGCAGTGCGCCCGCAGGATGAAATGGCTGCGGTGCCGGGTCGCGGCGCCGCGGGTTCAAGACCTTGAAGGGGACAATCCATGAATCTGCCAAAGATCGACATTTCCGCACTGCCAGACCTAGACACCATAACCGGTATCTTCGGCAGCCTGGCCAATGCCGCCCATGTCCAGAGTTCAGATGATACGCTGATCATCATGATGGTGTTCGTCTACGAATCCATCCCGCACGGGGTCGGCGGTTAAGCGGGCCGATTGCGATGCTGGTCCGGTCCGAACTTCAGGCGCTGCGGGAGGATGACGGCCCGCAGCGCCGCGCGCAGGCCGATTTGGGCCGCGCTCTGGCAGCGTGGCGAGATAGCCGGATCGGGACCGGCATCGAACGGTCGATCCGTTCCTTCGCGCAGGGCGAGGCCTTGGACAACCTGCCGCCATTGGCCAGGCTGTTTTGCCCGGGCGACAATTCGGCTCAACGCCTGGCGGAGGAATTCATCGGCAAATTTACCGGTCTCCTGCGCGCCAACCACTGGGGCCAAGTGCCCCTGCCGACCAAGCTCGAAGATGCGACCGCCACGATTGTGCTGGCCGCGGCCGGCAACGCCGCGCTGCTGCTGCAAGCGATCGACGGGCAAGCACTCAGAAGGAAGCGCCCGGGCGTTACCGCCAGCTTTTCGCCCGGCGAAACCCACGACCGCGTCATCGCCGGAAGGGGCCGCGGGCGGTTGTTCGATATTGCCGCCGAAACCACGACGGGTGACGAACTGGCGTCGACCCATCTGGAACTGGCGCCTGGGACGATATCGCAGCGCGATGGGGCACACCAATCGCTGCTCATCGACGAGGCGGATACGACCTTGGTGATCCTGCGGCTGCAGCGCCGACCGGCTTGCGGCACTGTGACACGGGAACTGCGCATTTCCGATGGCGCGTTCGTGCACCAGGCCGCAGCCAATCCGCGCGAGAGCCGCTTCGAACTTGCCGCCGCATTGCTCGGGCGGATGGGCCGCAGCGATGCAGCGCCGCTGCTTGCGGCGATGGCAGAGGAGCACGGCGGGCAATCGCTTCGCTGGCAAGCGCTCAGGGAATGCCTTGGGCTCGATACAAATGCGGGCTTTGCCGCACTGAGCCGGATTGCCGCGCGCGACGGGGATGAACTGGCCGCGCCGGCGCTGGCCCTGCGCGCGCAGCTTCTTGCGGCGCACCCTGTACTTGGAAAGGCCGGCTGATGCCCGTGGTTATTGATGTCTCCGATACGCGCCAAGCCGAGCTTGATGAAGCGGCGGGGGAGATCCGCGAGATCGGGTTTGATCCGCATGAGGAAGAAAGCCTCGACAATGCCGCCCGCTGGTTGCGCCGGCTGGGCAACAACCGCACATTCCTTGGCGACTTGCTGGTCGAACAACTCGCGCAGCGCCACCGCGAAGAGGCCGGTGGCAGCACTTACAGCCCGCAGGTGGTCATGCTCGTGCCCCCCGGCGGCAGCTTCTTCATTCGCGCCAACATTTGGCCATCGGCGAACGATCACATGGTTCGCGCCAGCGGCGAGGCCGCCTTCGCTATCGGCGTACCGCACGATCACAATTTCAGCTTCCTGACTCACGGTTACTTCGGTCCTGGATACTGGAGCGACTACTACGAATACGATTTTGCCGAGGTGACCGGCTACCGCGGCGAACCGGTCCCGTCGCTGCGTTTCATCGAGCGGGCGCGGCTGGAGCCTGACAAGATCATGCTTTACCGTGCGCACGTCGATGTCCACGCCCAGCTACCAGCGGACAGTCTGTCGGTGTCGCTGAATGTGATGCACACCGCCGGGGCGCAGGGCTGGCTCGATCAATACCGGTTCGACCTCGATCGGCGCGAGATCGCAGCCCAGCTCTCGCCAGCGCCAAGCGCGGCGTTCCTTAAGGTTGCGGTCGGACTGGGCGGTGAAGAGGCGCTCGATCTGGCGCACCGGTTCGCGCTGCGCCACCCCAGCGACACGATGCGGCTCTCGGCCTGGGAAGCGCTCGCCGCGCGCGAGGTGGATGCGGCCGCTCGCGATGAACTCTGGCGCGAAGCCGAAGGCGCGGGAAGCAGGCTGGTCGCGATGGAAGCGCGTGCGAGGCGAACCGCACTGACCCCCGCTTAGGCGAACCCGCCTGCCAGTGCGTCGATCGCCGCCTGGAGGATGACTGCCGCAGCTGCCGAATCGATGCGCTGCGCCCGCTTCGCCCGGCTCATGTCCTGGGCGATCAGCGCACCCTCGGCGCTCGCAGTCGACCAGCGCTCGTCCCATAGCAGGATCGGCAGGCCCAGCGATCCGAGATTGCGGGCATAGGCCCGGCTCGACTGGCTGCGCGGGCCTTCGCTGCCATCCATGTTTATCGGCAGCCCGATCACGATCCCGCGCACGTCGCGCTGGGCGATGAGTTCGGCGAGCAATTCCCGGTCCGCCCCGAATTTCCCGCGCTTCAGCGTCTTCCCCGGCGATGCAAAGCGCCATCCGGCGTCGCAGAAGGCGGTACCGATCGTCTGGGTGCCAAGGTCAAGGCCAAGCAACGCCCCGCCCTGGGGCAATGCTGCGCGGAACATCTCCGCGCCGGTGGTGATCAGCGCCGGCTCTGCCATGCCAAGGCCCGCGTTTCGAAGTCACGCTTCAGGTTGGTCCAGTAGAGCGCATAGTCATAGACATGGTAATTGCCGCCAGGGAGCACGAATGGCCCCATGTCCGGCCCCGCGCCGATCCGCAGAGTGCCGTCGGCATTGCAGCTTGCCCCGACCAGACCCGGTGTAACCTTGGCGTGCTCCATCTTGAGATCGGGTACGATCGCGCCGAGGTTGGCCGAAGCCGGAGCGCTGCCACCAATTCCCCCGGTGAGCGGGTTGGAGCAGAGGTATTGCGGCTTCGCGTTGGTGCTCCCGGCAAAGCGCTCGTAGGCATCGCGCATCGTCGCCGTATCGGCTGTATCGACAAACGAAAGGAAGCTTATCACGCAGCCGCTTTGCCCGGCGCCGGTGCATGCCGGCATGCCCATCGCGGGCAGGTCGCGTGCGGTGTCGACTACCCAGCCGATCACGTAGACCGCGGCGATGCGGCCGGCGAGCGGGGTTCGGGCGACTTTTTCCTCGAGCAGCCGCTTGATGATGAAGCTGCCCTGGCTGTGGCCGGCGATCACGATGCCTCGCCCCGGGGGCTGGGCGGCGACGAAAGCGTCGAAGGCCTGCGCCACATCGGCATAGGCGAGGTCATGCGCGGCCCGGGCCGCGGGGTCATCCGAGACGAACGCGCCAAGTGTTGCCTGGCGATAGCGCGGCGCCCAGACTTCGGCAGCATTGGCGAACACGCTGGCGAAGGCCCGCACGGTGGTCTCGCCGATCCGCTTCGCATCGGGATCGTCGATCGGGGCGTTCCAGTGAGTCTTTTTGAGATAGCTGGTCGGATGAACGAAAAACACCGCCACGTTGGGCCGCGCATCGTCCGCAAGCATTCCGTCGGGCTGCCACTTGACCGGATCGGCTCCCTGCATGCCCGGGCGGGAAAACCACATCCTGGGATCATTGTAAGTGTTCGCGGCAAGCGCTGGCTGCGGTTCGAATTTCACCGAAGGGGTGAAGGTCATCCGGGTCAGTGCTTCGGGATAGAAGGTCAGCGCAAGCCGTCCGGCGACGACCAGCACGATGATGACCGCGATGAGATATAGGAACTTGCGGGCCATGCAGCGCTATGCCGCCTCTTCGTTGCGCAGCGATTGCCGTTCAAGCGCAACCTTGAGCATCGCGACCAACGGGTCGGCCAGCATCAGTCCCAGGATGCCGAACAGCGTACCCATGATCAGCTGCATGCCCAGCACCAGCGCGGGGGCAAGGTCGGCGGTGCGTTTGGCCACCATCGGCACAATGATGTTACCGTCGATCGTCTGCACCGCGAGATAGACCGCCATGCAGTAAAGCCCGGTGTTCGTGCTGTCGGAAAAGCCGACCAGCACCATCAACGTGCCCGAAATCGGCGCGCCGATATTCGGCAGGAAGGCCAGCAGCCCGGTAAGCAGACCCAGCACGCCGGACAGCGGCACGCCCCACATGGCGAGCAGCAGCCAGGTCGTCACGCCTTCCACCGCCATGCCGAGCAGACGCCCGGCAAGCAAGCGGCGCAGCGTCTTGCCCATCGCCGTAGCCGTAACTTCGAAGCGTTCGCGTTCGCCCAGCGGCAGCAGCCAGGAAAATCCGCGGCGGTACAGGTGTGGTTCGGCGGCAATGTAGATGCCCAGGACGAAGATGCCGAAGGCCGTGGTCATCCAGCCGATTACGCCGCCGACGGCGCTGGTAACCTCGCCGACCGAACCGGCGGCCTTTTCGACCAGTCCCTGCAGCGACTTGTTGTTGATGACCGCGCCGTGGTTCTGCATCCAGCCAATGATCTTGAGTGCCTGCGTCTGGACGATAGCGGGCAACTGCGCCGCCTGCTGCGCCAGCGCGCTTCCCGCAAAAGCAACGGTCCAAACGAGAAAGGCGGCGGCCGAAATCACCACAATCGCAACCCGCCAGCCGCGCCCGATCGGGAGCACCCGGCCGAGCAGCCGCACGCCGCCATCGATCATCGCCGCAAACACCATGCCGCCGAAAATGATCAGGATCGGCTCGGCCAGGTACACGATAAGCGCCAACGCGGCAGCCAGCCCGATCCAGACCGCAGCGCGCTTGGCTTCCTTGACCACTGCGGGATCATGGATGTCGGTCGGGCCGACGTGCTCGGTGATCGGAGCCTCTTCCTTCGCCGCATCCTTCGCCGCTTCGCTCTGCTTGCGAATCTTGCGCAGCGACTTTTCGGCAGCCTGCTCGACGCGCTGCGGTGCCGGTCCTGTCCTTGGGGTGCGGGTGCCTGCGGCCATTACTTTTCCTTGGTCAGGTGAACCGGTCGAAGGCTGGTCCAGGCGCGGCCCGAACGCAAGGCCTGCCACCAGGTGAGCGGGTTCCAGTCCTGGCTGCCATCGAGCGAGAAGGTCACGAATTCGGCGCGGCCGCCGACATCGGATAGCGGCACCGGCCCGCCGAGACCTTCCTGCATGATCGGTACGCGGCTGTCTGCCGAATGGTCGCGGTTGTCACCCATCAGGAACACGTGACCCGGGGGAATCGTGATTTCCTCCATGTTGTCGAACGCGTCGTGCGGGTTGTCCTTGATGATCAGATAAGTCGCACCGCCCGGCAGAACCTCGCGGTAGGCAGGCAGTTCGATAACCTTGCGGCCCGAGGGCAGGGTGACCGGATCGATGCCGAAGTCGCGGTAGCACCATTCGCCGCCGCCGCGCTCGCTGCACATCAGTTTGGGGTCGGCATCCAACTGAACATTGGGCTCGGCGAATTGCGGCACCGGCTTGCCGTTGAGAATGATCTGGCCGTTGACCATAGCGATCCGGTCGCCGGGAACCGCGATGACCCGCTTGATCAGGTCGTCGGTGCGGTTGCGCGGCACCACGATCACGATATCGCCGCGCTGCGGCGTACCCGGCAGCACCCGCCACTTGCCGCGTGGCAGGACGTGAAAGCTAGCCGAGGCCCAGTTCCAGCCGTAGGGGAACTTCGACACCACCAGCCGGTCGCCCACCAGCAGGTTGGGCATCATCGAGATCGAGGGAATGTAGAACGGCTTGGCGATGAAGCTGTGGAAGGCCAGTACCGCCAGCAGCATCCAGGCGAGCCCGCGGATCTCGCCGAACCAGTCGACCTTTTCGCTCGCCTTTGCCGCAGAAGCGGTGTCGGCTTCGGCCATTGGCGCGGGTTCGTGAAGTTCGGGATTGTCGGTAACATCGGTCACAATTTGCGCGCCTCTATGACCACGAAGGCCTGTGCCCAGGGATGGTCGTCGGTCAGGGTAAGATGGATCACCGCCTCATGCCCTGCGGGCGTGATAGCGGCGAGGCGGGATGCGGCCCCGCCGGTGAGTTTGAGTGTCGGTGCTCCCGATGGCGCATTGACCACGCCGATGTCCTTCATGAACACCCCGGCCTTGAACCCGGTTCCCACCGCCTTCGAGAAAGCCTCCTTGGCGGCAAAGCGCTTGGCGTAGGTCCCCGCGCGGGTATAGGGCCGCCGCGCTGCCTTGGCCCGCTCGACCTCGGTGAACACGCGGCTTTCGAACCGCTCGCCCCAGCGCTCGAGCGAATTGGCGATGCGCTCGATGTTGCAGAGGTCTGAGCCGATGGAGATGATCACCGCGCCGCATCCATGAGTTCGCGCATTCTCAGCACTGCCGCTTCCAGCCCGGTGAAGATCGCCTCTCCGATCAGGTAGTGACCGATGTTGAGTTCCGCCAGCTGCGGAATCGCGGCGACGGGCTGGACGTTGTCGTAGGTCAGCCCGTGCCCGGCATGCGGCTCGATCCCGTTCTTGGCGGCGAGTGCGGCCATGTTGGCGAGGCGGGTCAATTCGGCCACCGCCTGCTCGCCGCTGGCATGCGCATACTCCCCGGTGTGGAGTTCGACCACCGGCGCGCCCAGCCGCATCGCGGCTTCGATCTGGCGCTCTTCGGGTGCAATGAACAGACTGACGCGGATGCCCGCATCGCTCAGCCGAGCCACGATCGGTGCAAGACGGTTGTGCTGCCCGGCGGCGTCGAGCCCGCCTTCGGTGGTGCGCTCTTCGCGCCGTTCGGGCACGATGCAGGCGGCGTGCGGCCTGTGGCGCAGCGCAATCTCGAGCATCTCATCGGTGGCCGCCATCTCGAGGTTCAAGGGCAGGCTGGTCGCGGCCTGGATTCGGGCCAGGTCCTCGTCGCGGATGTGGCGGCGGTCTTCGCGCAGGTGCGCGGTAATCCCGTCGCCGCCGCAGGCCGCGACGATCTCGGCTGCGCGGACCGGATCGGGATGATCGCCGCCGCGCGCGTTGCGGATCGTCGCAACGTGATCGATGTTCACGCCGAGACGGAGCCGAGGTAGCATTACTTGGCCCGGCTGCCCGGCTTGACCGCTTCGCTGCCCGCCAGCTCGGGCGGCAGCTCGTCGGGCGCGTAGGTCGGGAAGTTGATCGCGATCAGCGGGAAGAACGGTACGCCAAGATCCACCGCGCCAGCCGAGCGATCAACCAGTGCGGCTGCGGCGATGACTTCACCGCCAGCATCCTCGATCGCGCGAATCGCCTCGCGGCTGGACAGGCCGGTGGTGACCACGTCCTCGACCATCAGCACCTTGTCGCCGGGCTCCAGCGTAAAGCCGCGGCGCAGCTCGAACGTGCCGGTCGGGCGTTCAACGAACATCGCATCGACGCCAAGCGCGCGGCCCATTTCGTGACCGATGATCACGCCCCCCATGGCCGGAGCGACGACCTTTGCAATTTCCTTGCGCAGTTCGCGCGGGATGCGAGCGGCGAGCGCGGAGGCCAGCCGTCCGGCGCGATCCGGGCTCATCAACACACGTGCGCATTGCAGGTAATGCGCGCTGTGGCGGCCCGAGGAGAGCAGGAAGTGGCCTTCAAGCAAGGCTTTGCTGGCCCGGAATTCCGCCAGCACTTCTTCATCCTGCATGTGCCCTGTCCACCTTTCCTGCAAATGCTGGGGAGACCCCGCAAAAAATCCCCCTAGAGGCGCTTGAGGTGCCCGTAAAGCGCGCGTATAGGCCCCCCTGAAATTGACAACTCCCAAGGGGGCGGGGGAGGCATTCTGGCTTCGGCTCGCCCTGACAAGCGAAAGCAAGAGGAACGATGGCATTGGGTCACACCGTCCGCGAAGCGGGTCACGCGATGA
>JBJTMA010000141.1:0-23728 GCA_046063295.1 Novosphingobium sp.
CATGTCCCTTCATCTAAACCGACAATGTCAAAGAGCCACCGACAAAACGAAGCGGACAACCATCGTTCCCCGATCTTGTGATACCGGGGGACTGTTGTCCGTGTTATGTGGCGACCGTCCTGAGTGCTGGTGTTTCGCAGCACCCCGTCCGGTGAACGGGCCTCTAAGCCGGTCGCCTGAGTCGGTCAACGCCTTTTTGCAATTTTATTTCAAAATTTAGGAGAACCGCAGAAAACGGCCATTTCTGACGGGTTCTTTCGCTATCGAAGCCCGGAGCCTCCTCCAAAGCAGGGGCGAATCGACGCATTTTTCGGCCGTAAGGCGATGCTTAACGCCCTGAGACTATAGCGATTGCGCCATGACAAAGGTCGCCAACACCCCTGATTCTGCCGATTCACGTGACCGGCCCCGCGTCGCCGTGATCGTGCCGGCCTACGGGGTCGCGCATCTGGTAGGCGAAGCGCTCGCGTCGCTGCAGGCACAATCTCTCATTGATTGGGAATGCGTGGTTATCGACGATGGCGCTCCTGATGATGTGGCAAGCGCCGTCGCACCCTTCCTTCAGGATCCGCGCATCCGATTTATCACCACTGAGAATCGCGGTGTATCGGCTGCCCGCAACACGGCAATCGCCGCGACCAGCGCGCCGCTCATTGCCTTGCTTGATGGCGACGACCGGTTCCGGCCCGACTATCTCCAGACCATGGTCAATATTTTGGAGTGCGAAGCCGACGTGCGGCTCGCTACCTGCAACGCCCTCTTGTTCGGTGCGGTAACGCGGCCGCGGCTGTGCTTTACCGCCCGCCAGGGCAGCAACGGGGTCCGCGGGAGCCTGGAAGAAGTCCTGAACCGCAACTTCAGCGTCTATATCGGTACGACCTTTCGCCGTATCGACTTCGAACAAGCCGGCGGTTTCAAGGAAGGCATGACTCATTCCGAAGACCTCGACCTCTGGGTCCGGCTGCTCGAGCTTGGCGGATGCGCCTATTATGTCGACAAGGTGCTGGGCGAATACCGCGTCCGTCCACATTCGGCGACCGATGACCCGGTCAGATTGCTTCAGGGCAACATGCAGGTCTACCAGCGCGCGCAGCTCCGGCTGGCGCAGGATCATCCGGCGCAGCCAACGATCGCGATGATGATCGGTGAAACAAGGGCTGCGCTAGACTTCGAACATGCGCTGCTGCGCATTGCCGGCGGCGAGGTAAACCGCGGCCTGTCCGAGCTGCGCGCGGTGCGGGGCCGGGTGAATGGTCCGATCTGGTCGCTGTCCTTTGCCCTGTGGCGGGTGATGCCCGCACTCGCCCGGCCGATGCTCGGTTGGCGCAAGGCAACGATGGTTCGCTCCGAAAAGCGCCCGTCGCTCGCCAGGGTTCTCGCCGGAGGCAAGGCATGAGCGCCGCTGACCTTGCATCCGGCAGCGATGCGGAAGGCAAGCTGCGCAGCCAGGTGCGCAGTGCCGTAATCTGGCGGTCTGGCACGCAGGTGTTCAGTCAGCTGGTGGCCTGGGCTTCGACCTTCCTGGTCATCCGCATCCTCAATCCCAGCGACTACGGGTTGTTCGCAATGACGAGCGTTGTGCTCGTCCTGTTCGGCCTCCTCAACGGATATGGCTTCGCCAATGCCGCGATCGCAAGGCGCGAAGCCGGAAGAGAGCAACTTCGCCAACTGTTCGGCCTGCTGATCGTGATCAACGTGGCGATGACCGCGCTGCAGATCGCCATCGCCCCGCTGATCGCGGCCTATTATCGCCAGCCGATCGTCGCCGACATGCTGCGCGTCCAGGCGCTGATCTATCTGACCAACCCGTTCCAGGCACTGGGCTATGCAGTGCTGAGCCAGGCCATGGATTTCCGCAAGCAGGCGCAGGTCAACGTGGTGTCGGCGCTGCTCTCGGCTGCCACCGCGCTGGGCTGCGCGCTCGCTGGGTTCGGCGTGTGGACGCTCGTCGCCGCCCCGTTTGCGATGTTCGCCAGCCGCGCGCTCGGTACGATCACGGTCGCGCGCGCGTGGATGTGGCCAAGTTTCGATTTCAAAGGCGCCAAAGCCCTCGCCACCTATGGCGGGACGATCATGGCCGGACAGATCTTCTGGTTCATGCAAACCCAGTCGGACATCATCGTCGCGGGCCGCACCTTTGCCCCGCACGAGCTGGGCTTCTATACCACCGCTCTGTTCCTTTCGCAGATCTTCGTGACCAAGGTGGTGCCCCCGCTGAACGAAGTGGCGTTTTCAGCCTATGCGCGAATCCAGGACGATCTAAACGCGGTCTCGGCCGGCTTCCTCAAGTCGCTGCGGGTCATCATGACGATCGCACTGCCCTTCTGCATGGGCCTTGCCGCGGTGGCCTACCCTGCGGTCAAGGTCATGCTCGGCGACAAGTGGATGCCGGCGGCTCCCATCGTCCAGTTGCTCAGCCTGGCGATGCCCTTCATGACGCTCCACGTCCTGTTCGGCCCAGCCGCGAACGCCTGCGGCCACCCCCGGGTGACCACGCGCAGCGCCATCCTCGGCGCGGTCCTGATGCCGCTTTGCTATTTGGTTGGCGTCCAGTGGGGCGCACCCGGGATCGCGGCGAGCTGGCTGGTTGCCTACCCACTGCTGACTTTGATTTCCGCCGCGTGGATCATGCCCCTGC
Organism: Novosphingobium sp.; assembly: GCA_046063295.1. Lineage (GTDB taxonomy): Bacteria > Pseudomonadota > Alphaproteobacteria > Sphingomonadales > Sphingomonadaceae > Novosphingobium. Next base: position 2,639 of record JBJTMA010000141.1, read on the forward strand.
TCGGTGTGACCGCGACCGACATCCGCGATGCACTGCTCCCCCCGGGCATCGCCGCGCTTGCCATGGCGCTGGGTGTCACCCTGCTCGACCGCGCGCTTCCGGCGATGTCTCCGCTGCTACGGCTGAGCTCCGAAGTGGCGACGGGCGGAGCGATCTATGCGGGCTGGATGGCCACGTTCGCGCGCGACCGGTTGCGCGAAATGCTAGACCTCGTCCTGAAGCGCTAGGCGGCGCGGCGCTCGTCATGGCCGAGCGCGGCCAGCGCCTGCCGCGCCGCAGCTGCATAAGCGCCGGCGTGATAACGATAGGTTCCGACGAAATGCACGAACGCGGCTTCCGGGCCGACGGGCTCGTTCCAGAAGTTGAGGTAGTGCTCATAGGGCAGCAGCGCCGGCTCGCCCTCGTTGGCGACGTAGAGGTTCGACATCACCTGCTCGCTGCCCCACTGCGCCCAGACCTCGCGGCCCAGCGCTGACGATGCGGCGCGGCTGAACCGGTCGGCAAGTTCGCGCCCGGGCCCACCCGGTGCGAAGCCGGCAAACCCAGCGCAGCCGCGGACATAGTGCGTCAGGCCCCCGGCCGCCGCGGCAACTTCGGGCATCCGCGCTTCGATCTGCATCTGTACATGCGCATCGGCAGGCGCTGCCTTGCCGTTCCCGAAGTTGCTCACGGGCAGCCATACGGAGGTCGCCTCACCGCGCAGGGTGAAATCGCGGCCGGCGTCGATGGCCGCAGCAATGTCTTCCACCGGACCCAGCGTAACCGTATCCGAATCGAGCTGGATGACATAATTGTCCCGCCGCAGCTCAAGCAGCGTAAGCAGCCGTTCCCAGCATCCTCCGCGCGGGCACGACCCGACATCGACATCGCTAAGGCTGCGGAGTTCTGGATTGTCGAGATGGTGCGCCAGCAGGGCCTTGTCGGCCGCGGTCAAAGTCCCGTCGTCAAGGATCGCGAAGCGGCCGCGACCAAGCCGGGCATGCAATGATTTGGCGGCAACAAGATACGGCAGCAGCACGCGCGTACCGATCATCGAGAAGATCACCACCCCGTCCATTGCAGCGCGCGCGGGGGGCGTGCCCAGCACGCCGCGCACCGCACGGTTGAAGTGCATCTCTCGCAGCCTGCGCAAGGCCCGGTCGGCAAGCGTATCCATGCTGTGCGCATAACAAAGCCGCGTTAACCAAGTGCGAACGGAGCGCAGAATGGACATGATTGGATTTGCATATTCTATGATATTGTCTGCGGCGGAGAGGAATTTGCCATGCCAATGCATCCGCTGCTTGCCGCCCTGGTCCCGATCGCCGCCGCTTTCCCGCTGGTCGCGGGGCAACAAAGCGCCCAGCCCGCAACTGACGTCGATGTTCTGGCGATCCGCACCGACCAGCATGACCGGATGACTGTGCCGGTGCGCATCGCCGACAAGGGTCCGTTTCATTTCCTGATCGATACGGGCGCGCAGAACACCGTGCTCAGCACCGCGCTGGCGGGTCGTCTTTCGCTTCTGCCCAACAAGAAGGCCCACCTGATCGGGGTCGCCGGGGTGCAGGAGGTAGACACTGTGGTGGTCGATCAGATCGATCTTGGCCAACGCAGCTTCTACAGCCTGATGGCCCCGCTTCTGCCAGGCGACGATATCGGTGCCGAAGGGATCCTCGGGCTCGACAGCCTGCAGGGCCAGCGAGTGCAGATCGATTTCCGCAAGAACCTGATCGCGGTTGACGATGCCAAGGCGCTCGGCGGCAACAGGGGCTACGAGATCGTCGTCACCGCCCGGCGCAAATCGGGCCAACTGATCATGGCCGACGCAACCATTGACGGGGTCAGGGTCAATGTCGTGATCGATACCGGCGCCGAATACTCGATCGGTAACCGCGCGCTGCAGACCGCGCTGGCCAAGAAGCACGGCGGCGGATCGATGGTCCTGCGCAGCGTGACCGGCCAGGAAATCACCGCAGACCTCGGCTATGCCGAAGCGCTCAAGATCGACCAGATGAACTTCGGCAACGTCGTGATAGCCTACGCCGATGCTCCGCCGTTCGAAAAGCTGGGCCTGGCGCAGAAGCCGGCGCTGTTCCTTGGCATGCGCGATATGCGCGCGCTCAACCGGATCGCGATCGATTTCTCCACCCGGCGGATCTATTTCGACCTGCCGCAGGATGCCTATCGGTAAGCTGCCGGACGATCCGCGGACCACTTGGACCACTGTCCAAAGAGGAAAAACTCCGGCTCCGGTTCGAGCCAACTCCAATCGTCTCGTTTGCGCGAAGTAGCGTGTCGTGAGCACCAGACCGCGACGATGACAAATGCGCCCCATGTAGGAAAGCGTCTGCGTCCTAACCGGTGACCTTGTGTTCCGGCCTTTTGCAATTCCCCGCCCCCGCCCTACATGGGCTTGATGGCTGAGGCGGCAAACGAGAACGAGCGCAAGGCGCGGCACGAAGGTTGGGGCACCCTGCGGCGGTTCATCCCGTACCTGTGGCCCAAGGACCAGCCGGGGCTGAAACTGCGCATTTTGGTCGCGTTCGGTTTCATCGGCCTGTCGATGGCGCTGCAGTTCACGATGCCCGCGCTGCTCGGCTGGGCAGTCGATACGATGGGTGTGGGCGCGCCCAAGGTCACCACTTTCGCCCTGCTTTATGTCGTGGGCTACAGCGCCGCACGGCTGGGCGGGGTGATTGCGGACAATCTGCGGAACCTGGTGTTCGAACGGGTCGGCCAGCAGGCCACCGCGCAGCTCGCCGAAAACGTCTTCGTCCAGCTCCACCGCCTCTCACTGCGTTTCCACCTCGCCCGGCGCACGGGTGAGGTCATCAAGGTGATCGAGCGCGGCACCAAGAGCATCGACACGATGCTCTACTTCATCCTGTTCAACATCGCGCCGACGGTGATCCTCCTCGCTGGTACAGCGGCGATTTTCTACGCCAAGTTCGGCTGGACGCTGGTGGTCTCGACAGCGATCGCAGTGGTCGCCTACATCCTCGCCACCCGCGCGATCACCGAATGGCGCACCCACCTGCGCGAAAACATGAACCGGCTCGATGGGCATGCGCTGGCCCGTGCGGTCGATTCGCTGCTCAACTACGAAACAGTCAAATATTTCGCCGCCGAAAAGCGCGAGACCGAACGCTACACACGCGCCACCCGCGCCTATGCCGATGCCGCGGTGAAGAGCGAGAACAGCCTTGCGCTCCTAAACATCGCGCAGGCCGCGATCACCAACCTGCTGATGGCGTTCGCGCTGGCCTTCACCGTCTATGGCTGGGCCGAAGGACGCTATTCGGCGGGGCAGCTGGTGTTCGTGCAGGGCTATCTGACCCAGCTGTTCCGCCCGCTCGACATGCTCGGCATGGTCTACCGCACGATCCGCCAGGGGCTGATCGACATGGCCTCGATGTTCGAACTGATCGACACCCGGGTTGAAGTGCAGGACGCACCTGCCGCCCCGGCACTGGTGGTGAGCCGCCCCACGCTGGTCTTCGACAATGTTGTGTTCGGCTACGAACCTGACCGGACAATCCTGAAAGGGCTAAGCTTCGAGGTGCCTGCCGGATCGCAAGTCGCGGTGGTCGGTCCTTCGGGCGCGGGCAAGAGCACGATCGCTCGGCTGGTGTTCCGTTTCTACGATCCGTGGTCGGGCCGTATCCTGATCGACGGACAGGATATCCGCGGGGTGACGCAGGAGTCGTTGCGCGCCGCGTTCGGCATCGTCCCCCAGGATTCGGTGCTGTTCAACGACACGATCGGCTACAATATAGCGTACGGCCGCGATGGCGCGGGACCCGCGGACATCGAGGCCGCAGCGCGCGGAGCGGCACTGGGTGACCTGATCGCACGGCTGCCGCAGGGCTTCGATACCGAGGTCGGCGAGCGCGGGTTGAAGCTTTCGGGCGGCGAGAAACAGCGGGTTGCGATCGCCCGGACGCTGGTGAAGAACCCGCCGATCCTGCTGCTCGACGAGGCGACTTCGGCGCTCGACACCCGCACCGAGCAGGACATCCTCGATACCCTGCACCGGGTTTCGACCGGCCGTACCTCGCTCAGCATCGCGCACCGGCTCTCGACCGTAGCCGATGCAGACCGGATTTTCGTGCTGAGTGACGGCACGCTTGCCGAACAGGGCAGCCACGCCGACCTGCTGCGCCTGGGCGGGCTTTACGCAGATATGTGGAACCGGCAGGCAAGCGAGGTTGAGGAAATTCAGGCGGCGGAATAGCGCCTATTTCGTTACATCCGCCTCGTGCCACACCACGGCTTGTGCGCACTTCATGTAACCGCCCTCTTCGTCCCACGCGATGCTTGGCGAGCCATAGAGCCGCCAGCCCTGATCGAGCGCCTCGGACACCCGCTCGCAAAACGCGCGGTCGTCCCTGCCGGTGAGCAGGCGGTAGATCGGGCGGTCATCGGGGGTTTGCATGACGGAGAGCCTAGAGGATATATTTGGACAGGTCAGTATCCTTGGCGAGACCCGCGAGCCGCGCATCGACATAGGCCTCGTCGATCTTCACCGTTTCGCCCTGCCGGTCCTCGGCCTCAAAGCTCAGATCCTCGAGCAGCTTTTCCATCACCGTCTGCAGCCGCCGTGCACCGATATTCTCGACCGCCTCGTTGACCTGCGCGGCGATGCGCGCGACCGAGCGGATTGCCTCGGGGGTAATTTCAACCGTCACCTTTTCGGTCGCTAGCAGCGCCGAATATTGCTCGACCAGGTTGGCGCGGGTTTCACCGAGGATGCGGACGAAATCGTCCTCGCTCAGCGCGGCCAGCTCGACCCGGATCGGCAGGCGGCCCTGCAGCTCGGGCAGCATGTCGCTCGGCTTGGCGACATGAAACGCACCGCTGGCGATGAACAGCACGTGGTCGGTCTTCATCGGGCCGTACTTGGTCGCAACCGTGGTGCCTTCGATCAGCGGGAGCAGGTCGCGCTGCACCCCTTCACGGCTGACCGATCCGCCGCGCACGTCCGAAACCGCGATCTTGTCGATTTCGTCGATGAAGACGATCCCGTTGGTTTCGGCATTGGCGAGCGCGACGCGATTGACATCATCCTGGTCCATGCGCTTGTCGGCCTCTTCGTCGACCAGCTTGGCCCAGGCATCGGGGACCTTGAGCTTGCGCCGCTTGAGGTTGTTCTTGCCCATCGCCTTCGACATCATGTCGGAGAGGTTGATCATCCCGACATTGCCGCCCATTCCGGGAATCTCGAACCCCGCCGACGGCGTGTCCTCCACCTCGATCTCGATCTCGGTATCGTCCATCGCGTGTTCGCGGATGCGCTGGCGGAAGCTTTCGCGGGTCGCCTCCGAAGCGCCATCGCCGACCAGCGCCTTCAGCAGCCGGTCCATCGCGCCTTTCTCGGCCGCATCGCGCACAGCTTCGCGGCGGCGATCCTTTTCAAGCCGGATCGCTTCCTCAACCAGGTCGCGCGCGATCTGTTCGACATCGCGGCCGACGTAGCCCACCTCGGTGAACTTGGTCGCCTCGACCTTGACGAACGGGGCTTCGGCCAGCTTTGCCAGCCGCCGGCTGATCTCGGTCTTGCCGCATCCGGTCGGCCCGATCATCAGGATGTTCTTGGGCGTCACCTCACCGCGCAGCTCGGGCGAGAGGCGTTGACGCCGCCAGCGGTTGCGCAGCGCCACGGCAACCGCCTTCTTCGCATCTGTTTGTCCGATGATGTGTTCGTCGAGAGCGGCGACGATGGCTTTGGGGGTAAGGTTGTCTGTCATCACGGCATAGATGGTAGGGCCGCGGCGGCGTTCAAGGCTGGACCGGAATGCACGCGCCGCGCTAGGGTTCGCGGCAATGGCACCGCCCTCCCTGATCGTGGTCGATGGCTTTCTGGCCGATCCCTTGCTGGCACGGCAACAGGCCTTGGCGCTCGATTACGATCCGGGGTTCAAGCAGGGCAACTATCCGGGCCTGCAATCGACCGCGCCGCTGGTGATTCCCGGGCTTGAAGAGGCCGTCTCGAAGATCGCGGGGATATCGCTGAAGGCCCAGGAGGGTACCATTCACGGGCATTGCCGGATTACGCTCGCCGGCGACCAGGGGCGGTCCGGGGTCCACATCGATCCCTGCGCCTATTCGGGAATCCTGTACCTGAGCCTGCCCCAGCATTGCCGCGGCGGCACCGATTTCTTTCGCCACAAGCGCACTGGCCTTGATCGAGTGCCCGACCGGCGCGAGGACATGCTCGCCGCGGGTTACAGCGACATCAATCTGCTCATCGAGGACGTGGTAAACCGCGATACGCTGAAGCGCGGCGCCTGGGACAAGCTGATGACCCTGCCGATGCGCTTCAACCGGCTGGTACTGTTCAGCCCTTGGCAGTTCCACAATTCCGCGTCGGGGTTCGGCACCGGTCCGGCGAACGGGCGGCTGGTGCAAACCCTGTTCTTCGCGGCGGCCTAGACGGTTTCGACCGTCACACGGTCGTTCGTGAACACGCAGACCTCGGCCGCCACCGCCATCGCGCGGCGGGCGATCTTTTCCGGATCCTGTTCGTAATCGGTCAGCGCCTTGGCGGCGGAGAGCGCGTAGTTTCCGCCCGACCCGATCGCGGCGATCCCTTCCTCGGGCTCGAGCACGTCACCATTGCCGGTCAGGATCAGCAATACGTCCTTGTCGGCAACGATCATCAGGGCTTCGAGATTGCGCAGATACTTGTCGGTGCGCCAGTCCTTGGCCAGTTCGACCGCGGCGCGCATCAACTGGCCGCGATGTGCCTCGAGCTTTTTCTCGAGCCGTTCGAACAGGGTGAAGGCATCGGCGGTTGCCCCGGCGAACCCGGCGATGACGCTGCCATCACCGATCCGCCTCACCTTCTTGGCGTTGGGCTTCATCACGGTGTTGCCCATTGAAACCTGGCCATCGCCAGCGATGACGGTCTTGCCGTCTTTCTTGACGCCAATGATGGTGGTGCCGTGCCACGGAACTAGGCCGTGGCTAGAATTGTGGTCTGTCATGAGCGGCAATATGGCGCTGTTGCCGCGCGCTTCAAGTTCAGCTGCCGTTCGGCCCGCCAGCACCGCCCTGCGAACCGGCGCCGCCGGCCCCGACCTGGCCGATATTGCCGAACAGGTCTTCAAGGAAGCTGCGGTTGCGACCCAGCGTCGGCGTCTTGTCGCCATCGGGGCTGATTCGCGCGACCTTTTCAGCACCGCTCCGTTCTACCGAAACGACATTGCCCTTGTCATCGAACACGACGCGCACCAGCAGCTGCTCGGTGGTATGGGGCGAATTGAACGCGGCCTGGCGCGTGTTCGTCGAGATGTAGTACCAGTCCTGCCGGCCGAACTGGCTGACGAAGCTGGGACGGCCGAGCATCTTTTCGACCGATGTGCGGTTGTCGATCCCCGCCTGCACCGAATCGAGCAGCGCGCCATCGACAATGTAGCCGCGGTGGTCCTTGATCGTCGCACAGCCGCCCAAAGTGCCTGCGAGCAACGCACCGCACAGTAAAATCCCGCTTACTCGCATCAAATGTCGCTCCGTCGCACCGGCTCACGTGTTGAAGGCCGGGGCCCTTTGATCTATCGCGGCGCCAGCCTTAGGCTGCCTTGGCCACGCACGCAACAAGGCGCTTGGCGCTCATGCGTTTAACTGCAACTGAATGAAAGGTGCGCCCACCCATGGGGCTGTTCAATCGCCTGCTTGGCCGCCGTGAAGAGGAAACCAACCTTCGCCCCCTGTGGCACCGGGTGGTTGAAGTGGCGCGCGAACCGCAGTGGTACGCGCATGGCGGTATCGCCGACACCGTGCCGGGCCGGTTCGACGCAATCACCCTGGTGCTGAGCCTGTTCCTGCTGCGCATGGAGGCGAGCGAGGCGACCCGCGGCGAAACCGCGCGGCTCACTGAGCTGTTCGTCTCCGACATGGACGGACAACTGCGCCAGAGCGGCGTGGGTGATGTGGTCATGGGCAAGCACATGGGCAAGCTGATGAGCGCTTTCGGTGGGCGGCTCGATGCGTTTCGCGAAGGTCTGGCCGCAGCGGACGATGCGAAGCTGATCGCCGCGATCAAACGCAATGTGACCCTGATCGAGAGCGCCGATCCTGCCGCCATCGCCCGCGAAATGCGCAAGATCGCTGCCGATCTCAACACCACGAGTGATGCCGACCTGATTGCCGGAGCGATTCCGCGATGAGCGAAATGTCCCGAATGATCGACCTGCGCCATCTTCCCGATGGCTTGCTCGACATTACCGCGAACGCCGAAGAATGCGCGGCGCTGGCTAAGCGCTTCGATCTGGTCGCCGTACGCCAGCTCACCGCACGGATAGCGCTCAAACCCGACGGACAGACAGTGCGCGCCTCAGGCGTGCTGGACGCCGATGTGGTGCAAAGCTGCGCGGTATCGGCCGAAGATCTTGAGGTCGGAATTCACGAGCCGGTCGAGCTGCACTTCGTTCCCCCGGCAGGCGACCTGCCCGAAGAGCTCGAACTCGACGCCGAGATGCTCGACCAGATCGAGATGGAGGGCGGCAGGTTCGACCTGGGCGAGGCACTGGCCCAGACGCTCGGCCTGGCGATCGATCCCTACCTTGAAGGCCCCAATGCCGAGGAAGCACGGCGCGAGGCCGGCCTGCTCGATCCAAGCGACACCAGCCCGTTCGCCGCGCTCAAGGACATGTTCAAGAAGGACTGAGCCCTAGGCTCAGAACGGGATGTCGTCGTCCAGATCGTCGGCAAAGCCGCCGCCAACGTTGCTGCCGCCCGAGCGCTGGCCGCCGCCCGACGAACCACCGCCCCAATCACCGCCGCCGCCGGAACGCTGGCCGCCGCCGTAATTGCCGCCGCCCCCGCCCTGCCCGCTGCCGGGCGCGCCATCAAGCATCGTCAGAACCGCGCCGGGGCCCTGCAACACCACTTCGGTCGAATAGCGGTCGTTACCCGACTGGTCCTGCCACTTGCGGGTGCGCAGCTGGCCTTCGATGTAGACCTTGCTGCCCTTGCGCAGGAAACGCTCGGCAACCCCGGCCAGTCCTTCGGAGAAGATCGCAACCGAATGCCATTCGGTGCGTTCCTGGCGTTCCCCGGTGTTGCGGTCCTTCCAGTTTTCCGAAGTCGCGATGCGCAGGTTGCAGACCTTGCCGCCATTCTGGAAGCTCTTCACTTCGGGATCGGCGCCGAGATTGCCGATCAGGATTACCTTGTTGACGCTGCCTGCCATTATTTCCTCGCTCTACAACCCCAGAGCGATGGCGCTCCAATAGGTGATTCCGGCAAATATGTAGGCCAGCCCGAACAGGTATGCCAACATGAACATAGGCCATTTCCACCCATTCGTTTCGCGCCGGGTGACCGCGATCGTGCTCATGCACTGCGGAGCGAAGACGAACCAGGCGAGAAACGCGAGCGCGGTGGCGAGGCTCCAGTGGGTCTTGAGCTGGCTGCCGAGCGCGGCGTCCTGCGCGGCTTCGTCGGCGTTGCTAACCGCATAGGTCGTGGCGAGCGAAGAGACCGCCACTTCACGCGCGGCCATCGCCGGAATCAAGGCAAGCGAGATGTCGCGGTTGAAGCCGATCGGTTCGAGCACAACGGCGAGGCCATTGGCGATATGCCCGGCGGCCGAGGCATCGACCTGGTCCTGCCCTTCGCCCGCGCGCGGGAAATTGAGCAGCAGCCACAGCACCACACTGACGGTCAGGATGATCGTCCCGGCGCGGCGCAGGAAGATCCAGATCCGCTGGTAGAGCCCAAGCGCGAGGTCCTTCAGCCGCGGCATCTGGTATTTCGGGAGCTCCATGATGAAGCCGCTGGCCGAGCCCTTGGTCACGGTGCGGCGCAGGATCAGGGCGGCGAGCATCGCGCCGATAATCCCGACAACGTAAAGTCCCATCATCACCAGCCCCTGCAGGCGCATGCCCATGCCGATGGGGGTATTGGGAATGAAGGCGGCGATGATCAGAGTGTACACCGGCAGCCGCGCCGAACAGGTCATCAACGGGGCGACAAGAATCGTGGTCAGGCGGTCCTTGGGATCGGCGATTGCGCGGGTCGCCATAATACCTGGCACCGCGCAGGCAAAGCTGGAGAGCAGCGGAATGAAGCTGCGCCCCGACAGCCCGACGCGGGCCATCAGGCGGTCCATCAGGAAGGCGGCGCGTGCCATATAGCCAGATGCTTCCATCGCCAGAATGAAGAAGAACAGGATCAGGATCTGCGGCAGGAACACGATGACCGCGCCGACCCCGGCGATCACCCCGTCGGTGACAAGGTCGCGGGCCAGGCTGGGCGGGACTGCGCCTTTGATTGCGCCGCTCAGCCAGTCGACCCCGGCCTGCAGCGCATCTGCAAAGGGCGTGGCCCAGGTAAAGACCGCCTGGAACACCACGAACAGCGCGGCGAACAGGATCAGCGGGCCCAGCCACGGATGCAGGAACAGCCGGTCGAGCCGGGCGTGCAGCCGGTGGCGGCGGGTTTCGGACAGGATCGCGGCCTCGGCGATCGCATGCGCGGTCAGGCGGCGTTCGGCGAGCCCGGTATGCGGGCGATGATGCTCGGGTGCTTGCGCTTCGGCAACGGCAATTGCCGCCGCCAGTTCGTCGAGCCCGCGGCGGCGCACCGCCACCGTTGCAACCACCGGCACGCCCAGTGCCTGCTGCAGCGCTGCCGGATCGATCACCAACCCGTCGCGCTCGGCCAGATCGACCATGTTGAGCGCTACCACCGTGGGGCGGCCTAGCGCGATCACTTCCTGCGCGAAGACGAGGTGCTGTTCGAGGTTCGACGCATCGAGCACCACCACCAGAACCTGCGGCGCGGGCTCTCCCGGAAACTCGCCGAGGATGACCTTGCGGGTAACTTCCTCATCCGGGCTGGTCGGGGTCAGGCTGTAGCTACCGGGGAGATCGGTCAGCGCGACCGGTTCGCCCGAAGGCAGGACCAGCCGCCCAGCTTTGCGCTCAACGGTAACGCCAGGATAGTTGGCGATCTTCTGTCGCGCCCCGGTCAGCGCGTTAAACAGCGCGCTTTTGCCCGCGTTCGGGTTGCCGACCAGCGCGGCGCTGCGCGGCTGGGTCATGTCAGATGTCCTCGACCGTCATCGCGCGGGCGTGGTTGCGGCGCAGCGCCACGGTCATGCGCCCGATCATCACCGCCAGCGGATCGCGCCCCCCGAAGATCCCGCGGTGAGCCAAGGCAACCCGCGCGCCGACATCGAGCCCGAGCGCCTGCAACCGCTGCGCCTCATCCGGGGCGAGCGCAGCCCAGTCGACCGCGGTGACTACCGCGCGGTGGCCGATCGGGAGCAGGTCGAGCGTCATCAGGGCCGCGCTGCCACAGCAAGGCGGATATTGCAAGTCATTCGCAATAACGCGGTGGCTATCTGGCGGGATAGCGAAGACGGCCGAGCAACCGTGCCACGCTGAATTGCTCGTCACGCGGACGCATGATCCGCGCCTTGGCTTTCTCGAACTTCATGATCCCTTCGATCCGGCGATCGAGGAACGCCCGCGTATCGGCGTGGCCTTCGCTGGTGTCATTCACATAGACCGCCAGGGTCGCGGCGTAGATCGATCCCAGCGTCAGCCGCTTGGTGTAGTGGTTATAGTCGGTCGCGGTATCGCCAGCGAGCCGCCACATGGCATCGGCGCTGTGCCACGCGAGCCTGGCAGCGCGTACGGCGTTTTGCGGCAAGGCCATGATCGCCTGCGCGCGGCGCAACGCTTCCTTCTGGTGCGCAATCGCGTCGAGCCTGAATTGCACAAGTGATCGAATGCGTTCACGGATCTTGAGCGCACCGATCCGCTCGGGGGGAAATGCCGCGGCCATTGCCGTGTCGACGCTGCCCGCCCAGGCCTCGATCATCGTCATCGCCCCGCCGCTGAAGGCATAGCGAGCACTCGCCGGATCGATCCCCTGGTCCGCGGCAGCACTGTCGATGGCCGCGTCGCTCCACCCGTCGAACGCGACGGCATCGGCAATGGCCGGGGCAAGCGCAAGGCGCAGTGCCTCAAGGCTTTCCGGCTGGCTCAATTGGGGCCGAACACAGGCTTGCCGCCCGCCGGCTTGGCCTTCGAGCTGGCCTTGATCTCGGCCAGCAAGGTCTCACTCTTGGGATCGAGCGCCGCGTAATCGCGCGCGCTCCGCCCCGAATTGTCCTTGCGGTCGGCGTTCGCACCGGCCTGCAGCAGCAAGCGCATCAGCGCGATGTTGCGGTTGTGCACTGCGGTGATCAGCGGGGTTTCACCGGTCGAATTGGGTTCATCGACCTTGGCACCCGCGGCAATCAGCGGTTCGACCGCTTCGATGAAACCGAGATTGCAGGCGATGACCAGCGGGGTCTCCCCGGCGGAGTTGCGCATGTTCACATTCGCCCCGGCGCTTATCAGGAAAGTGACGTAGCGCAGGTTCTTGGTCCGCGCCGCAATATGCAGCGGTGTGTCGAGCGTGGTCAGGTCCCGGGTGTTGACGATGGTCTGCCCGTTCTTTTCGAACAGCTTCTGCACATCGTCGTCATTGCGCTTACGCACGGCTTCGAGGAATTTGTAGCTATCGGAAAACTGCGCGAACGCAGGTCCTGGAAGGACGGTCGCCGCGGACAGGATTGCGGCCAGCGCCAGGGACAGCTTACGGGTAATCGGCACGGGTCGTCTTCCTCCTGTTGCACGGCCCCGGCAGAATCGCTGCCGCGCCCGAAACGCTCCTTGCGCGGCGCGCTTTAGCAGAGCATGAACCGCCGCGCCATGTTCCAGCCAATTCGAATTATTTTTGTCGGCGCGGCACTCGCGCTGAGCGCCTGTCAGCAAACAAAGATCGATGAGTCACCGATCGCCGGAGTTTCGCTGACCGATTCCACCGTCGGCGCGCCCTTTACCCTGACCGGCAAGGACGGCCAGAGAGTATCTTCGGATAGCTTCAAGGGCAAATACCGGATCGTCTATTTCGGCTACACCTTCTGCCCCGATGCCTGCCCGACCGACATGACCGTTCTGTTCCAGGGACTGACCCGGTTCGCCAAGGCGCACCCAGCGCTCGCGGCTGACATCCAGCCGTTCTTCATCACGATCGACCCGGCGCGCGATACGCCCCAACGCGTCGGTCAGTTCGCCGCCGCCTTTTCCCCCAAGCTGATCGGCCTGACCGGATCGCAAGCTGAGATCGACGCGGTCGCGGAAAAATTCATGGTGGTCAAAAGCAAGGGCCGTGAAACGCCGGGCGGCTATCTGATGGAGCACACCCGCCACGCCATGCTGCTTGGCAGGAACGGCGAGCCAATCGAAATCCTGCCGACATTCGACGGCCCCGATGCAGTCGCCGCGGACCTGGCGAAATCCGTCAAGTGATGCGGCCCCGGTTCTGGAAGCTGCCGATCGAAACCCTGACCCGCGAAGAGTGGGAAGCGCTGTGCGACGGCTGCGGGCAATGCTGCCTGCACAAGGCCGAGGATGAGGACACGGGCATCATTTACCCCACCAACGTCGCCTGCCGCCTGCTCGATATCCCATCGGCGCGCTGCAGCGATTATAAGCACCGCAAACGCCAGGTACCCGATTGCCTCAAACTCAACCCCGAACTTGCCACCACCCTGACCTGGCTTCCCGGCACTTGCGCATATGTGCTGCGCGCGGCCGGAGAGGATTTACATGAATGGCACTATCTGGTCTGCGGCGATCGCGAGGCGGTTCACGCGGCCGGCATATCGGTTCGGGGCAAAGCCATACCCGAAGATCTTGCCGGCCCGCTTGAGCAGCATGTAATCCTGCCGCCGGGAGTTGAATTCGCCGATGATTGACTGGCTGCGAAAAAGCGAGGCGGAACCGCAGGTCGAAGTGGCCGGGCGGATATTGCCGGTCGTGCTGCGCCGCAACCACATGGCCAAGCGCATGACCATGCGGCTCGCCCCGGATGGCAGCGCGGTGCGTATCACCCTGCCCCAATGGGGCCGGACCGCCGAAGCACTGGAGTTCGCGCGGCGCCGCGCCAATTGGATAGCCGGGCAGCTCGCCGCGGTGCCCGAGGCGACCGACGTCGGGCACGGCACGACGATTTCTTTCTGCGGCGAGGCCATGATCGTTCGCCACGATCCCACCGCTCCGCGCAAGATCACTATCGACGAAGGCGAACTCGTGCTGGGCGGGCCCGCCGAATCGGTTCCCGCGCGGATCAAGCGCTGGCTGGAAAGCGAAGCGCGGCGGCTGATGGCCGAAGACCTTGCCTTTTATTGCGCCCGGGCGGGACAGCCACCGGCGCGCCTCTTGCTATCAAGCGCGCAACGCCGCTGGGGCAGCTGCGCCCGCGCCGGCACGATCCGCATGAACTGGCGCCTGGTCATGGCACCGCCCGAAATCCGTCGCTCGGTCGTCGCGCACGAGGTCGCTCACCTCATTCATTTCGACCACAGCCCGGCATTCCACGCGCTGCTGGATCAGCTTTTTGAAGGCGATCTGCGCGCCGCCAATCGCTGGCTAAAGCGCCACGGACGCGGGCTTTACCAGCCGTTCGGGTAGATTCCCGTAACCGCAAATTAACCATGGTGCGCGACTATGCCAGCATGGTCCGAGCCTTGCTCATTGCCGCAGTCATGCTGGCCGGCGCGCCCGCCGCGGCGCAGGACAGCTGCCGCCTGTGCTATGGCGACAGCAGTGCGAAACCCGGCGAACGGCCGCTGACAATCGAGATCTGGACTGACCTCAACTTCAGCAAGCTTGCGCTTACCGGGCGGCAGGGGGGCAGCGCCGAGCTGTCGGCTTCCGGCGGCGAAAAGCGCACGACGGGCGAACTGGTCGATCTGGGGGGAATTCCGGTGACCGGACACGGCCGCATCACCGGCGTGCCGTTGCGCGAGGTACGGATAGACCTTCCCGATACTGTCGAAATGACGACCCCCGACGGTGGCCAGGCGAAGCTCACGCAGTTCACCACTGACCTGCCTCCGCATCCACAGCTCAACGCCAATGGCGAGCTGGAATTCAGCTTTGGCGCCCGGCTGGTCATCAGCGGCAGCCGCGCCGGCAATTTTCGCGGCCGCATCCCGATTTCGGTCGATTACAACTGACCTCTGGCGCAATGCCGCGTTGAGGATTATCTTGAGGACATGTCATTCCTCAAGAACGTCAATCCGAGCGGAGCAATCACTGAATTTCGCGACGTGTTCCGCGATGCCGGCCCATCGCGCTGGCGCTACGCCGCGGCCGCCGCGCTGTGCACGCTTGGCTTGTTCGGCACCCTGGCCTTCACCCAGAACTGGGTTGGTGACCGCAAACTGCCCGAGATCGACTATATCAATTCGTGGCCGGCCGACCGTACCGAGGCTGAAACGCTCGCGTTTATAAAGGCCAACCAGAAAGACAAGGAAGCACGCGAAAAGGCGCAAGCCGAGGCTGACGCCGAAGCGCAGCGACTGTGGATGGCGGTCGGCCGCGCATCGGGCATGGATGTCGATGCGATGAAGAGGCGTGCCGATGCCGAAAAGGCCGCTGAAAAGGCAAAGCAGGAAGCCGCCGATCGCGCCGCCGCGCAGCTTCAGATGGCCCAGCCGCAGGCGCCGGCCGGCCGATAACCTTGGTCACCGGAGAGGATCGTCGCTGGCTTGCCGCCGCAGCGCGGCTTGCGAGACGCGGAATTCCGCTGACCCGTCCCAACCCCGCCGTTGCCGCGCTGATCGTCAATAATGGCCGCTTGATTGCGCGTGGTTGGACCCAACCTGGCGGGCGCCCCCATGCCGAAGCGCAGGCACTGGCCGCAGCGAAAGACGGCGCGGCGGGAGCCACGATCTACGTCTCGCTCGAACCTTGCGCCCACCAGAGCGAGCGGGGCCCGGCCTGCGCCGATTTGCTTGCAGCGTCCGGAATCGCGCGGGTGGTGATAGGTTGCGGCGATCCCGATCCGCGAACTGCGGGACAAGGCATTGCCCGGCTGCGCGCTGCCGGCATCACGGTCGACCTGGGCAATTCCGACGAGTGCGCGGAAAGCCTCTCTGGCTACCTCACTCGAACGACTACCGGCCGGCCGCACGTGACGCTCAAGCTCGCGCTTTCGGCCGACCAGCGGCTGGCTCCCCCGCCCGGCGAAGGTCAGTGGCTTACCGGACCCGAAGCACGGGCGCATGTCCACGCCTGGCGCGCTCGGATGGACTCGATTCTGGTCGGCCGAGGCACCCTTGAAGCCGATCACCCTCGCCTCGACGTACGCTTGCCGGGACTTGCCGCGCGGAGCCCCGAACGGTGGCTGCTGACAGGCGGCGCTGCCCCAGCGGGCTGGTACAGCATCGCGTCACCGCAGGAGGTTTGCCGGATCGCTCCTGCGCAATACCTGATGGTCGAAGGTGGGGCGAAGACGGCGCGCGCCTTCCTGGCCGCAGGCCTGGTCGATCGGCTCCTGATCTACCGCGCACCGCATGCCGTCGGCGGCAACGGTGCGGACATGCCCGAACTGTCCGAGGCAAATCTGGCGCAATCCGCGAAATGGCGGGTCCGTGACTGGCGCGCGCTTGGCAATGATACTGTCACCGTCTACGATCCTGCCTGATGTTTACCGGTACCGTTTCCGCCATCGGCCAGATCCGCAGCATTCGCGATGCCGGTGACCTGCGTGCCGTGGTTTCTTGCCCTTATGATCCCGACGAGATCATGATCGGTGCATCAATCGCCTGTTCGGGCGTGTGCCTGACGATTGTCGAACGCGGCGGCGAACCTGGCGATGCCTGGTTCGCTGCCGATATTTCGGCAGAAACAATCAGCAGAACCGCGCAGGACCAATGGACCAGCGGCAGGAAACTCAATCTCGAGCAGGCGTTGAAGCTTGGCGATCAACTGGGTGGGCATATCGTGACCGGCCATGCGGACGCGGTAGGCCGGGTAACGCTGCGAGAGGAACTCGGCGGCTCGATCCATCTCACGGTGACAACCTCTGCCGAGGTCGCATCCTTGATCGCAATCAAGGGCTCAATCGCAGTTGACGGGGTGTCGCTGACCGTCAACGCGCTTGATGATTACCCCGACGGCACCTGCTCCTTCCACTTGAATATCATCCCTTACACCGCCGGCGTCACCACGTTGGGCGAGCTTCGGGAGGGCGATGCAGTCAATCTCGAAATCGATGTGCTGGCGCGGTATCTTCAACGGATGGTAAAGCTCAGAAGCTAATTCCGATCCGTAGCTTTGGCCGAAAAATCGGCGGATATTTCAGCTGCTCACCGTTGTCACGTCGGCGATGAACTTGTCGATGTTGCCCATCGTAAGCCCTGCCGCGTTGATCCGGCCCGATCCGGCCAGGTAAATGCCGTGATCGCTGCGCAGTCGCTGGATCTGCTCGGCGCTCAGCGGAAGGACCGAGAAAAGCCCGTTCTGCCCGCCGATCGGGGCAAGATCGATCGACCCGGCCATGCCGTGCGCCGCGAGTTTGGCGCGAACCTGGTTCATGCGGGTGCGCATGGAGTCGAGTTCGTCAAGCCACATTGCGGTGAGCGCCGGGTCTTCCAGAACGATGCGCACTGCCGCTCCGCCGTGATCGGGCGGCATCGACCACGCCGCACGGGCCAGCGCATGGCCGTTCGACAGGACACGGTTCAGAACTTCGGCATCCTGGGCCATCACATAGATCGCGCCGACGCGGTCGCGGTACATGCCGAAATTCTTGTCGCAGCTGTAGGCAATCAGCGCCTCGGGCACCGCGGAGAGCACCTTGCGCACCCCGTACGCGTCCTCCTCCATGCCCTTGCCGAGGCCCTGGTAAGCCAGGTCAAGGATCGGAAGGAGTTTCGCATCGGCAACGAGCTGGGCAATTTCGTCCCACTGCGCCGGCGAATAATCGATCCCGGTGGGGTTGTGACAGCAGCCGTGCAGCAGAATCGCGTCACCGGGCTGCGCCAGGCTGATCGCAACGCGCAGCGCGTCCATATCAACCATTCCGGCCCTGGTGGCATGGACAAAGCTCTTGAGCTCGACATCCAGATCGCCAAGAATTTGCGCGTGGTTGGGCCAGCTCGGCAAGCCCATCCAGAACCGTGTCACCCCGGCGCGCTTGGCCAGTGCTACTGCCAGTCGCACTGCACCGGTGCCGCCTGGCGCCTGCATGCCCTCGATGCGACCGCCCATCGTCGGATCGTCCTTGCCAAAGACGTACGGCATCAGCGCGTGGACAAAGCCCATGTCACCTTCCGGGCCAAGGTAGGCCTTCGAACCCTGGCTATCGACGAGCTTCTGCTCAGCCGCCTTGATCGCACCGAACACCGGGGTATCGCCCTGTCCGGTGCGGTAGACGCCAACGCCAAGGTCGATCTTGTCGGCACGGGGATCGTCGTTGTGAAGCTTGATCAGCGCGAGCAGCGCATCGGCGGGCTGTTGTTCTAGGTTGCTGAGCATGACGCAGCGGCCCCTAAAGCGGTTTCGATCAGAATGAAATAATTCACTGCAGGGAAATTCGCGGAAAGTGCGCGCGCATCGACGCTTGCACACGCGCAGCAAGCGTCTAAATGCCGCGGCTCTGCCGCTCCATCACCCTATTGGAACCTTGAACCACGCCAATGAATCGGAACGGTTTTCTCGACATTGCCAAACTAGTTGGCGGCGTTGCGGCAATCGTTTTCATCACGGTGCTGTCGTTGTGGCGCGCAGGGATACTGCAATTGCCTTGATAACGGCCCCGAACAGGCCGAAAGAGCGGGGCATGCTGGATCCGCAACGCCGTCTCGAACTGCCACGCTCGCTTAGCGACGCCATACTGCGCGGAATTCGTTGCCGCTGCCCGCGCTGCGGCGAGGCCAAGCTGTTCCGCAAGTTTCTGAAACCGGTCGATTTCTGTCCGCAATGCCACCAGGACTGGACCCATCAGCGCGCCGATGACATGCCGCCGTACATCTCCATCCTGATAACGGGCCACGTCTTGGCTCCGGTGATCATATATTTCGGGGCATTCTCGGACATATCGATGGGTGCCGCGCTCGCGATCTGCCTGGCATTGGCGACAGTAATGATGATCGGCTTGCTCCAGCCGGCCAAGGGCGGGACCATCGCCCTGCAGTGGTGGCATGGCATGCACGGGTTCGCACCCTCGGGCAAGGAAGAGGCAGATCGCGCAGCCGCGCCTGCAAAAGGGAGCGGTCCCTGGGGCTGACCGCCGCTTGTAGACCCTGATGACGTTACATTGATCCACCCAGATTGGACAGGGAAGGGTCCATGTAACGTCATCAGGGTCTAGCTTTTCGGCAGCACGCCTTTCTCGATAAGCGCGTCGCGCATCTTCTTGGCCATATCGGGATCGGTCTTGGCGATGTGATCAACCATGGCCTCGACCGTTGCAAGCGCGACTCGATCTTGCAGCCCGGGCGGGGCGTAATTGAACCACTTGCGATCGAGCTCCGCCTTCTTAGGTCCAATGGCGATGATCTTCTGTCCCGCGGGTGAGCTGAAGAACGCTCCGACCCTGGCTTTGCGCGCAGGGGTCATCTGGGCGACGGTCTGCAGCGCGGCACTTCGCACGTCCTGCTTGAGATCGCTCGTGCTCGCCTCTCCGCCGCTGGTAATTGCGCCAACTGTGGTCTTGTAATCAATGTTCGCATTGGCCGAAGACAGCAGGGCGCGACCATCGTCCGAGCTGAAAAAGGCAACCGCGGCATTGGCCTCGGCCAAGGTCATGTTGGCAGCATAGAGGCTGGACAGATCGGCTCGGTAAAGGGGCAGGGTTGCTCGGGAGGATTCAAGCATGAGCGGCTGGACCCGCTGCGCGATCGCATCGGTCATTCCCGGATACCGGTTGTTGAGCGCCTTGAAACCCGCATCCTTGTCGAGCATGGTTTGCAGCATGGCGCCGATCAGCTTGTCGGCCTGCTGCGGCACGGCGGAATCGGGCGTAACCAGTGCCGCAAGCTTGTCGCACGCTGCCTTGAGCACGGCCGGGTCGGACTTCACAGCAACAGGAGCCTTGCGCGCTGCAGGCTTGGCCACGGCTGGCGAACCGGCGAGCAGCGCCGCCATCAAGACATAGTGCAGTTTCATTGTTTTGGGCCCCCGCCTGAACGAATAAGATGGCCGAAAGCTACCGTGCCGCGTTTCGCGCGCAAGGACAATCTGCCGCAATTCGTCGCTTGGTTTCTAGAAGGGCACCCATTTGTGCTTCTGCGAGAACTTCATGTACCCGGCGTTGACACCAAGTCGCAGGCCAACCCCGGAACGGACCGGAATGAGCACGATGTTGCCGCGGCGCATGTAGCTGACGTTGAAGCCGCCGATAAGGTAGGCCTGCCCCTCCCCCGCAGGAAAACGGTGATAGAGATCGTCGGTGTTGTAGAGGTTGTAGACCAGAACGAAGGTGCTCCCCGCGCTTGCCCCGGCATCGAACCCGACCGACGGTCCGGTCCAGTATACCGGGCGCTGACCTTCCACCTTGTGGAACAGCGTGCCCGAACCGTAACGCACACCCACCACCAGCGCGCCGCCGCCCTCGCGGCCGACGATATAGGCGTTGGGTTCACCCTGCTTCTTGAGGATGTCCTGGATCACATCGGCAAGGCCCTTTGCGCCCTTGCCGAATACGCCCTCGGCCGCGCCGATAAGGTCATCCTGGTGATAGGTGGTTTCAGGCTTGGCCGGGTCAGCCGGAGCATCGGCTGCGACCGGCGCCGGCGTACCTTCGCTGGTCGGCGTCGTCGACACCGGAACCGGGCTGGCAACCGGCGCGGGCGCCGGCGCGGTAGCCGGGCGACCGAGATCGCCGTCGATCGCCTTGTCCGGATCGACCGGCTGGACCTGAGCGGGAGCCGCGACCGAACCTGCCAGCGCGGCTGCACCCATCAGCGCGATGCCGACATTGCGCAGAATTGACTTGATCCGGATGGCCATAAACAAACCCCTAGGAATACCCACCCGCCCCGGTCCACTCGGGGCGCGGCGGGTCCGCCATCCGGCGTGATGGATCGGGTCTGGCAGGGGCACAATGAACCGGCGATGAGCCGAGTCCGTTTTGCGGCGAAGGGAGTCGCAAATAGCTTCGATTGACCCCCTTGCCGCCCCCCACGCCCGCCGCTATAGGCCCCCTTCGCCGCTGCGATCCGGAGACGTGGGTGAGTGGCTGAAACCAACGGTTTGCTAAACCGTCGTACTGGTAAATCCGGTACCGAGGGTTCGAATCCCTCCGTCTCCGCCA
>JBJTMA010000142.1:0-10414 GCA_046063295.1 Novosphingobium sp.
TCAGCAGGTATGACAGCACGATCCCGACCAGCATCGCGAACCCGACCGCCAGCCCGACCAGATGCCCGACGCCGAGCAGCGAGAACGAGAAGGTCAGCGAGGCGAAGCTCGCGCCCGAACCAATTCGGAAGGTCTTGTCCCAGGCATCGACCACCAGCTTGGCCTTGGCGAGCAGCGGATAGACAGCCGCAACTATCGTCCCGAAGATCACTGCCTTCAGCCCGCGCGCATTCTCTTCCGCACCGCCGACCCCGGCGCCCACCTTGAGCACTTCTGCGGCCGCAACGCCTTCGGGAAATGGCAGGTCCGAACCGGTGACCAGCGCGCGGCGCAGCGGCACCGAATACATCACCCCCAGGATCCCGCCGATCGCAATGACCGCGACCGATTCCCAGTAGGGAAACCCGGTCCACCACCCGATCATCACCAGGCCCGGCAGCACGAACACGATCGCAGACAGAGTTCCTGCCGAAGAAGCCACGGTCTGGACGATGTTGTTTTCCTGGATGGTCGAATCGCGGAAGAACTTCAGCACCGCCATCGAGATCACCGCCGCGGGTATCGAGGTAGCGAAGGTCAGGCCGACCTTTAGCCCCAGATAGACGTTCGCCGCCGTGAACACGACAGTCAGCAGCGCGCCGAGCAAGATGCCGCGCAGGGTCAGTTCCTTGGTGGATGTCGGATTGGTCATGGCCCTGTTCTCATTCACTTGAAGTTGCTTGCGCCTGAACGACTGGACACGCTGGACACGGTCTAAAGGCAAAAGTTCCTGCCCTGCAACGCAGTGCGTCGAGAGGGTGTGGCAGATTATCGAGGAGTAGGGAACTGCTGCGAACTATCGCCCCGTCAGCAGCGGGTATGGATTGATTGCCGTGCTTGGCTCGTACCATTTCGCCTCCGGCGTAGTGACCTGGATCGCAAAGTGAAGGTGCGGTCCATCCGGGCTGGCGTTGCCCGTGGATCCGACCGCTCCGATCAATTCGCCCTGGCGGAGCTGCTGCCCTTCATGGAGCCCGGGAGCGTAGTGATCGAGATGTGCGTAATAGTAGATGAAACGCCGGTCCGGGGATCGAACGTAGATCGTGGTGCCGCCCGCCGCCGAATTGAACAGCTTCTCGACGGTGCCGCCAGTTGCCGCCAGCACGGGGGTGCCGCGCGGCGCCATTATGTCGATCGCATCATGCACACGTGCCCCGTTCGCGCGTGCTTGCGAAAAGGTATCGCTTAACTGACCGGGCTGTACGCCCTGCACCGGAATGATCAGATTCGCCCCTTTGGGGGTATCTGCTTCCAGTGCGTCCTGCGGGCGATAGGCAATCATTGTCTGATCCAGGGGGGGCGAACCGGTCACTGCACTTGATGTCGGCGTTGCCCGTTCAGGCGATGGTTGGATCTGCCCCGACCACCAGATCAAGCCCGCAACCCACAGCATCGATGTAGCGAGGACGGTTCCCGCGATTGTTCGAAGGCGTGTGGCGAGCCCCATCCCGCTCAGGCCTCAAAATGGACCTTGGTCTTGACCGAGACCATCTGCGCCAGCCGGGCCGCATCCCAGTTGGTAAGCCGCACGCAGCCGTGGCTTTCAGCGCGACCGATGGTCTCGGGATTGGGCGTGCCGTGAATGCCGTAATGGGGCTTGGTAAGATCGATCCACACCACCCCGACCGGTCCATTTGGCCCCGGCGGCAAGGTCGCCTTCTCGCTTCCAGCCTTGGCATCCCAGAACAGCGCGGGATTGTAATGGAACTTCGGGTTGTGGCTGACACCGTTGATCCCCCAGTCGCCGAGCGGAAGCGGATCGTGCTGCGAACCCATGGTGGCGGTGTATACCGCAACCAGCTTGCCCGCATCGTCATAGGCTTTGAGCGTGCCCTTGGACTTGCTTACCACAATGTCCGCAACCCTGGGCTGCTCGCTACTGACACCGAGCATGGCGAGCGTGGCGAGCCAGTCCTTGTCCGTCACGGATCCGGGTTGGATCGCATCGGCACCGACGTTCGGCACGCGGATCTGCTGGCCAGCATGGAAGTATGGAACCGGCGGCGCGTCAGGGTCGGCGGGGCTTGCCATTGGCTTCGGCGCAGCCTCCGCTGGCGCAGCGGGCGGGGCACCGGCAGGCCGCCCATCGGGATTGAGCAGCTTGAGGGTTGCGACCGTTGTGTGGAACCGTTCAGCCAGCTTCTCGTCCAGGGATTCGTAACCCAGCGCCGCAAGGCTGGCCTGATCTTCGGGCCGTTTTGGAATGCGGACAAAAGGTCCTGCGGCGAAATCGTCGGGTATGGTCACTACGCGCGTTGCCGGGATTGCCTGGTACTGCGCCAGGGCGGCGATGGTTGCGGGGTCCAGCTTACCGGTGACCGCCAGCTTGTTGGCTTCCTGATAGCCCGACACGGCGTTGCGGGTGGACATCCCTTCCTCGCCATCGACCACGCCGGGGGTGAAGCCGAGGCGATCGAGCACCACTTGCGCCTGCATGATCGGGCGCGGTTCGCTGTCCGGGATGTCTTGCGCAGACTTGACGTTATCGTGCGCCGCCAGTGCATCGGGCGCGGCAGAGGGCGCCGCCGCTGGCCGTGACGTGGATTCCTTCGTGCCGTGATTGGCACCATCGTCGTTGCCGACGTTGCAGCCCGAGAGGACCAGGACAACTGGCAAGACAAGCAGTAACGGACGCATTCGGCACTCTCCCGCGAGCCTGCGGGATAGCCGCTCGCTCAGTGCCGGTGAAACGCGTCAGGCCCGATTAGGCTCCCGCTGCGGCCATTCGCGCCGCGAATGCCCGAACCGCTTCGGCTTCGTCGACGCTCCACACCGCGCCGCTCACCGCCACGAAATCGGCCCCTGCAGCAACGAGCGGCGCACAATTTTCCGGAGTAATTCCGCCAATCGCCACGCAGGGGATTTCGAACAGAGCTTGCCACCAACTCAGCAATTCGGGCGTCGCCACGTGGCTGGTGTGCTTGGTGGTGGTCGGGAAAAAGGCCCCGAAGGCGACATAGTCGGCCCCGGCCTCGCCTGCCTCCATCGCCAGGTGGCGGCTGTCGTGGCAGGTCACGCCGATCTGGGCATCGCGGCCCAGTTCGCGGCGCGCATCCTCAACCGAGCCGTCCGACTGGCCGAGATGAACCCCGTCAGCGCCGAGCCGCTTGGCGAGCGAAATCGAATCGTTGACGATAAAGGCCACTTCGCGCGCCGCGCAGATTTCCTGCAGCGGTGCGGCAAGCCGGGCGGCCTGGTGTTCGTCCACGCCCTTCACCCTGAACTGGAACGCGACGACGGGTCCCGCATCCAGCGCATTTTCAAGCCGCTGGGGGAAATTGCCCGATACGTCGAGCGGGGAAATGAGATAGAGCTGGCACTGGGACATTGCCGCCCTCTATCGCGCGCGCGCCCTTGCGCCAAGCGTTCGGAACCTGTTCAGCTTTCGTCGGTTAATTGTGAACGATGATTAGGCACACCATCCCGCTCGCCCTTGCCGCCACGCTGGCACTTGCGCCCGCCCCGGCTCCTGCTCACGTGATCGAAACCACGGCGCGTCTTGGGCAATGGGTTCAGGTCGCCCCCGGCGTCTCGGTCGAACCGCTCCGCGTGATCGAGGACAGCCGCTGCCCGCGGGATGTAACCTGCGTTTGGGCGGGACGTTTCGTCCTCTCCGCCAAGGTGCGCGACCATGGCCGCGTGCAAACGGTCAGGCTTACGCTGGGCCAGCCGACGCTGATCGGCCGTGGCCGCCTGACGCTGGACCAGGTTTCACCCGAACGGAGCGCGAAGGGCGTAAACGCGCGCCGCTATCGCTTCGGCATCAGCTACTCCGCCGGAGCGATCCGCCGCGGTGACATGCAACCCATGCTCGAGCCGCAAAAGCAATGATACGCAGCGCGCTTCCGCTCACCACAGCGACCGTGCTGCTGGCAGGTTGCATCACCACGCGCGTCAACGAAGATGGTTCTGTCGATGCGCGGCTGGGGCAGACGGTCAATGTCGGCGGTCCGCGCGTCACGCCGCTCGTAGTGCTGGAAGACAGCCGCTGCCCGATGGAGGCGCGGTGCATCCGCGCGGGGGCCGTTCGGCTGAATGTGCGCATAACCACCGGCAGGGGCAGCACCATCCGCGAGATTACGAGCGACAAGCCGCTGCTGGTCGCTGACGGACAGCTTGAGCTGACCAATATGATGCCGCCGCGCAGCACGCAGCGGGCGATCAAGCCCACTGACTACCGCTTCTCGTTTCGCTTCCGCGGCGGGTTTTAAGCCGTCTTTACCGTCGAGCCGGCGTAGATCGCATCGATTGCCTCGGCCAGGGCGGCATCGAATTCGGCGTCGCTCATCTGGTACCGCACATCTTCGAGGAGCGCCCGGCTGAAGCTGGCGATGATCCCGCGGTTCTTGGCGAGTTCGATGCACGCTTCAGGACGCTTGTACCCACCCGAAAGCGCGACGACGCGCAACACCTTCGGGTGATCCACCAATTCGTCGAACGTGCCGGGAACCACCGGCAGGGACAGCTTGAGCATGACCTGCTCGGCCGACTGGTCGAGATGCTTGAGGAGTTCGGCCTTGAGGATCCGGTCGCACTCGCTGCGGGTCTCGCTCTTGATGTTGATCTCGGGCTCGAGCATCGGCATCATCCCGTGCGAAAGCACCTGGCGACCGACCTCGAACTGCTGCGCAACGATCGCGGCGATCCCTTCGGCATTGGCAGAATTGATCACCGAGCGTTCCTTGGTCCCGTAAACCCCGAGTGCCTTGGATTTTTCGAGCAGTGCATCGAGTTCCGGCATCGGCTTCATCAGTTGAACGCCATTCGCCTCGTCTTCCAGGCCCTTGTCGATCTTGATGAAGGGGACGATGCCCTTGGCGATCAGCGCGGCGGGTACCGGAGTGCCATCGACCGTGCCATCCATCGTCCGTTCGAACAGGATCGCGCCGAGCACCTTTTCGCCGGTAAACACGCTCGACCGGATAATCCGGCAGCGCATCTCGTGGATCAGGCCGAACATTTCCTCGTCGTTCGACCAGGCGCCCGCTTCGATGCCGTATCCGGCCAGCGCTTTGGGGGTCGACCCGCCCGACTGGTCGAGCGCGGCGATAAAGCCCTTTCCAGCGGCGATCTTGGCGGTCATGTCGGCACTGTTCATCGGCTCGGATCCCTCATTGCATACGTATGTTGGAGGCGCCCATAGCGGCCGGACCGGATGGCCGCAAGGCGCACTCAGTGGATTTCGAGGGCCTTTACCCCCGGCAGTTCCTTGCCTTCCATCCATTCGAGGAACGCGCCGCCAGCGGTCGAGATGTAGCTGAACTTGTCGGCCACCCCTGCATGGTTCAGCGCTGCGACGGTATCCCCGCCCCCGGCGACCGAAACCAATGCGCCTTCGCTGGTTAATGCCGCGGCGCTCTTGGCCAGCGCAACCGTGGCGGTGTCGAACGGCACAGTCTCAAAGGCCCCCAGCGGCCCATTCCAGACCAGCGTCCTGCAGGTCTTGAGCACATCCGCCAGCGCCTCGGTGGCTTGCGGCCCGATATCGAGGATCATCTCATCGGCGGCGACTTCGTGGACATTGCAGGTCCGCAGGCTGGGCGGATTGGCAGCGAATTCCTTTGCTACCACCACGTCGTAGGGCAGGTGCACGGTGCAGCCGGCCTTGTCTGCCGCATCGAGGATGCCTTCAGCGGTAGCGGCAAGGTCGTGTTCGCACAGCGACTTGCCGACGTTGACCCCGCGCGCGGCGAGGAAGGTGTTGGCCATACCGCCGCCGATGATGAGGTGATCGACCTGGCCTACAAGGTGGGTGAGTACATCGAGCTTCGACGAAACCTTGGCACCGCCCACAACTGCCGCGACAGGACGTTCGGGATTGCCCAGCGCCTTCTCGAGCGCGGTGAGTTCAGCTTCCATCGAACGCCCCGCATAGGCCGGAAGCAGGTGCGCGAGGCCTTCGGTACTGGCATGCGCGCGGTGCGCGGCCGAGAACGCATCGTTGACGTAGATATCGCCGTTCGCGGCAATTGCCTTGGCGAGTTCGGGATCGTTCGCTTCCTCGCCCTTCCAGAACCGGGTGTTCTCGAGCATCGCGATATCGCCGGCCTTGAGGATCCCCACCGCCTGATTGACCACCGGCCCGGCGATTTCGGGAATGAACATGACCTCGCGGCCCAGCACGTGCTGCACTGCGTCAAGCGTCATCGAGACCGACATGGTCGAGACCTTCTCACCCTTGGGACGGCCGAAGTGCGCCAACAGCAGCACTTTGGCGCCCTTGTCAGCGAGTTCGAGGATAGTCGGCGCCGAAGCGCGCACGCGCGTATCGTCGGTGACCGCGCCATCGGCCATCGGCAGGTTGAGATCGACACGCACCAGAGCGACCTTGCCGGTCAGGTCGCCGAGATCGTCCAGGGTCTTGAAATTGGGCATACGGGCCTCAGCATTTTGCGGCGGCCCTCGATCCAAACCCGTCACCCTGAACTTGTTTCAGGGTCCATCTCTCCCCATCGACCGCCGGGTGCGGAGGCGCGATGGATGCTGAAACAAATTCAGCATGACGAGGTCGGTTGGCGTTCCTGGATTGCTACAGCAGCTTCCCCATCGCCCCGGCGGTGTCGACCATCCGGTTGGAGAAGCCCCATTCGTTGTCGTACCAGCTCAGAACGCGAACCAGCTTGCCGTCGATCACCGCGGTTTCGAGGCTGTCGATGGTCGAGCTGTTGGCGGAGCCGTTGTAGTCGATCGAGACGAGCGGTTCGTCCGAATAGCCCAACACGCCCTTGAGCGCGCCTTCGCTGGCGGCCTTGAGCAGCGCATTCACCTCGTCCTTGGTGGTGTCGCGCTTGGGGGTGAAGGTCAGGTCGACCACCGAGACGTTCGGGGTCGGCACGCGGATCGCGCTTCCGTCGAGCTTGCCCTTCAGTTCGGGCAGCACCTCGCCCACAGCGCGCGCGGCGCCAGTGGTGGTCGGGATCATGCTCATCGCGGCGGCGCGTGCGCGGCGCGGATCTTCGTGGATCTGATCGAGGATCTTCTGGTCGTTGGTATAGGCGTGGACCGTGGTCATCAGCCCGCGTTCGATCCCGATCGCGTCGTTGAGCACCTTGGCGAACGGCGCGAGGCAATTGGTGGTGCAGCTCGCGTTCGAGACAATCACATGATCGGCGCTGAGCTTGTCATGGTTCACACCGTAAACGACGGTCAGGTCGACGTTCTTGCCCGGGGCCAAGATCAGCACGCGCTTGGCGCCCGCCGCGATATGCTTTTCGCATGACGCGCGGTCGGTGAAGAAGCCGGTGCATTCAAGCGCGATGTCGATGCCGTTCGCCTTGTGCGGCAGGTTGGCAGGATCGCGCTCGGCCGAAACGTGGATGCGCTTGCCGTTGATCACCAGGTCGTTGCCATCGACTTCAACCGTGCCGTCGAATGCACCGTGGACCGAATCGCGCTTGAACAGCAGCGCATTGGCAGCCGCCGAGGCCAGGTCGTTGATCGAAACCAGTTCGAGCCCGCAGTCAGGCCGCGAAAGGATAGCCCGCGCCACATTGCGCCCGATACGCCCGAAACCGTTGATCGCAACCTTGATCGCCACGTCTAATTCCTCCTGTTAGCGGCCCAGCTTCGCTTTCACCTGGCCCACGATCGCCTCTGCAGTGAGGCCGAAATACTTGAACAATTCTTCCGCCGGGGCCGACAGCCCGAAGCTGTCGATACCAATGTTGATCCCGTCGCGGCCGGTCCATTTGTGCCAGCCAAACGTCGTGCCCGCTTCGATTGACAGTGCCAGCACGTCATGCGGGATGAGCGAAAGCCGGTATGTCTCGTCCTGTGCCTCGAACAGTTCCCAGCACGGCATTGAGACCACGTCGGCGCCGATCCCGTCCGCCTCAAGCGCCTTGGCCGCTTCAACGGCAAGCTGCACTTCGCTGCCGGTCGCCAGCAGGACGACCTGCTTTTCCGCCGCCGCGGCGACGAGTCGGTAAGCGCCCTTGCTGCTGCGGTTGGCATCGGCATCGGCGCGCAGTGCGGGAAGGTTCTGGCGGGTCAGGGCAAGCGCGCTCGGCCCGTCCTTGCGTTGCAAAGCAAGTTCCCAGCACTCGGCGGTTTCCATCGCGTCGGCGGGACGGAACGTCCACAAGTTCGGGATAGCGCGAAGCGAAGCGACATGCTCGATCGGCTGGTGCGTCGGCCCGTCTTCGCCCAGCCCGATGCTGTCGTGGGTAAGCACGAAGATCGAACGGATCTGCTGCAGCGCCGCGAGGCGAATGGCGTTGCGGCAATAGTCCGAGAATACGAGGAATGTGCCGCCGTAGGGAATGATACCGCCGTGCAGTGCCATGCCGTTCATCGCCGCAGCCATGCCGAATTCGCGGATGCCGTAATAAACATAGCGGCCGGCGTAATCGGCGGGATTGAGCGGCGGGGTCGACGCGGTCTTGGTGTTGTTCGAACCGGTCAGGTCGGCCGAACCGCCGATCATGGCCGGGACCGCCGCCGTGAGCACGGTCAGCGCGTTCTCGCTCGACTTGCGGGTTGCCACATTCGGCATGTCGGCGGCCAACTTGGCGCGGTATTCGTGCCAGCCGGTGAGCGCGGGGACATCGCCCGCGATGCGCGCAGAAAATTCATCGCCGCGCGCTGCCTTGGCCACACGATCGTTCCACGCACCGTGCGCCGCAGCTCCCTTGGCCCCCAGCGAGCGCCAGTCCGCCAGAATATCCTCGGGCACTACGAAAGGCGGCGAAGGCCAGTTGAGCACCGCGCGTGCCTTGGCAATTTCGTCTGCACCGAGCGGGCTGCCATGGACACCGTGCGTACCCTGCTTGTCGGGCGCGCCCTTGCCGATGATGGTCTTGCAAGCGATCAGCGAGGGACGCGGATCCTTGGCGGCGGCGGCCAGCGCCTTGCCGATCGCGGCGTGATCGTAGCCATCGACTTCCTGGGTATGCCAGCCGGTCGCCTTGTAGCGGCCGAGCACGTCCTCGCTGGTCGAAAGATCGGTGCTGCCATCGATGGTGATCGAATTGTGATCCCACAGAACGTTGAGATGACCGAGCTTGAGGTTGGCCGCGAGCCCGATCGCCTCGTGGTTGATGCCCTCCATCAGGCAGCCATCCCCGGCAATCACCCAGGTGCGGTGATTGCACAGGTCATCCCCGAACTCGGCGTTGAGGTGACGCTCGGCGATCGCCATGCCCACCGCCATCGCCACGCCCTGCCCCAGCGGACCCGTGGTGGCCTCGGCACCATCGAGCTCGATATTCTCGGGGTGGCCGGCGCAGACCGAATGAAGCTGGCGAAAATTCTCGATGTCGCGGATCGTCGGCGACTGGTACCCGGTGAGGTACAGCAGCGAATAAAGCAGCATCGAACCGTGGCCGGCAGACAGCACGAAACGGTCGCGGTCAGGCCACTT
The DNA here is from genome assembly GCA_046063295.1 of Novosphingobium sp. GTDB lineage: Bacteria > Pseudomonadota > Alphaproteobacteria > Sphingomonadales > Sphingomonadaceae > Novosphingobium. Next base: position 9,401 of record JBJTMA010000142.1, read on the forward strand.
GGGCGCTGCAGGATCGAACTTGAGCTGTTCTGCGAACAGGACCGTGGCAACGTCAGCCATGCCCATCGGCATGCCGGGGTGACCCGAATTGGCCCTTTCCACCGCATCCATCGAAAGCGCGCGAATGGCATTGGCCATCACGGCATAGCGGGCTGGGTCTAGGCTCATCGGCGTGGGCTCCCGATCTGGGCTGGAACGCGGCGACGATTCGGCGCGGGGCCTCCTTTGCCTTGCCGCGCCGCTCCGTCAAGGCGGGTTCCGGGCGGGGGCTGGGAAACGGTGGGAAATGTAAGCTGCAACGCTTTGCCACGCCATGAAATTGGTCTAGCATTGCCCACATGGAGGCGGATCGCAGCAACAAGGCCATTGCCCGGATCGAGGCGGCGCTCGCGCGGATTGAGCGCGCGACACCGCGCGCCGATAGCCCTGATTCAGAGCTTGAAGCCTTGCGCGAGCGCCACGCCCGCCTGCGCGCTGCAGTGCAAGGATCGCTGGAAGAGCTTGATCAATTGATCGACGGGGCCGCGGGATGAGCAACGTCACGCTTCAGGTTGGCGGCCGCAGCTACATCGTCGCATGCGCCGCGGGTGAAGAAGATCACGTCGAGCGGCTGGGTCAATTGATCGACAGCAAGGCGCGGGAGCTTGGCGCATCGAGCCACAACGAAGTGCGGCTACTACTTTTCGCGGCCCTGCTTCTGGCTGACGAGCTTACCGAAGTGCGTGGCAAAGGTCCGGCGCAGGCCACTACGGCAGCCCCGGATCACGCTGAAGCGCTCGAAAAGCTTGCCGACCGGCTCGAAAATTACGCCGCCAGCCTTGAGCGTTAGCGCCAGAACGCCTATCTGTGGCACCGACGGGTACTGCCCGGTGCGAGCCTTCGAAAATCCCTGAGGCTATAAGCAAATCCATGGGGGCTGTCCCTGGTTGGGCCCTGGCCTGGCACACACGGTTCCCACCTGACGTGAACGCGTCAGAGGATTTCCTGGCAACGGCCCATGGTGGTCCCGTCACC
>JBJTMA010000143.1:0-14744 GCA_046063295.1 Novosphingobium sp.
CCCGCGCGTCTTCGAGCAGGCTGCGCGCCTTGCGCCCCTCTTCGTGCGGGCTCGACGGATTGGCCCACAGCGCGAACCCCTGCTCCATGGCCGCGCGTGCCTCCGGCCGCAGCGGAGTCGTGGCCGCGTGATCGAGGTAAATGCGGGGAGTGTTCGTCACGATTGCGATTTGTGCCTTCGACCCTATATAGCCGCCCACTCGCGTCGCACCAGCTTGCAGCGCGCAAACCATTCCGGACAAGGCGATTTCATGCCCTCAGTGATCTTTCCCGGCCCCGAAGGCCGCCTCGAAGGCCGCTACAGCCCGCCGCCGCGCCCGCGCGCGCCGGTCGCGATGATCCTCCATCCGCACCCGCAAGCCGGTGGCACGATGAACGAGCGCATCACCATGGCGCTTTACAAGACGTTCCAGGCGCGCGGCTTTGCCACGCTGCGCTTCAACTTTCGAGGCGTCGGCCGCAGCCAGGGCAGCTTCGACAACGGTATCGGCGAATTGAGCGATGCCGCCGCGGCGCTCGACTGGGTGCAGTCGATCCACCCCGAAGCTTCGACCACCTGGGTTGCGGGCGCCAGCTTCGGCGCGCTGATCGGTATGCAGCTCCTGATGCGCCGTCCGGAAATCCGGGGCTTCATCTCGATCGCACCGCCGGCGAACATGTACGATTTCAGCTTCCTTGCCCCTTGCCCCGCTTCGGGCATCATCATCCAGGGCGTGAACGACACGGTGGTGACGCCGAACTCGGTCCAGAAGCTGGTCGACAAGCTGCGCACCCAGCGCCACATCACGATCCATCACGAGGAAATCCCCCGGGCGAACCATTTCTTCGAAAACGAGATGGACGACCTGATGGGTTCGGTCGACAACTACCTCGACATGCGGCTCTCGCCGGACTGCCCGATCCGCTAAGCTACCTGGGCTGCTGCGCCAGCGTGGTGCCGGTTCCGGTCGGCACCAGCAGGATCGCCACGTTAGCGGCCATCACCAGCGCGAGCACCAGCATCAGCCACATCTGCTTGACCGCGCCGCGTTGGCGCCAGACCATGAATGCACCCCCCAGCATCGCCAGCACGGCGAGCATCAGGACCGAAAGGACGGTGCCGTTCGCCATCTAGCGGCCGGCAAGTCCGCCAAGGATTTCGTCGAGCGCATTGCCGCCGCCGCGGGTTCGCCCCCCACCCAGCATCGATCCGAGAACCGAGCCAAGCATCCCGCCCATGCCGCCGCCGTTCGACTGACCGCCGCCCAGCACCGATCCCAGTACCGAGCCGAGAATGCCGCCCATCCCGCCGCCGGCGCTCGCGCCTCCGCGCTGGGCATCCGCGCCGTGTGAAAGGTAGCCCGCGACCAGCATCGCCAGGATCGGCAGCATCTTCTTGAGCAGCGCGGGATCGATCCCGGTCTGGCCCGAGGCATGGGTCGCGACCTTGCGGCTCACGTCCTTCGAACCGAAGATCTGGCCGAGAACGTCATTGCCCTTGTCGACATCGGTCGGCTCCGGACCCAGCACGTTCCCGGCAAGGCCGGCGCCGCCGAGCCCGCCAAGCATTCCGATCAAGCTTCCGAGGCCGCCTTCGCCGCCGCCTGCGTTCTCGGCGTGCTTATCGAACCCGCCGAGCACAGCCGGGAGCAGCGCTGCTGCGCCTTGCTGCGCGACTTCGGGCGAAACGCCCAGCTGGCTCGCCATCGCGGCAATGCCCCCGCTTTGCTCAAGCATCGAAATCATGTCAGTTGCGGCCATTGCGATCCCTCCTGCGGCCAAAACCGGCCGTTCCCAGTTAAGACTAGCGATGCTTGTGGGGCGAAGCCAGTGCGTTATCGAGCTGCAGATTGACAGCGGGGGGTGTGCCCACCAGTCTGCGCTTCATGCAGAACACCTTCACCGCAAACCGCCGCCAGGCCCTGTCCCTTCTGGGTAGCGCTGGCGTAACCGCCCTTGCCGCACCTGGTGCGCTGGCCAGGACGATCGCCCGCCCCGGCGCTGACGCGTTTCTTGATCGCACCGCCTGGGGCCTGATCGCGCTATCTCCTGAGGGAGCCACATCTCTGGGGATCGATACCGGCACGCACGCCGCGTTGCGCAGCAAACTCGGTTCAAGATCTCCCGCCGCGCAGAAGGCGACCGCGCAGTTCCTCAAGGCTTCGCTGTCCCAGCTCAAGGCGTACGATGCAAGCAAGGTCAATCCGGACACTCGAACCAGCCTTGCCGTTGTTAAGAGCGCCTTCTCGACAGCGCTTGACGGCTTCTCGCTGCCGTATGGCGACGTTGCGATCGGCGGCTGGCGTAACACGCCCTATTCGGTGATCCAGAATGTCGGGGCCTACCTCGACGTGCCGCGGTTCCTCGACAGCGACCATCCGGTGCGCGGCCGCGCCGATGCGGAAGCCTACCTTGCCCGGCTCGCCCAGTTTCCGGGATTGCTCGACGGCGAAACAGCAAGGATCAGGGATGCGCGCGGCAAGGGGCTGGTTCCTCCGGCATTCCTGCTCGACAAGGCAATCCGCCAGATGGAACTTACCTTGAAGGACGCGCAGGCCGGCGGCGGGCTCGTCGAATCGCTGGTCAAGCGGACCAAGGCTATCCCGGGCCAATGGGATAGCCGCGCGCGTACGATCGCCAGCGGCCCGGTTGCAGCAGCACTGGCGCGCCAACTCGCCGAGCTCAAGGCCCAGCGCGCCGTGGCAACGATGGACGCCGGATTGCTGAAGCGTCCGCACGGTGAGGAATGGTACGCCTGGGGCCTGCGCGCCAGCACCACCACGCGGCGCACGCCGGACGATCTCCACGCAATGGGGATCGATACGCTGAAGGACCTTCAGGGGCAGATGGATCCGATCCTGCGTTCGCTGGGCTTTACCAGCGGCACGGTGGGGGAACGGATGACCGCGCTGGGCAAGGACCCGCGCTTCGGCTTCAGCAATGACGATGCCGGCCGCGCCGCGATCATCAAACTGATGCAGGACAAGATCGCCTTCATCCGCACCAAGCTGCCGCAGGCCTTCGGCAAGCTCGTGCCCGGCAACCTTGAGATCAAGCGCCTGCCCATTGCCGAGGAAGACGGTGCGCCGGGCGCTTATGGCGGCGCGGGATCGAAGGACGGCAAGATTCCGGGCAAGATCTGGCTCAATCTGGGCGATGTGGGCCGTCACAGCCACTATTCGCTGCCCACGCTGGCCTTCCACGAGGGCATTCCAGGCCACGTATGGCAGGGTGAATATGCCAATCAGCTGCCGCTGATCCGCACCCTGCTGGCCTTCAATGCCTATTCCGAAGGCTGGGCGCTATACGCCGAGACACTGGGCGACGAACTCGGCGCCTATGACGGGGATCCTGTCGGTCGGCTGGGCTACCTTCAGTCGATCGCCTTCCGCGCCTGTCGCATGGTGGTCGATACCGGCCTGCATGCGAAGGGCTGGAGCCGCGAGCAGGCGATCAAATGGTTTTCTGAAACAAATGGGTCAGGCTTGTCCGAAGTGACTCCGGAGGTCGATCGCTATTGCTCATGGCCGGGCCAGGCCTGCGGCTACAAGGTCGGTCACAGTGAGATCCTCGCCCAGCGCGCCCGCGCCAAGGCGGCGCTCGGCGCGAAGTATGACCTGCGCGATTTCGACGATGCCGTGGTCACCGGCGGCAACGTGCCGCTCGATGTGCTGGGCGACAATATCTCGCGGTACATTTCCGGCAAATCGCGTGCGTGACAGACATGCAAAAGGGCCGCGGAACCGGGTTCCGCGGCCCTTTGCCTGAACCGTTGCAGGTTACTTCTTCCCGAACAAGCCCGATGCCATGCCCGCGATGTCGTTCAGCGGGTTACCGTCACCGTCCTTGTCGAGGCTGCCAAGCAGGCCCGAAGCCATCGGATTGTCCTTAAGCATCGAAGCATATTGGCCCAGCGAGCCTTCGCCGCCGATCTGATCAACGATCTGGCTCAGGATGCCGCTGTCGAGACCGGTCTTGGCGGCGGCACCCTGGATGGTATCGCCCGGTTCTTCGTGGCTCTGACCGAGAGCGGCAATGGCCTTTTCGGCCATGTCCGAAGAGATGCCAAGCTTGCTCGCCAGGTTGCCGACGTCAGCGTGCTGGCCCACCTGGCCCATGATGCTGTCAAAGATACCCATAAAGCGACTCCTTCTGTGCCAAAAGGCGAGCCTAGTCGGCGCCTTGCACGACTGCAAAGTTAAATCGGGGCAAGGTCGGGTTCGATCCAGCCGCGCCGAGCGGGGACCGAGAACAGCACTTCGCGCGAGTAATGGGTCAGCGGCCACGATCGCAGTGCCCTCGGGCTGGCCAAGAGTGCATTGACCGAGCTCAGCAGGGTATCCGTGCCATGTTCGGCCAGATGAACGCGCACCCCGCGAATGTACAGCTGGGTTAGCGTTTCGTGATAGCCCTGGGTATCGTCATTCACCCCGCCAACCGCGACATTGTAGCGGCGGATAATGTCAGGCAGCTCGCTTTCGGGATGCACGTCGGGGCGCTCCATCAGCAGCCAGGTGCACGCGGCAAGGTGCGCCTCATGCGTCCATTCGGCCTTGGGCAGCGTCCGCGCGAGCAGCCCTTCGCCGACGTGGCGAATGGCCTCTGCGCTGGCAAAGGGACGGATTGTAAATTCGGTCATGGGAACAACTCCGGGGAATTTGTTGCCCCGGATTTGTCCGGGGTTCAGGCGGCCTTGGGGGCCGATTGCAGCACGCCGTCGTCGACGTAGGCTTCGAACTGGGCGAAGTTCTCGACGAACTTGTTGACCAGTTCTTGCGCCGTTTGATCGTAAGCTTGCTGATCGGCCCAGGCAGCACGCGGATCGAGCAGCTTGCTGTCGACCCCGGGCACCGCCACCGGAACCTCGAAACCGAAGTTCGGATCCTTGCGGAATTCGGCGTTGTTGAGGCTCCCGTCAAGCGCGGCGTTCAGCAGCGCGCGGGTTGCCTTGATCGGCATGCGGCTGATGCCCGGATCGGTGGCGCGGCCGCCCGACCAGCCGGTGTTGACCAGCCAGCATTCCGCCCCGCCCTCGGCGATCCGCTTCTTGAGCAGGTTGCCGTATACGCTGGGATGGCGCGGCATAAAGGCGGCACCGAAGCAGGTGCTGAATGTTGCCTGAGGTTCGGTCACGCCGATTTCGGTCCCGGCCACCTTGGCGGTGTAGCCCGAGAGGAAGTGATACATCGCCTGATCCGGCGTCAGACGCGCGATCGGGGGCAACACGCCGAAGGCATCCGCGGTCAGGAAGATGATGTTCGACGGCGGGGGGCCGAGGTTCTTCTCGCTGGTGTTGGGAATGAACTCGATCGGATAGGCGCCGCGGGTATTCTCGGTCTTGCTCGCGTCGGTGAAGTCGAGCTCGCGGGTGTCCTCGTCGATCGTCACGTTCTCAAGGATCGTGCCGAACATCTTGGTGGTCGCGTAGATCTCCGGCTCACCCTCCGCCGAAAGGTTGATCATCTTGGCGTAGCAGCCGCCCTCGAAGTTGAACACCGCGGTGTCCGACCAACCGTGCTCGTCGTCACCGATCAGTGTGCGGCTGGCATCGGCCGAAAGCGTGGTCTTGCCAGTGCCCGAAAGCCCGAAGAAGATCGCGCTCTTGCCGTCTGCGCCCACGTTGGCGCTGCAGTGCATCGGCATAACGCCCTGCGCGGGAAGCAGGAAGTTCAAAAGGCCGAAGACGCCCTTCTTCATTTCGCCGGAATATTCGGTGTTGCCGATCAGGATCATCTTCTCGGTAAAGTTCACCGCGATCACCGTGTCGCTGCGGCAGCCGTGACGCTCAGGATTGGCCTTGAAGCTGGGCAGGTTGATAATCGTGTATTCCGGAACGAAGCTTGCCAGCTCATCCTTCGTCGGGCGCACCAGCAGCGTGCGCACGAACAGGTTGTGCCAGGCCATCTCGTTGATGACACGCACATTGACGCGGTACTCTGCCTGCGAGCCGCCGAACAGATCGGCGACGTAGAGTTCTTCCTGCCCTTTCAGCGCAGCGAGGAAGTCCGCCTTGAGGTTCGCCCAGTGATCGACCGACATCGGCTGGTTGATCGGGCCCCAGTTGATGGTGTCCTCGGTCACCCCATCACGGACGACGAACTTGTCTTTGACGCTGCGCCCGGTGAACTTGCCGGTATCGACCAGCAGCGCGCCGTCCTTGGTCAGTTGGCCTTCGCCATTCCTGAGCGCATGTTCGACCAGCGGCGCCGTGCCAAGGTTGGCATGGAGTTTAGCCGAGGTTTCGAAGCCCTGCGCGGCCAGCGAATGCGAAAGCGAAGCGGTCAATGCAATCTCCGTCAGTTCAGACAGCCGTGCCTCTGGAGGCAATCAGCTAGACCCGCATACGAATGCAGCGGCGGTATGCGGCGCGCATAGTCGCTGACGCCGATTCCGTCAAATCACGCGATGATTGGCAAGTTATGCACATAAATCAATGTGATATCTGCATCGGATAGCGCAATTTGCCTGCATGCGCTTTCCGGGCTAACCCGAAGCCCCCGACAGTCAGGCGTCAGACGACCAACCCAGCATCCATGGCCGACAGTCCTTCACCTCTCCCCGCCCCCGCTTCGCCGCAAGTCATTGCGCTGGTCGATGACGACCGCAACATCCTGACAACTGTCTCGATCGGGCTGCAGGCCGAAGGGTTTCACACCCGGGTCTATTCTGACGGGGTCGTTGCGCTCAAGGCCTTGCTCGAAAATCCGCCAGACCTGGCGGTTTGCGATATCAAGATGCCGCGCATGGACGGGCTGCAACTGCTCCAGAAATTGCGCGAAAAAAGCGCGTTGCCGGTGATTTTCCTGACCAGCAAGGATGAGGAACCGGACGAGGCGCTGGGGCTCGCGCTGGGCGCCGACGACTATATCACCAAGCCGTTCAGCCAGCGCCTTCTGGTCGCGCGCATCCGCGCCATCCTCCGCCGCAGCGAGCTTGCGCGCAGCGATGCGACAGCTGAGGCGGAGGAGACCCCGGCCGAGCACCTGGTTCGCGGCCGGCTCGAAATGGATCCGGCGCGGCACCAGGTGACCTGGGCCGGCGAGCCCGTGTCGCTTACGGTGACCGAGTTCCTTCTGCTTGAAGCGCTCGCCCAGCGGCCCGGCGTCATCAAGACCCGCAACCAGTTGATGGACGCGGCCTATTCGGATGACGTATTCGTCGACGACCGAACGATTGATAGCCATATCAAGCGCTTGAGGCGGAAATTCCGCAGCGTTGACCCGCAGTTTTCGGCTATCGAAACGCTCTATGGCGCGGGATATTCGTTCGGCGATGCCTGAAAGCGTGCCTTTGCCGGTTCGCCAACGCCGGGTTTACTGGACCCGGCGCACCTCGCTTACCGCGCGGATTCTGGCGGTCAACATCATCGCGCTTGGCCTGATGGCGGGCAGCCTCTTCTATCTCGATTCCTACCGCAAGCAGCTGCTGGGCGAACGATTCAAACTGGCCAGCGCCGAAGCCCAGATCGCCGCCGCGGGCCTTACCGCCGCACCGCCCCGCGACCGGGCCGAGATGCTGTCCAAGATCGGAATGGATCAGAACCTGCGGCTTCGGTTGTATGACGCCGACGGAACTCTGCTGCTGGACAGCTTCAAGCTCGCAGGCCCCAGCTTCGTTATGAACGATCCTTCGGACGATCCCTGGTATCTCAACATCGCCCGGCAGCTCGACCGGTCGATGAACTGGATCCTCGGCTCGGCGCCGATCCCCGAATACCGCGAACCGGTTGTCGATGCGGCGGTCAGCTGGCCCGAACTTGCCGATGCCAGCCGTTCACATGCGACGATAGTGATGGAGCGGACGGCACCAGATGAAAGCCCGGTGATTTCCGCGGCGACACCGGTCGGCCGCTCGGGTCAGATGCTGCTTACCGTCCGCAATGCGCCTGATATCACCCAGGCGGTACGCGATGCCCGGCAGACACTGGCGATCGTCCTGGCAGTGACCTTGCTCATCTCGGTCCAGCTCTCGCTGTTTCTGGCCCGGACCATCGTGCAACCGCTGCGCGCTTTGGTGCGCGCTGCGGTGCGTGTGCGGCTCGGGCGTGAACGCCAGGTCGAGGTACCGCGCCTGCCCGAACGCCGCGACGAAATCGGCCTGCTCGCCCGCGCCTTGTCGGACATGACCGGCGCCCTGCGCAACCGGATCGACGCGGTCGAAACCTTCGCTGCCGATGTTGCGCATGAAATCAAGAACCCGCTCGCCAGCCTGCGCAGTGCGCTTGAAAGCCTCGACAAGGTGAAGGACGACAATCTGCGCGGCGAATTGACCAAGATCGCCGCGCACGATGTTCAGCGGATCGATCGGCTTGTCACCGAAATCGCTGAAGCAAGCCGCATCGATGCCGAGCTCAGCCGCACCCAGTTCGATGAGGTCGACCTGATGACCCTGGCCGAAGCGCTGGTCCGTGCCCGTGCCGAACGCGGCGACGCGGGACCGTGCCAGGTGCGGGTTGAGCCGCAGGATGCGGGGCCCTGGGTGGTTCCGGGCGATGCCGCGCGGCTAGAGCGTGTCCTGGTCAACCTGCTCGACAACGCCTGCTCGTTCTCCCCGCCCGGCGGTCAGGTCGTCATGGCGGTGACGCGCCATCCCGAGCATGTCGAGCTGAGCGTGGTCGACGATGGTCCCGGCATTCCGGTCGAAGCGCGCGAAAAGATTTTCGACCGGTTCCATTCCTTGCGGCCCGAAAGTGAGCAGTTCGGCAGCCACTCCGGGCTGGGGCTGGCCATTGCCCGAACCATTGCCGAGGCGCATGACGGGTCCTTGACGGCGACCGATCGCCCCGATGGCAAGCCGGGTGCCTGCCTGATCCTGGAGCTTCCGACCATCGCCGAAGGTGATGAGTGAGCAGCAAACTCCATCAAGCCACCTGTGTCGCTATCAAAGGTCGCGGCCTGCTGATCGAAGGACAGCCCGGAAGCGGCAAGTCGAGCCTTGCACTGTCGCTTATCGACCGTGGCGGCACGCTGGTCGGCGACGATGGAGTCAGCCTCGAAGTGCGCTCCGGCCGCCTGTTTGCCAGCCCCGCACCCAACATTTCCGGGCTGCTGGAAGTTCGCGGTCTGGGGTTGATCCCGTTCCCGGTGCTCGCCGATGTACCGGTCGCCCTGGTCTTGAGGCTGGATCCGAAGGCCGACCGGTTTATCGAGCAGGCCGCACGGATAAATCTCCTTGGCGTCGAGGTGCCTCTGGTCAGTTTGTGGCCCAATAGTCCGGCATTGGCGATCAAGGCCGAAATCGCGCTTCGGACCTACGGTAAAGACTGATGCGGCACAGTTCGGGGAAACGGGCGAGAACGGCCCTTCACATTGCGCTAAGTCAGCGCCATCTATGCCGAGCATAATGGCTGAAACGACCGCCTCCACCCCTCAGCGCCTGCTGCTTGTGACCGGCCTCCTCGGCGCGGGTAAGACGACTGCGCTCAAGGTACTGGAAGATCTCGGCTGGGAAGTGATCGACAACTTCCCGGTCCGGCTGCTTGGCCGCCTGATCGACAGTGCCGATGCGCCGCCGGCCGATACCCCGCTCGCGATCGGGTTCGATTCGCGCACCCGCGGCTTCGATCCCAACAAAGTGATCGCGCTGGTCAAGAAGCTGGCGGGCCGGCCCGATCTGGAAATTACCACCCTGTTCCTCGATTGCGCCGGCAGCGAACTTGAACGGCGCTACAACGAAACGCGCCGCCGCCACCCATTGGCTCAGGACCTGCCCGCAGCCAGCGGCATTTCGGCCGAGCGCGAGCTGATGGAACCCCTGCGGCGCTGGGCGGACATCGTAATTTCCACGACGCAGTTCACCAGCAACGATTTGCAGCAGGCGATCCGCGAACGCTTCGGCGAAGACAGCGCCTCGACCATGACCGTGTCAGTCAGCAGTTTCGGCTTTTCGCGCGGCATGCCGCCAATCGCCGATCTGGTGTTCGACATGCGTTTTCTCGACAATCCGCACTGGGACCCGACCCTGCGCGAACAGACCGGGCAGGACGCGGCCGTTGCCGATCACATCCGGAAAGATCCGGCATGGCATGAAGCGTTCGCGCGAATCCGCGATCTCGTACTGCTGCTGCTTCCGCGGTATCAGGCGCAGGGCAAGGCTTACGTGAACATTGCTTTCGGTTGCACTGGCGGGCGTCACAGATCGGTGTTCAGCGCCGAGCAGCTTGCCCAGGCCCTGACCCAGGCCGGCTACAAGCCGAGCGTGCTTCACCGCAATCTCTCGGCCCGCGCTGCCGACCTGGTCGAGGGCAAGCCTGAGCCGGGCCAAGGAAGGGATTGACCGCGATGCGCGCAATCGTCATGGCCCTGCGCCACCGTCACGCGCGAGTCGCCTGCGCGGCGATATGGAGCGCAACTCGGACATGATCGGTCTGATCCTGGTAACCCACGGCAAGCTGGCGGAGGAATTCGTCGCCGCGATGACGCACGTGGTTGGCCGGCAAGAAGCCGTGGTTGCCATCAGCATCGGCCCAGAAGACAACATGGAGCAGCGCCGGGCCGAAATCGGCAGCGCGGTCGACCGGGTCGACAGCGGCGCAGGCGTGATCATCCTGACCGATCTGTTCGGCGGCACCCCATCAAACCTTGCCATTTCGCTGATGCAGAAAGGCAAGGTAGAAGTGATCGCCGGGATCAACTTGCCGATGTTGATCCGCCTCGCCAAGGCACGCGGCTGCATGAGCCTTGAGAAAGCGGTCATCGCGGCGCGCGATGCCGGGCGAAACTACATAACGATCGCGTCGGAATTCTTGGGCCAGGACGCCTGATACGCACAAAGAGGGGTCGAAGTGAGCGAGCACCGGGAAACTGTCGAGATCGTCAACAACCGGGGCTTGCACGCCCGCGCCAGCGCCAAGTTCGTCAATGCGGTTGCCAAGCTTGGCGACGGGCTGCGCGTCAAAGTGGAAAAGGACGGCAACGATGCCGAAGGCGCCTCGATCCTTGGCCTGATGATGCTGGGAGCGGCGAAGGGCGATACGATCGACATCGTGGTTGACGGCGAAGGCGCGGAAACCGCGCTGCTCAAGCTGGTCGGGCTGGTCAAGGACGGCTTCGGCGAAGACTGATGGCCCAGCGCTGCCTGATTACCGGATTTTCCAATCCCACGGTCAAGTTCCTGCGCAGCCTGCGCGAGAAGAAGCATCGCAAGGCCTCGGGCAAGTTCCTTGCCGAAGGCCTGCGCTTGCTGACCGATGCGCGCGAAAGCGGGCACCTGCCAGAGATGTTGGTCATGGCGGTGGGGCGCGATCCGCATCCGCTGCTCGATGCACTTGAGGCCGACGTGCTGACGGCAGGCGGCGACGTGCTGGAAATGAGCGAGGATCTTCTGGCCAAAGTAAGCGGAAAGGACAATCCGCAGGCAGTGGCCGGGGTCTTTGCCGAATTCGACACCTCGCTTGCCGCGATCGATCGTTCGAGCGCGAAAATCTGGCTCGTCGCGCAGGCGCTGCGCGATCCGGGCAATCTTGGAACCATGCTCCGCACTGGAGACGCGGTTGGCGCGGGCGGCCTCATCCTGATCGACGACTGCGCCGATCCGTTCTCGGTCGAAGCGGTACGCGCCAGCATGGGCGCGGTCTTCACGCAGACGGTTGCCCAGGCCCGCTGGGAGCAGTTCCTGCCGTGGCTGCGCGGAGGAACCGGCCAGCTGGTCGCCGCCAGCCTGCGCGACGCGGTCGACTATCGCGGCGCGCCCTACTCTGCCCCGTGCTTCCTGATGGTCGGCAACGAATCGCGTGGCCTGCCCGAGGAATACGAATTGGCGTGCGACCTGCGCGTGACCATGCCGATGAAGGGTCGAGCCGACAGTCTCAACGCAGCGGTTGCCGCAGCGGTGCTGGCTTACGAGGCATTGGCCGCGCTCGATTGATGCCGTTCAGGCGACAATAAGGTGGCTCGTGACAGCGTGCGCGCCATGACCAGACGCAAAGCCCTGTTCGCCTTGGCCGTGGTGTCCGCGCCACTGCTCGCTGCCTGCACCACTGCTGGCGCATCGCCCAAGCCCATCACTGGCACAACCTGGAACTTCGTCTCCATCGATGGGCAGAAGCCGATTTCGAGCAAGGCTGCGATCACGATCGAGGACAATTCGATCTCAGCCAGCGCAGGCTGCAATGGCATGGGCAGCGACCTGACCATTACGCCGCAACGGCTCATGGTCGGCCCGATCATCTCGACCCAGATGTACTGCGACGGCGTGATGCAACAGGAACACGCAATCAGCCAGCTGCTCGGCAGTTCGCCGAACTACCGGGTTGAAGGTGACAAATTGATCCTCACCGGCAAGGGCCACAGCGCCAAACTGGTGCGCCGGCCTTAAACCCTATTCCGCTGCCTCGGCGCGGTCATCGCTGGCCTGAAGCAACAGGGCTTCGCCATCGGCTGCGGTATAGCGCGGCATGCTTTCGACAAGCGGCACTTCTTCGATCTCACCCTTGCCGATCGCAACGCCTTTCTCCTTCAGGCGGCGCCCTGAGGTAAGCACGTTGCGCTCGAAACTGCCGACGAAATCATTGTATTTGCGGACCGCGCGGTCGAGCCCCGCGCCGACCCCCTTGAGGTGGTCCGAGGCCACCCGCAACCTATCGTAAAGCTCGCTCCCCGCCTTGCCGATTTCGATGGCCTCGCGCGCCAATTGGTCTTGCTGCCAAACCATCGCCACTGTCCGGGCGATAGCTACCAGGTTGGTGGGAGTGGCAAGCAAAACCTTGTTGTGGAAGGCGAAATCCCAAAGATCGGGATCGCTTTCCAGCGCCGCAGCGACAAAATGCTCACCCGGCACGAACATCACCACATAGTCCGGCGCCTCGGTAAACTGGCTCTGGTAGCTCTTCGCGCCCAGCGTCTGGACGTGCCCGCGCATTGAACGCGCGTGCAGGTCGAGATTACGCTTGCGGGTTTCATCGTCGTTCGCCTCAAACGCCGCCTGATAGGCATTGAGCGAAACCTTGGCGTCGATCACCAGCATCTTCTGGCCGGGGATCCGGACGATCGCATCGGGCCGCAGTCGCCCCTCGTCGGTGTCGAGCGAATGTTCAAGGTTGAAATCCGTGTGCTGCGATAGGCCGCACTGTTCGAGCACGTTCTGCAGCGCACGTTCGCCCCAGCGGCCGCGTGCCTTGGGGGCATTGGTGAGCGAATTGCCCAGCCGGGCAGCCTCACGCTTCACCTCTTCCTGACCCTTCCGGACTTCCTCGATCACCCCGGCAAGCTGGCTGAACCCTTCGACCCGCTGCTTTTCAAGCGCAGCGACCTGCTCCTCATAGCTCTTGAGGCGCTGGTCGACCGGGGCGAGCAGCGCCTTCAGTCGCTCGGCGCTCTTTTCCTCGGACTGGCTCATCCGCTCCTGCGCGCGCGCCAGCAGCGTTTCCTGCGCCTGCGCGAGGATTCGTGCTCCCGCAGCCTGGAATTCGGCCTTGAGGTTCTCCTGCGCAGTGAGCAGCCCGGCCTTCTGCTCTTCGAAGTTCGCGGCGTTAGCCTTAAGCGTGGCTTTCTCGATTTCGGCCTCACCAAGTTCGGCTACCGCTTTGCGAAATTGTGCGTCCTTTTCCTTCGCCTCGGCCTCGCTCGCCGCCAGCCGCGATCGCAAATCTGCGGTCGGGCGCGAAGCCAGCAGCCAACCAAGCGCCAACCCGCCGGCCAGCGCAAATAGGATAACGATGAGCGATGCAAAGCTGCCAGTCATGGCGGCAGGTTAGCGGGAACGGAGCGAGAACACCAGCCCTCGCCGCGCAAATATCCCCGCTATGGAGCGATCACGCCGCCTTGCGCAGCTTTTCCAGCTTCTTGAGCGCCATCTGCCGCTTCAGGCGGCTGAGGTGGTCGATGAACAGGATGCCTTCGAGGTGGTCCATCTCATGTTGCAGGCAGGTTGCCAGCAGGCCTTCGATCACCTCGTCGTGCTGCGTGCCGTCCAGATCCTGCCAGCGTGCGCGAATCCGCGAAGGGCGTTCGACGTCGGCGTAGATTTCCGGCACCGAAAGGCAGCCTTCGGAATATATCGTATGGTCTTCCGAAGGATCGAGAATTTCGGGGTTGATGAACACCCGCGGCTCTTTCTTGAGCGGCTGGTGCGTGTGGGCGTGGCCGCCGTGCGAATGGCATTCCTCGGGCTCTGCGTCCGGGTCTTCGGGCTGGAGATCGATCACCAGCACGCGCAGCGGCACGCCAACCTGGATGGCGGCAAGACCGATGCCGGGGGCATCGTACATCGTTTCAAACATGTCGGCGACAAGGGCGCGCAGTTCGTCGTCAAACTTGGTGACGGGGTCCGAAACTACCTTGAGGCGGGGATCGGGTACTTCGAGGATTTCGCGAATGGCCATGCGGGCCAGATAGTAGCGATCCGCCCGAATCTCAAGCCAGTGGTCGCCGCGCCCGCAATGCCTGCGCCAAGGTGCCCTCATCAAGGTAATCGAGTTCACCGCCCACCGGCAGCCCGTGCGCAAGCTGCGTCAGGCGCACCGGGTATGCCTCGAGCCGCTCGGCAATGTAGTGCGCGGTGGTCTGGCCTTCCAGCGTGGCGTTCATCGCTAACACGACCTCGTCGATCCCGCCTTGCGAAACCCGCTCGATCAGTTTGCCGATGGTGAGGTCCTCGGGTCGCACCCCGTCGAGCGCCGAAAGCCGCCCGCCAAGCACGTGATAGCGACCCTGGAACAACCTCGCGCGATCGAGCGCCCAGAGGTCTGCGACATCCTCTACCACGCAGAGCGAACGCTGGTCGCGGCGCGGATCGGCGCAGATACCGCAAGGGTTTGATGTGTCCACG
>JBJTMA010000144.1:0-3996 GCA_046063295.1 Novosphingobium sp.
ACGTTCGAATCGAGGATCGCGACGACCGGGATACCCAGCACGTTGGCTTCCTTGATCGCCAGCTCTTCCTTGTTGGCGTCGATCACGAACATCACGTCGGGGATGCCGCCCATGTCGCGGATGCCGCCGAGCGAAAGCTCGAGCTTGTCGCGTTCGCGGGTCAGGTTAAGCACTTCCTTCTTGGTCAGGCCCGCGGTGTCACCGGCGAGCTGCTCTTCGAGCGTCTTCATCCGCTTGATCGACTGCGAGATGGTCTTCCAGTTGGTGAGCATGCCGCCCAGCCAGCGGTGGTTGACGAAGTGCTGACCGCATGCACGCGCGGCCTGGGCGATCGGCTCCTGCGCCTGGCGCTTGGTGCCGACGAAGAGAACCTTGCCGCCAGCGCGGACGGTGGCATCGACGAAGTCGAGCGCGCGTGCGAACAGCGGCACGGTCTGCGACAGGTCGAGGATGTGAATGCCGTTGCGGGCGCCGAAGATGTACGGCTTCATCCGCGGGTTCCAGCGGTGGGTCTGGTGGCCGAAGTGTGCGCCGGCCTCGATCAATTGCTGCATGGTGACGACAGGAGCCGCCATAGGTAATTCCTTCCGGTTAGTGCCTCTGGAAAGCTGGAACCGTGCGGTAACATCCCGCTGCGGCACCGGTATGAGTGCTTCCCATGTGGATTTGCCTGACGGGACAATCCCGAAAGACCGCGCGCCCCTAACCGCCTTTACCGCTCAAATCCAGTGAAAAATGAAGAATAGCCAGACGGAACTTTCCCGCTTGACTGCACGGAACAAATCGGGAACATTGTGTTCTACGAAGGGCGCGCGGAACTTTTTACGCCGTCCACACGTTATCCACAAGCCCTCCACAGGGTTACGCAGGAGTAGGGTTCATGATCGCATTTGCCTTGGTCGGACTGTTCGTCACCGCCACAGCTCTGGCGCTCGGCGTCATCGGCGCGGCGGTATCGGTTGCCCTGCCCCGCGTGCGTGAACTGAAGACCGCCCTGGCGGAATGCCCCGAGCAGCGCGAAATGCGTTTCACCATCCGTGAGGTTGCGGTTGCACCCGCTTACGCCAAGGTCATTGCCTTGCCGCTCCGCTTCAAGTCGTCGGCGTCGCACCCGCTGCGCGCTGCCGCCTGACACGCCAGTAGGCGATGATCCCAACCGGCAGCAGTGTAAGATAAACCGCGCAGATAACGATCAGCGTCCACCAAGGCTCGGCAAGCAAGCCTGCGGCAGCCATCCCGAACAGTAGAATCACCGCGAGGCGAAGCGAGCGGCGCGGGCGGAGCTTCCCCCAGCTCACTGTGGCTACGTTCGAGATCATCAGGAATGCCATGGCGGCCAGCCAAACGCTCACCAGCCGCGGATCGCGAAACAGCGGATTGTCCGTCACGAAGAACAGATACATCGGCAGGAATACCAATCCTGCCCCGACCGGCGCAGGAACTCCGGTGAGGAACCCGGCGGTCTTGCGCGGCTCGTCCGGCAAGTCGATCCGAGCGTTGTAACGCGCCAGGCGCAGCGCGCAGGCGATCGCAAACGCAAGCGAGGCAAACCACCCGATTCGCGGAAGGTCCTGCAGCGACCACAGGAACAGGAGCAGTGCAGGAGCCACCCCGAACGACACATTATCCGCCAAGCTGTCGAGTTCGGCGCCGAATTTCGACTGCGCCTTCAGGAACCGCGCCACCCGTCCGTCGATCCCGTCGAGAATCCCCGCCAGGATAATTGCTTGCACAGCCTTTTCGAAATCATGGGTAATCCCGAAACGGATACCGGTAAGGCCGGCGCACAGCGCTGCGGCGGTGATCGCGTTGGGCACCATCGCCCGCAGCGTCAGTCCCCCCGGCAGCGGCACGTCGTCGCTCACTGACGCGCGCCTTCGATCAAGGCGGCTTGGCCCAGCTCGGCCAAGACGGTCTCCCCGGCGATCGTCCGCTGCCCGATCAGTACCTTGGGCTCGGTCCCTGCGGGCAGATATACGTCAACCCGGCTGCCAAAGCGGATCAATCCGACGCGCTGCCCCGCCGCGACGATGTCTCCCGGTTTGACGAACGGCACGATCCTTCGCGCCACGAGACCGGCGATCTGGGTAAAGCCCACAGCGACTCCGCCGGATTGTTCGATCAGCAAGTGCTGGCGCTCATTCTCCTCGCTCGCCTTGTCGAGGTCTGCGTTGAGGAATTTGCCCGGGATATAGACCACCCGCCGCACCGTGCCGCCGACAGGCGCACGGTTGATGTGGACATCGAACACCGACATGAAAATCGAGATGCGGGTGACCATGCCGCCCGGCATTCCGCGAGCGCCCGTGCCATCCGCCTCGACCAGTTCACGCGGCGGCTCCATCTGCTTGATCAGCGTGATCAGACCGTCTGCCGGCGCCACGACCAGATTTTCGCCAAGCGGCGTCACCCGGCGGGGATCGCGGAAGAACGCGAGAATGCCAAGCACTAGCCCGCCCAGCGGCCAGGCCAGCGTTTCCCATGCCATCCAGGCGCAGACCAGGCACGCTCCCGCCGCGATCAGCGCAAACTTGCGGCCCTCGGGATGGACGCTGGGCCAACCCCACGAAGCTTCGCCGCGGCCGCGGTTGTCGAGAATGTCACCAGCCATGTGTTATGAAACCTTCCGCACGAACACGGTTCCCGCGGAATAGCCGGCACCGAACGAGCAGATAGTCCCGATATCGCCCGCAACAAGGTCTTCGTTGTGTTTGTGAAATGCGATGATCGAGCCAGCACTCGAGGTATTGCCGTAGGTATCGAGCACCGTCGGACTCTCATCTTCATTCGCTTCGTGGCCCAGCACGCGCTGCGCGATGAGCCGGTTCATCCCCTGGTTGGCCTGGTGCAACCACAACCGGCGCAGCGTAGCCGGATCGATGCCAAGGTCGTCAGCGTGCTCGACGATCATCGCGGCGACCATTGGCACCACTTCCTTGAACACCTTGCGTCCTTCTTGGACGAACAG
Source organism: Novosphingobium sp. (assembly GCA_046063295.1). Classification (GTDB taxonomy): domain Bacteria; phylum Pseudomonadota; class Alphaproteobacteria; order Sphingomonadales; family Sphingomonadaceae; genus Novosphingobium. The sequence continues at coordinate 2,969 of JBJTMA010000144.1, forward strand.
CTTGTCGGGAGTTCCGATCGTCTCGGGAGTAGCGCAGTTTAGGAAGCCGAAATTGTTGCGGATGTTGTTCGAGCACAAGGTCTTGAGCCGGGTCCCGACAATTTCCCAATGTGGGTGCGGCGCAATGTCCTTGGCCTCTACCAGCACTGCGGTGGCGACGTCACCGAAGATGAAGTGACTGTCGCGATTGCGCATGTTGTTGTGGCCCGTGCAGATCTCCGGGCTGACCACCAGCACCGAACGGGCATTGCCGGAACGGATGAAGTCTGCCGCGGTCTGGATCCCGAAGGTTGCCGATGAACACGCAACGTTCATGTCGAAGCCGAAGCCCTCGATCCCGAGTGCCTGCTGGATTTCGATCGCCATCGCCGGATAGGGGCGTTGCATGTTCGATGCGGCGCAGAGCACGGCATCGACATCCTTCGCATCACGTCCAGCCTTCGCCAAAGCATCCTGGCACGCCCTCACACCCATTTCGGCCATGACCGAAAGGTCGTCATTGGGCCGCTCGTCCCAGCGCGGGGTCATGATCTCGGGATCGAGCAGGCTCTGCTTGCTCATCACGAAGCGCGATTTAACCCCGCTGGCCTTTTCGATAAATTCGACCGAGCTTGGCTGCAGTTCGAGCACCTCCCCCGAGGCAATCGCCGCCGCGTGTTCCGCGTTGAACCGCTCGACGTAGGTGTTGAAGCTTGCGACCAGTTCTTCGTTGCTGATCGATTCCGGCGGGGTGAAGAGCCCGGTCGCCGAGATGACGGGGGTGATTTCGCTCATGGCGCGGTGTCCTAGTCCGGTGAAACGCGCGCCGCAACCCGCCGACCGACATTGCGGCATTGACACAGCCGCGCGCCTTCGCCAAATGCGCGCTTCCTCGGCCGGAGGCTCCCCCCGTGGGAGCCAGACTAAAGCGGGGCAACCCGACGCCGGCAAGCTGGTGTGGACAGGTGGCCGAGTGGTTAATGGCAGCAGACTGTAAATCTGCCCGCGAGAGCGTACGGTGGTTCGAATCCACCCCTGTCCACCACCCA
>JBJTMA010000145.1:0-8115 GCA_046063295.1 Novosphingobium sp.
AACACGGTTTTCGTCATCCTTGGCGAGCAGCGGGTTATAGGTCCCAACCTGCTCGAGATACTTGCCGTCGCGCGGGCTGCGGCTGTTCGAGACAACCACCTTGTAATAGGGGCGCTTCTTGGAACCACCGCGCGAAAGACGAAGAGAAACAGCCATTTGATATACCTTTCAGAGATTTTGAATTAAGAGTTGAACGCGTTATTTCTTGAGCAAATCGTTGATGTTGGATGGCAGCGCACCGCCTCCGAGGCCGGGCAGACCGCCGCCGCCAAGGCCGCCTGCGCCGCCTCCGCCGAGACCGCCCATGCCGCCCATCCCGCCACCGCCGCCGAACATTCCGGCCAGCCCCTTGAGCCCGCCCATCTTCTTCAGCCGCTTCATCGCGGTGGCCATTTCCTGGTGCATCTTTAGCAACCTGTTGACGTCCTGGACCTGCAGCCCGGCGCCTTTGGCCACGCGAATCTTGCGCTTGGCGTTGAGCAGTTCGGGGCGTGCGCGCTCCTTGGGCGTCATCGAGCCGATCAGCGCCTCGAGATGGATCAGGACCTTGTCGTCCATGCCGCTGGCGTCCATCGCCGCCTTGGCCTTCTTCATGCCCGGAAGCATCCCGGCGAGCGCGCCGATCCCGCCCATCTTGCGCATGTTGCGGAACTGACCGGCCAGGTCGTTCATGTCGAACTGACCCTTCGCCATGCGCGCCGCCATGCGCTCGGCCTCGTCCTGCTCGATTGCCTGGGCGGCCTTCTCGACGATCGAGACGATATCGCCCATGCCGAGGATCCGGCCCGCGACTCGGCCCGGGTTGAACGGCTCGATCGCGTCAAGCTTTTCACCGGTCCCGGCGAACTTGATCGGCTTGCCAGTGACCGCGCGCATCGACAGCGCCGCACCGCCGCGCGCATCGCCGTCCATCCGGGTCAGCACCACGCCGGTCAGCGGAATTTGGCTCGTGAAAGCCTGCGCCACGTTGACCGCGTCTTGCCCGGTCAGCGAATCGACCACCAGCAGCACTTCCTTGGGCACCGAAATCCCGGCGACGGCCTGCATCTCGTCCATCAACTGCTGGTCGACGTGCAAACGCCCCGCGGTATCGAGCAGCAGTACGTCGATCGCCTGGAGCTTGGCCGATTGCAGCGCGCGAGTGGCGATTTCGGTGGGCTGCTGACCAGCGATGATCGGCAGCGTCGCGACGTCGACCTGTTCGCCCAGCACCCGCAGCTGTTCCTGCGCCGCCGGACGGTTGACGTCGAGCGAGGCCATCAGGACCTTCTTGCCCTGCTTTTCCTTGAGCAGCTTGGCGAGCTTGGCAGTGGTGGTGGTTTTGCCCGAGCCCTGCAGGCCGACCATCATGATCACCACCGGCGGAGCCGCGGCGAGATCGAGCTCAGCGGGCTCTTCGCCGCCGAGCATCTCCACCAGCGCATCGTTGACGATCTTGACGACCTGCTGCCCCGGGGTGACCGAGCGCAGCACGCTCTGGCCCACGGCCTGTTCGGTCACGCCATCGATGAAGCGGCGGACCACCGGCAGCGCGACATCGGCTTCGAGCAGTGCAATGCGCACCTCGCGCATCGCTTCGCGCACGTCCTGCTCGCTGAGCGCACCGCGCACCTTAAGCCGGTCAAAGACCGAACCAAGCCGATCCGAGAGGGTGTCAAACATGCAAAACCAGCCTCAACGCGAAAAACGCCGGCGGACGAAACCTCGTCAGCCAGCGGGCAAATCAGATACTCTTTTCGTCTGAATGGTGGTGGAGCCTAGCGGGATCGAACCGCTGACCTCCTGCATGCCATGCAGGCGCTCTCCCAGCTGAGCTAAGGCCCCGTACCATTCGTTTCGGCGATCCCTGGGAGGTCCGCCGAACCCGCACCGAAGCGCGAGAGGCCGCCACTTAGTAGCGCCCCCCGCCCTTGGCAAGCCCCTTTCGGGGTGAAATCAATCAGGTTTCGGCAGCGTCGCCGTCATCGTCGATGCCGACGCCAAGATCGTCATCGCCGCCCAGATCGACATCGTTGTCCGGCGAATCGCCATCCTCATCGATGTCGAGATCGTTATCCGCCAGATCCTCGTCGGCGGTTTCGGCGACCTTGGTCTTCTGGATTTCTTCATAGGGGATCGGCTGCTTCGACTTGAGCACCGGATCGGCGTGCCAGGTATAGCCGCATTCGATACAGGTGATCGGGTCGTCCTTGCCCAGATCATAGAAGCGGGTGCCGCACTTCGGGCAACCATGCTTGGCGCCCCATTCAGCCTTGACCATAAAATTCCTCACGAGCCGCGTCCGGGATCGAACACGCTTAAATGCTAAATACGTATTGGGTGGCGGATGCGCCAGTCCCAGCGCGGGCGCGCCTTGCCATAGAGTGCCCGCACTGTCAAAGCGCGACGCGTGACCAGCCATGACGTCCAGCCCAAGCCGCGCCGCTTCCTTCCTGCCGGACCCTTGCGGGGGCGAATCCGGGTTCCGGGGGACAAGTCGATCAGCCACCGCTCGATCATGCTCGGTGCACTGGCGGTGGGCGAAACGCGGGTTTCGGGTTTGCTAGAAGGCGAAGACGTGCTGGCAACCGCCGCTGCGATGCGGGCGATGGGCGCCTCGGTGGAGAAACTGGCGAGCGGCGAATGGTCGGTGCACGGCGTGGGCGTGGGCGCGTTGCTCCAGCCGCAGGCGCCGCTCGACATGGGCAATTCAGGCACCTCGACCCGGCTGCTGATGGGCGTGGTAGCGAGCCACGAGATTTCAGCGCAGTTCATTGGCGACGCCAGCCTGTCGAGCCGTCCGATGGGCCGCGTGATCGAACCGCTGAGCCGGATGGGTGCGGCGTTCGAGGCAAGCGAGGGCGGCCGTCTCCCTCTCACCCTGCGCGGCGCCTGGCCAGCGGTGCCGATCGAGTACCGGCTTCCGGTGGCCAGCGCGCAGGTCAAGAGCGCGGTCCTGCTGGCCGGGCTTAACACCGCGGGGATTACTACCGTGATCGAACCGGTCCCCACGCGCGATCATAGCGAGCGGATGCTGCGCGGGTTCGGTGCAGATCTGACGGTCGAAGAGCTGAATGGAGAACGCGTGATCCGCATCCGCGGCGAAGCTGATCTGACACCGCAAACGATCGAAGTCCCCGGCGATCCGTCTTCGGCAGCCTTCTTCATCGTCGCCGCGCTAGTGGTGCCGGGCAGCGAACTCATGATCGAAAACGTCGGCCTCAACCCGACCCGCGCAGGGATTGTCACCGTGCTTCGCCAGATGGGCGGTTCGATCGAGGAGCTGAATCGCCGCGATGTGGGCGGCGAGCCGGTGGCCGACCTGCTTGTCAAGCATTCGGCGCTCAAGGGGATGGAGGTCGATCCTGCCATCGCGCCGAGCATGATCGATGAATTCCCGGTGCTGTTCGTTGCCGCCAGCCTGGCAGAGGGGACCACCGTCACGTCTGGCCTCGACGAACTGCGCGTCAAGGAAAGCGATCGTCTGTCTGCAATGGCCGCTGCACTGACCGGTGCGGGGGCGCGGATCACCGAGCAGGAAGACGGCCTGACCATCGAAGGCAGCGGGGGTGAACCGCTGCGGGGAACGTCCAACTCGCGGACCAGGACCCACCTTGACCACCGTATCGCGATGAGCATGGCGGTGGCGGGTCTCGCCAGCCGCGACGGTGTGGAAGTCGACGACACCCGCCCGATCGCGACAAGCTTTCCGCAGTTCGAGGCGCTGCTCGATGGATTGGCCGCATGACACTCGACTGGGCCAATGTGATCGGGATGATCGGCAGCATCCTTGTCGTTATCGGCTTTGCCTATGCCAACCAGGTGCAGCAACTGAACCGCTTTCTGTTTAACGGGCTCAACCTATCGGGCGCCGTGCTTCTGCTCGTTTCGCTATCGGTTCATTTCAATCTCGCCGCATTCGTTCTCGAAGCAATCTGGGCCCTGATCGCTACGCTTGGGCTGCTCCAGACCTTCATCGCGCAGCGCAGGGACCGACAGTGATCATCGCGGTTGACGGTCCAACGGCCTCTGGCAAGGGCACCATCGCCAAGGCACTGGCTGCACACTTCGGGCTGCCGCACCTCGATACCGGATTGCTGTACCGCGCGGTCGGCAGGCAATGCGCGCTCAATGGCGGCAACCCGGACGATCCCGCAGACGCGCTTCTGGCCTGCGACTTTCCTGACTCGATGATGGCTGACCCGGAGCTGCGCAGCGAAACCACCGGTGGCCTCGCCAGCCGGGTTTCGGTCCATCCCGGGGTACGCGCCGCGCTCTATGACCTGCAGCGCGCCTTCGCCACGCAGGCCGGCGGGGCGGTGCTCGACGGGCGCGATATCGGAACGGTCATTGCACCCGAAGCCGAAGTGAAGCTGTTCGTCACCGCCAGCGTCGATGCCCGCGCCCAGCGCCGCTTTGCCGAGATGCAAGCTGCAGGTCGCAAGGTGAGCCTGAAGGAAATCGCAGCCGACTTGGAGGCGCGCGACCTGCGCGACCGCACACGTGCCGAGGCACCGCTGTCCGTGGCGAGCGATGCATTGGTGCTCGACACCTCGACTGCCAGCCGGGAAGTCGCGATCGCCGAGGCGATCCGGGCGGTGGAGATGCTGATCGACTAGCGCCGCTGCGGCGGTTCGGGCTCGACGAACCAGCTGTGCGTTTCGATCACGCGCGAAGGCACCGGCCTGCCCGAGCGGCTGAGCGCGGGTCGATAGCGGAAGCGCTGTTCGATCAGGCGGCACACCAATGCGTCGAGCGCGGCAAACCCGCTCGACTGATCGGCCTGGCACTCGTTCACCCGGCCATCGGCGTCGACGCGGAACAGCACCGTCACCGCCACTTCGCGCCCCGGTGGAATTGACCCATCGGGCAGGTCCCTGATCGACAGATTCCCGGCGATCCTGCGCGGACCAACCACCGATGGTTCGCCGTCGCCAGCGCCGCCGCTGCCGCCCCCGCCCAGTCCGTTGCCCGCGCCCCCCGCGCCCTGACCGGGACCGGCCACGAGCGCCGCGCCGTTGGATGGCGCCGCGCCGGTTCCTGCGACCGGTGCGGTCGTGACCGGCGGAGGCGGCAAGATGATCGGGACTGGTTTCGCTACCACCGGGGTCGCCTGCGCCTTGAGGTTTGGCGGCGATGGCAGTCCCTTGGCCGCGCTGCGCCGCGCCTGGCGTTGCGGAGTTCGCGGTGGCGGCGGCTCATCGCGCCTGATGTCCACCGCGACTGCAAGCAGCGCTGCGCCGGCGCGGGATGCTATCCCGCCGCGCAGGCCAAGCACCAGCAGCAAGGCCATTGCAGCGACGGCGGCCGCAGCCGCGATTGCCGAGCCCGTCCGCTGTGCCTGCGAGGTATAGACGGCCATCGCCACGTCAAATCCTGTTGGCCCCGCCGTGCAAACGACTGGAACGGCGCAGCGTTTCATGCATCCTTCGCCCCCTCGCCGCAGGGCAACGCCTTGGCGCAAGCGGCGCGGGCTCATAACCAATCGTTAACCCCGCCAGCGGACCACGGGCGCATGGTCATTTCCGCACATTTCGAGCCCCTCGACATCGACAGCGAAACGCCCCGCCCCCATCGGCGGCGTTTGCAACTGGAAGTCTCAGGGGCACTTTCTTCGGGCACGCCTGCTGCGGTGCTGATCCATAACGTATCAGCGACTGGCCTGCTGCTCGAGACCGAAACCCCGCTCGGCGAAGGCGAGCGGATCGAGATCGACCTGCCCGAACTGGGCCCCACAGCCGCGACGATCGTTTGGTCGGACGCGACATTCCATGGCGGACATTTCGACAACCCGATCTCGGCCGGGGTTCTGAGCGCCCTCGAACTACGCAGCGCGGCGGCCCCGCTTCCCCTGAACCAGCCCCGGGAAAGCCTGGCGACGCGCCTGCATCACTTGCGCAAGTCAAAGGGCATGACGCTGGAAGCCGTCGCCAGGGAACTCGGGGTCAGCAAGCCCACGGTCTGGGCTTGGGAACAAGGGCGGGCGCGCCCCTCCCCCGAACGTTTCGCGCGGATCGCCGAACTGTTCGGCCTTGGTGAAAGCCGCCTTGCCACCGGGCGCGATGTCGATGCCCTTGGCGAAGTCCTGACCCAGGCGCGGCAACTGGTGGCGAACTCGCTCGGCATCGAACTGACCAAGGTCAGGATCATGATCGAGCTGTGACTCGGATTCGATTTGCGAATCGCCAAAACACAGTTAATACATTGAAACTATTGAATTAAATTAGTCCGGTTAGCTAAACCGGCTAACGGTTCGGTGGTTGTGTGCAGGTCGGGAAGCGGAGAACAACGACCATTGGACAAGTAGCTTGAACGTGGCGGGCGCCGCCTTCCGTTAGCAAGGGGCTGGAAGGCGGCTGCCGGGCACGTTGCCAGGGGGCAAGAACAGATGGGTGTGGACTTCACGTTGCAAGAGCGCAGCGCGCTCTACGGTTTGCTTGCGGAAAATTCGGACGACATCATCTTTAAAAGCGACGCGCGGGGATTCCTGATCACCGCCTCGCCCGCCATCGAGCAGCTGGGCTACCGCCTGCCGGCGATGCTGTTCGGGCCGCATATTCGCGATCTGGTGCTGCCGCATTTTGCCGAGGCGATTGAGGCCGAACATCGCGCGGTCATGGCGGGGCGCGGAAGCCGGCGCTGGCGCGAATTCCCTGCCGCTACCGCTATTCCGGGCCAGTGGTTCGAAATCCAGATGCGGGCGCTGAACGATGCCGCCGGCCGCCTTTACGGAGTGCTGTGCATCATGCGCAGCATCGCGGCGCGCAAGAGCCTGGAAGAGCAGCTGTTCGCCGCCGAGATGACTGATCCGCTGACCCGGCTCACCAACCGCGTCGCCTTCGTCTCGATGCTCGAATATATGGTATGCGACAAGGCTGGCGGCAGCCTCGTCCTGTTCGACCTCGATCACTTTATGACCCTCAACATGCGCTACGGCCAATCGGCGGGCGACGAGATGCTGTGCGCCTTTGCCGACCTGCTGCGCGACCTGGTCCGCCGCGAGGACATCATCTCCCGTATCGGCAATGAGCGCTTCGGGGTGCTGATGCCCGGCCTTACTCCGGACGAGGCGCGCGAGCTGTGCCAGCCGGTGATCGAAACGCTGGCCGTGCTGGGGCAGTCTGACATCGGCGAACGATTTGGCGTGACCACCAGCGCTGGAATTTCGCCGATCACCGGCTCACTCGACCGTACAATGAAGCAAGCCGAACTCGCGCTGTTCGCGGCCAAGGCCAAAGGGCGCTCGCGGGTGGAATGCGGTTGACCCTATCCCGCCAAAATGCTTGCTTTTCATGGGCACCGCGCCTAAGCGCCCCCGGTCCAACAAAGCTTCGGCCTTGAAAGACGCTGCATCGGCATTCGGCCGCTGTGGCAGATCGGCTACTTTTGGCCCGCCAAGGCAATGGTGCTGCGGCGGAGAAAAGACCGGCGGAAAAACCGCCCGGCCGGAAACATCAGTGTAGGAACACTCCAATATGGCATCGACTACCAACCCCACGCGCGACGATTTTGCCGCGCTGCTCGACGAAAGCCTCGGCGGTGCCGCGGATGGCGGCTTTGAAGGCCGCGTCGTCAAGGGCACCATTACCGCTATCGAAAACGACAAGGCCGTGATCGACGTCGGCCTCAAAAGCGAAGGCCGAGTGGCGCTGCGCGAATTCGCGATGCCCGGCCAGCCGCACGGCCTCAAGGTCGGTGACGAAGTCGAAGTCTTCGTCGACCGCGTCGAGAATGCCGACGGCGAAGCGATGCTCAGCCGCGACCGCGCCCGCCGCGAAGCCGCGTGGGACAAGCTGGAAAGCGAATTCGGCGAAGGCAAGCGCGTTGATGGCGTGATCTTTGGCCGCGTCAAGGGTGGCTTCACCGTCGATCTCGACGGTGCCGTGGCCTTCCTGCCCGGCAGCCAGGTGGATATCCGTCCGGGTCGCGATGTGCAGCCGCTGATGGACATCCCGCAGCCGTTCCAGATCCTCAAGATGGACCGCCGCCGCGGCAACATCGTGGTCTCGCGCCGCGCCGTGCTCGAGGAAACCCGCGCCGAACAGCGCTCGGGCCTGATCTCGGGCCTGGCCGAAGGCCAGATCATCGACGGCGTTGTGAAGAACATCACCGACTACGGCGCGTTCGTCGACCTGG
>JBJTMA010000146.1:0-10613 GCA_046063295.1 Novosphingobium sp.
CGCGGTGATGTTCGTGCCCCAGATGGCCTATGCGCAGGTTTTCCTCGCCGGGAAGGCCGATCCGCCCGCTGCGGTCAAATGGCAGCCGCATCAGGTCTGGTCGAGCTGCGACGGCAGCCTGGCGGTCACCCGCGGGGCCTGGCAGCGCGCGGATGGGTCGACCGGCTATTTCACCACCGTGTGGCAGCGCCAGAAGAACCTTTCGTACAAATGGGTGCTCGACCAGGGCGAGGCGATGCCCTTTCCGCTCGACGAGCCCGAGATGATCGCGGCCAAGGTCGCCGATTGCCCCGCGGGCTTCCGCCCCGAACGCGCGGCCAAGCCCAAGGACTTCAAGGGCGATCTCCCCGTGCTGGACGCTGCGCACCGCAGCGGCTCCTCGCTTGACGGCACACTGACCTGGGATGTCACCGTCACCCCCGAAGGCGCGCGCCATTTCGTGGTCAGCCTGATGTCTGACGGCAAGGTACAGACCGTGCAGGACCTGCAGGTCGAAGCGCCCGCCAAGTGATCCCGGCGAAGTAGATGCTCGACCTGTTCCTGTCCGCTTTCGTCACCCTGTTCGTGGTGATCGACCCGCCCGGCTGTGCGCCGATCTACGCCGGGCTGGTCAAGGGGGCGAGCCATCGTCAGGCCACCGTTATGGCGGTGCGCGCGTGCTTTATCGCCACGCTGATCCTGCTGGTCTTTGCCCTGTTCGGTGAAAACCTCCTCGGCGCGCTGCACATCGAGCTCAATTCGTTTCGCGTCGCCGGCGGCATCATGCTGTTCGTGATTGCGCTCGACATGGTGTTCGAAAAGCGCACCCAGCGCCGCGAGGAACGCGCCGACAAGATCAAGGCCACACCCGAGGTCGAGGACGTCTCGGTCTTCCCGATGGCCATGCCGATGATCGCCGGACCCGGCTCGATCGCTACGATCATGCTGCTCACCAGCCGGGCGCAGGGAACCGAACAGACCTTGGTGGTTCTCGCCGCGCTTGCCGCGGTGATGTTGCTCACGCTCGCCTCGCTCGCCGCGGCGGGGCCGCTGATGAAGCTGCTCGGCACGCGGGTCGAAGCGGTGATCACGCGGCTTCTGGGGGTGCTGCTCGCAGCGCTTGCCGCGCAATATGTGATCGACGGGGTGAAGGCGGTGCTGGCGGGGGTTTAGGCGATTACTGCAACGTCACGCGTCCATCGTCGCTATCGCGTTTGCCGAAGAACTGCATCAGCTGGATCAGCAGTTCGCATCGTGCACTGAGGCTGTCCGCTTCGAGCAAGGCCTGTTTCGCGGCGGCATCGAACGGAGCGATCTGGCTGACGCCGTCGATCAGCGATTCGTCGTCGAGCCGCGCGACCGATTCCCAATCGACGGCATAACCCTGCGCATCGGCAAATCGCCGCGCCTCGCGCTCGAAGCCGGCGCGTTCGACCGCGGCCAATGCGGGTTCGATTTCCTCGTCCAGCAGTTCGGCCTCGACCTGGCGGAACGGGGTTGCGGCATCGAGTTCACGCACCAGCCGGAAACGCGCCTGCCCTTCGAGCACCAGGTTGTAGCGGCCATCGTCCAGCGCCTCGAATTCGCCGATCTTGCCGAGGCATCCGACCGAATAGAGCGGCGCGCCTTCGACATTGCGCTGCGGCTGGATCATCCCGATCAGCCGGTCGCGCGCCAGCGCATCCTTAATGAGCGCCTTGTAGCGCGGCTCGAAGATGTGCAGCGGCAGTTGCAGTCCCGGAAACAGGATCGCGCCGGTCAGCGGGAAGATCGAGACGCGCATGTGATCAGCCGAACAACAAGATCGAAAGTTTGCGCCGCTGGGCGGCGACCCATGGGTCTTCGAGGCCCACGGCATCGAACATCTGGAGCAGCTTGGCCTTGGCCGCGCCGTCGTGCCATTCGCGGTCCTCACCGATCATCGACAGCAGGGCATCGGCCGCATCGTCGCGCTGGCCCGCGGCAAAGGCTGCCTCGGCGTAGGCGAGCCGCGCTTCCAAGTTGCCCGGTGCCGTGGCCGCGGCCTTGAGCGCGCCGAGTTCGCCGTCATCAGGCTTGTTGCGCGCCAGTTCGAGAGCCGCGCGCGCACGCGCCACGTCACTATCCGTCGCCAGTGCCGGATCGAGAGCGCCGAGCACCCCGTCCGCCGAATCGAGCTCGCCCAGAACGGTCAGCGCGCGGATCAGGCCGCCCGCGGCCGCGCCGCTCGACGGATCGATTTCCATGATCTGGGAAAAGATCGACGCCGCCCGGTCTGCCTCACCGCCCGCCAGCACCTCCTCGCCCATCGCCAGCAGCGGCGCGATGTCCTGCGCGGGAGCGCCTCCGGGCTTGACCGGCAATTTGGCGAGCAACTGGTCGAGCAGGCCCTTGATCTGGCTTTCGCTGCGCGCATTGGTGAGGTCGGCCACTGGCTGGCCCTGGAAGATCGCATAGACCGTGGGGATCGACTTGACCTGGAACTGCGAAGCGATGAACGGCTCTTCGTCGACGTTGACCTTGGCCAGCACCACGCCCTTGTCGGCATAGTCGGCGGCGACCTTCTCAAGCGTCGGGGTGAGCGCCTTGCACGGCCCGCACCATTCGGCCCAGAAATCGAGCACGACCAGGCTGGTCATGGAAGGTTCGACGACATTGCTGCGGAAGCGGTCTACCGCCTTCTGTTCGTCGAGATTGAGGCCGAGGCTTGCCACGCTGGTGCTCCGCTTGGGTGGAATGGAAAGACCCAATTTGGGCCTTTGTCGCGATTTGCCAAGGGATAATGCATGACTTGGCACTTGCGGCATTTTTCCCTTGGCAAGCTGCAGACCCGATGCTAACCGCGCGCCTCTCCCCGGCCTGTGGCGGCTTTCGCAACAGGCTCCGGACGTTCAGAGCGGGCGTAGCTCAGGGGTAGAGCACAACCTTGCCAAGGTTGGGGTCGAGGGTTCGAATCCCTTCGCCCGCTCCAGTTTCCCATCGCGATGATGTGCGCGCACTTACGCAAGGTTGCGTCACGAACCGGCGTGGCGCGGGTTTGCGCGACACGGCATCAGGTGCCGGGCTCGTCCGGCAGCCTGAGGATCGAACGGATCGCGCCCGCCGTATCCTGCATCATCTGGACCGGGTCCAGTTCGGGTTCCTCAAGCGCAAGTTCGACTGCGGCGTATCCCACATCGATCGCCAGCCGCGCGCGGTTGGCTACCACGCGGGGATCCTGCGTCGCATCGAATTCGAGCAGCCGGTTCGCGATCGAATCGGCAAGTTCGCGGTGCGAGGCGAGCCGTACCTCCGCGAGTTGCGGGACCGCGCGCAGCATTCGCGTCACCCACGGACCGCCCGGGGTACTCCGTGTCAGCTCGACATGTTCGATCAGGACCCGCGCGATCGCCGCATCGCCCTGGGTCGGATCGAGCGAGACCAGCGCGTTCTGCGTTTCCATCAACCGCTCGCCCAGCGTTTGCAGCAGCGCATATTTGTCCGGAAAGTAATGATAGAGCGTGGGCGGGGTGACCCCCGCGCGCTCGGCCACCATGTTGGTCGAGATCCGCTCAACCCCGACTTCTTCAAGCAACTCTCCCGCCGCGTCGAGCAGCCGGTTCCAGGTCTGCTGCGAGCGGGCCTGTTTGGGAATGCGAAGGCGGGTCAAGCGTGTTCCATTCGAAGGCGGTTGACAACTTTAGTCATCACTATAGTTTGAGCGGAGGAGAATGGAAAGTGCGTCTGCAAATCCCCTGCCTGCTGCTTGTCCTGTTGACTGCCTGCAATCAGCCGCAGCAGCAAGCGCGCGCGCTTACCCCTGAGCAGAGCGCCGCTCTGCGCCCCGCCGATGCGCGGGTCGCCAGCCTTTACGAACAATCGTGCAAGGCCTGCCACACGGTGCGCGAATCGAACGCGCCGCTGGCGGGCGACCGCACCTTGTGGGACCCGCGCTGGCAGAACGGGGAGGATGCGCTGCTGGCCAGTGTGGTACAGGGCAAGGGCGGCATGCCCGCGGGCGGGCAGTGCTTTTCATGCAGTCCGGAGGACCTGCGCGTATTGATCCGGTTCATGGCCGGTCGGGGGGAGCGATGAGGGGCACGCGGCGAAAGGTCTTGCTCGGCGGAGCCGGCCTGCTCGCGGCGAGCGGTGCAGGGCTTGCCGGAAGGCGCATGTGGCTCGACCGCGAACCGGCGCTCCCACCAGCAACCGACGCGACCGGCAACCTGTTGTGGAGCAACTGGTCGGGGGTGCAGCACGCATATCCCGCCGTCCGCGCCGCACCGGCCAGCGAAGCCGAACTTGCCGCGCTGCTGCAGTCGGCCAAGGCGCCGATCCGGCCGGTCGGATCGGGCCACAGCTTTACCGCGCTCGTTCCGACCGACGGGACGCTGGTGACGCTCGACCGGCTGTCCGGCACGGTCACCTCTGATCCGGCTGCGCTGACCGCGCGGTTCCGGGGCGGCACGCGTCTGTCCGCGATCGGCCCGGCGCTCGCCGCGATCGGGCAGGAAATGCCCAACCTTCCCGATATCAACAAGCAGACGCTGGCCGGCGCGGTTGCGACTGGAACCCACGGTACCGGCAAGGGCCTGACCGCAATTCACGGGCAGATTACTGCGCTGCGCCTGGTCACCCCCGGTGGCGAGATCGCCGAATGCAGCCGTGATATCCGCCCTGAACTGTTCCACGCGGCTCGGGTCGGGCTCGGCGCGTTTGGCGTGCTCAGCGAGATCACGCTTCAGAACCAGCCGCTGACCCGGGTCAAGAAGATCGTCAAACTGGTCGAGACCGAAGCGCTGCTCGCCGACTGGCCCGGGCTGGCGTCGCAGCACCGCAACGCCGAATTCCAGCTTCTGCCGTTCACCGGAATGAGCGCGCTGATCACGCACGATGTGACGGGCGAACCGGTGAAGCCGCGCGGGCCCGACCGCGACAGCGAAGCGCTGATGGACCTCAAGAAGGCGCGCGATCTGTTCGAATTCGTGCCCATGCTGCGCCGCCGGCTGGTGCGCGAGGAACTGGCGAAAATCCCGCCGCAGGTCGCGGTCGATCAGGGCTGGAAGCTGCTTTCGAACGAGCGACCGATCAAGTTCAACGAAATGGAATACCACCTGCCGATCGCCAATCAGGTCGATGCGATCCGCGAAATCGTCCGCCGGATCGAGCGTGAGGCGCGCGACGTGTTCGTGCCGATCGAGGCACGGATCATCGCGCCCGACGATGCCTGGCTGTCGCCGTTCTACCAGCGCGAAAGCGGCTCGATCGCGGTTCACGCCTATTACAAGGACGATTACGAATGGATGTTCCGTCTGGTCGAGCCGGTCCTGCGCGAAGCTGGCGGGCGTCCGCACTGGGGCAAGCTCCATTCGCTGACCGCAGCCGAACTTGCGGCACTCTATCCGATGTTCGGTGAAGCTGGGGCGGTGCGGCGCAGCGTCGATCCACAGGGACGGATGGTCAATCCGCACATCGCAAGGCTGTTCGGTCATGGCTAGGCGGACCAGGCGCGCGATGATCGCAGGAAGTTCTGCTCTTGTGCTGGCAGGCATCGGCGTACTGGCGGCGCGTCCGGCGGACAAGGGCCAGGCCGGCCACGATCCTTACTTCAGCGGATTGGCGGCGGCGCTACGCCGTGCCGGGCTGCTGCGCCCGACGCTGGTTATCGACCGCGAACGGCTCAGCGCCAATATCGCCGCAATCCGGGCGAGCACCGCGCGTGCCGGCCTGCCGCTGCGTGTCGTCGCGAAATCGCTGCCTTCGCCGCGCCTGCTTGAAATGGTGCTGGGCGGAATGGGGTCGGAGCGGCTGATGGCGTTCAGCGCGGACATGCTACTCCAGCTGACCGAGCTTCACCCCGAAGCCAGCCGCCTGATCGGCAAGCCGCTGCCCGCTGGCGAATTCGCCCGGTTCATTGACAGCGCCGGCGCGGAGGCCGCGGGCCGGGTCCAATGGCTGATCGATACCCCCCTGCGACTTTCCGAATATAGCGAAGCCGCCAAGACCAGGAACTTGGCGTGGCAAGCGAACTTCGAAATCGACGTCGGGCTCCACCGCGGCGGCATCAATGATCCGCGCGATCTTGGCAACGCGGTGCGCCAGGCGCAGCAAGCCGGGGTCAAGGTCGCCGGGCTGATGGGCTATGACCCGCATGTCCCGAAAATGCTTTCGCCCGACCGCGCCTTCGCGGCGTCACAGGCAATCTATGCGCAGATGATCGAGGTTCTGGCAGGCGCGGGGCTTGCTGACCGCGGCGCGCTCACCCTCAACGGGGCGGGCAGTCCGACCTTCCGTCGGCATTGCCGGAAGACCGTGGCGAACGAGGTTTCGGTCGGTTCGGCTTTCGTGAAGCCCGGCGACTTCGATCTGCCCGAACTGCATGATCTTCAACCCGCCGCTTTCATCGCGACGCCGGTGCTCAAGCGCAGCGACAACCTGCAGCTGCCGGGGCTCGAAAGTGTATCGGGAGCGATGCACTGGTTCGACCGCAACAGCCAGCGCGGCTTCTTCATCCACGGCGGTCACTGGCTTGCTCAGCCGGTCTCGCCCGCCGGGCTGGCCTATTCCTCGCTGTTCGGGCGTTCATCCAATCAGGAACTTTTGACCGGGTCCGCACGGGTCGATCTGAAGCCGGATGATTTCGTCTTCTTCCGCCCCAACCAGAGCGAGGCGCTGTTCCTGCAGTTCGGCGATCTCGCGATATTCGACGGAACCGAGATCGCCGAGCGCTGGCCGACGCTGGCCATTTCCGCATGATCAGGGATCGCGTCTCACGAGCCGTTGCGACCACCCGATAGAGGTTCATCCGAAACATCTCGACCAAAATGGGCCACGTCACCAACACCCTGTTCCGGGGAAGGCGCACTTATGCGAGCGGCGGCAACTGCGATTTCAGCCACTCGAAATGCGCCTGGGCCATGCCGCGATAGGCGTCCCACCCCTGGGCGGTCCGTTCGGCCAGGTCATCGCTGAGCACGTTGAGCGGCCTGCCGCTGGCATAGGCCAGCAGCTGGGTCTGCGCCGCGCGTTCGAAGAAGTAGAGGTTCTCGAAGGCTTCGGCGACGCTTTCGCCGATGCACATAAGTCCGTGATTGCCCATCAGCATGGTGCGGTGATTGCCCAGTACCGAGACCAGCCGCAGACCTTCCTCTGCTTCGTCGGCAATGCCGCCGAACTGGCGGTCGATCGCGACCCGGTTGAAGAAGCGTGCAGTATTGTTGTCGAGCGGCTTCAGCTCGGGATCGGCCAGCATCGCCAGCGCCGTGCTGTGCACCGGGTGGCAATGGAGCACGACGCGCGCCGCCGGGCAGGCCCGGTGAATCGCGCCATGGATCGTCCAGGCCGAGGCATCGGGCGGCTCTGGCCCGTCCATGACCGAGGGATCGTTCGCGTCAAGCAGCAGCAGATCCTGCGGCCGGATCGAGGCGAAATGGCGCCAGCGCGGGTTGAGCAGGAACCGCGTGCCATCCTCCGACACAGCGGCGCTGAAATGATTGCCGACCGATTCATGCCAGCCCAGCTGCGCGGCTATGCGGAACGCGGCAGCCAGATCCTCGCGCAGGGCGGCCTCGTTCATTTGAAGCGGCCCGCGCCCGCCAGCACGCGGTAAGCGCTGCGCAGTTCGCCGCGATCGCTATAGCACCCACGCAGGTAGCGATCCCCGCTGGTTGCCGAATAGGCATCGCGGCCATGCACGATCCGATGGTTGTCGAAAGCGATGCATTCGCCAGGACGGATGTTGAAGCGCATCACGTATCTGGGATCGGCAAGCATGCGGCCGAACCGGCAGAAAGCCGGGTAGAAGGCGTCGAGTTCGCGTTGCGGCAAATCGAACACGTCGGCCATGTGCTGGCTGATGGTGACGCCCGAAACCGCGCCATGTTCGTCAAGCTCGATCACGCGCTGGCGCGCGCGCATGTCATAGGTATCGTGCTCGCAATAGAAGGTCACCCGTGTCTCGGAGAGGATCCGGAAGTCTTCCGGGTACTGCTGACGCAGATCTTCCGCCACCGCCATGCCGTCAAGAAACAGGTTGTCCCCGCCTTCGACCGAATTGGCCCGGCAGTGCAGGAACTGCATGCCGGGGGCTAGGTCTTCTGCAGGGGTATCGGTGTGCAGTTCCAGCGCATTGGCGGTATAGGCCAGGTTCGAAGGCTCGATGTGGGTGCGCACGTCGAAGTATTCGCCGAAGAAGGTGGGCCGGACATGCCCGGTCATTCGCACCAGCTCGGTCAGCGCCTCGTCGCTGTCGGGCATCGCGGTGACGAAGGCCACGCCTTCGACCAGCAGGGCTCGCAGATAATCCTTCAGCGCCTCGGCATTCTGCTTGAGCACGGCAAATTCAACCCGGTGCACGTCCGGGAAATGATCGCCGTACCACGGCTGCCGGACCAGATCGGCCGGATCGCTGCGCGGCCCGGCAACGCAGGCTTCAAGCCAGTCCAGCGGATAGTGCGAAACATGGTTTTCACCGTCCCAGACCACCTCGAGTTCGCCGCCGACAATTTGTGCGCGGCGGGGACGGGGCGGGGCATCGAGGTGAAAGATATCGAACACGCGTTCGCGGGTTTCGGGATCGAACGATGAACTGCAGTTGTCGCGGAGCCAGTAATGGTTGAAGTAGGACTTGCCCGCACCCGGCAGGACCAGTTCCAAGCCGCGGTCACCCACCGTCACTCCGTCGTTCGCTGTCATCGCAGCTGCCTTCGCTTCAGCCATCGCCATCGCCAATCCTGCATCGCTGATTGTCCCGCGTCCCCTCAATTTTTTTGTCCGTCCAGTAAAAGTCGCTGTGATGTGCCATCCCCGGGCAAATCGTTTTATCCGACGGCGGAATTTTTTTCAGTTGTGAGGGCATCGCGCGCACGGCCAGATGGCCAGATAATTCCACGGGAGGTCACGCATGAAAATCGGCTTCATCGGGCTGGGCAATGTTGGCGGCAAACTGGCCGGAAGCCTTGTCCGCAATGGCCATGACGTGGTCGTGCGCGATCTCAACCCCGACCTGGTGGCAGAATTCGTGACCAAAGGGGCGACGGCAGCGGCAAGCCCGCGCGAACTGGGCGAACTGTGCGATGTCATCGTCACCTGCCTGCCTTCGCCGGCTGCCAGCGCCGCGGTTGCCGAGGGGGCGGACGGGTTCCTCGCGGTGATGCGTCCCGGGCAGGTGTGGATGGAGATGAGCACCACCGATTACGAGGAGGTCATACGGCTGGGCCCGCTCGTCTCGGCCAGGGGCGCGCTGTTCATGGAATGCCCGGTTTCGGGCGGATGCCACCGCGCCGATACCGGCAACATCTCGATCTTTGCCGGCGGCCCGCGCGAGGGCTTCGACCGCGTTCTGCCCTTGCTCAAATCGATGGGCCGGCGGATCCTGCACACCGGCGAACTGGGTACCGCCTCCAAGCTCAAGGTGATGACCAATTACCTGTGCACCGTGCATCTGGTGGCGCTGGCCGAAGCGCTGACCACCTGCAAGGCCGCCGGGCTCGACATGAACACCACCTACGAGGCGATCAAGATCTCCTCGGGCAACAGCTTCGTCCACGAGACCGAAAGCCAGGTGATCCTCAACGGCAGCCGCGACATCAACTTCACGATGGACCTGGTTAGCAAGGACATCGGCCTGTTCGATGATATCGCGCAGGAACACGGGGTGCCGGTCGAACTCTCACCGCTGATCGTGCGGTTGTTCAAGGAAGCCCGCACCGCTTACGGCGACCGCGAGTTTTCGCCCAATATCATCCGCCGCTTCGAAGAGCCGGTCGGGCTCAAGGTTCTGGGCACCGGCTTCCCCGACCAGATGGTCGACGACGAACCGGAAGAACCGGGTTACGAGGTGGTTCCAAACCGCTGACCGGCGTTCGCCGCGATCCAGTCGATGAATGTGCCGACCCGCAGGTTGTCGCGCATGTCCTTGCGGCAGATCAGGCCCCATGCGCCGGGGCATACCTCGCGGTGCGGTACGGGGATCACCAGACGGCCGTCGCTTAGCTCCGGCTCGGCAAAAGGCCCGTTGATCAGCGCCACCCCCCGGCCGGCCAGCGCCATCTCGAGCGCCATGGCGCCGGTGTCGACCATGATGCCGGGGGTCTGCGGTGCAAATTCAAGGCCCGCCGATGCAAACCAGCCCTGCCAGTTCTGGTCTTCGGTCGAAATCGCAATCAGCGGCCGGGCCATCAGGTCGGCGATGGTCGGCTTCTTGCCACAACTTGTCAGAAAATCAGGGCTGCAGACCGGGTACAGGGCATAGTCGAACAGTGGCTCCCAATGAAACTTCGCGGGATCCGGCGGGCTCTTGCAATAGACCAGTCCGACGTCGGCAATGCGATCGTCGAACGTCCATTCGACCGCATAGGTGGCCAGCGCCAGCTTGATTTCGGGGTGATCCTCCATGAACTGCGGTACGCGCCGCGCCAGCCAGCGGATCGATGCGGTGATGTAGGTCTGGACGCGCAGCGGCTTGTCCAGGGCATGGCGCTGCGCCGCTTCTACCCCTTCGAGCAGGGCTTCGAACGCACTGCGAACATAGGGATACAGCAAGCGGCCTTCTTCGGTCGAGACGATGTGCCGACCGTCCTGGGCAAACAGCTGGATGCCCAGCTCCTCCTCGATCAACTGGACCTGATGGCTTACAGCAGGGTGTGTAAGGCACAACTCCTCGGCCGCGCGCCGGA
>JBJTMA010000147.1:0-5238 GCA_046063295.1 Novosphingobium sp.
GTCCGGGCATGACGGGATGTGGGCGCTCAAGCAAGAACTGCTCCGCAACTGCTAGTGGTGGATAAGGATGGATCAGGGGCGCGGCACGCCGCGGCGGTCCTTGCTGCTGCGGCGCTCGGCGCTGCGCCGATCCTCGCCTGCGTAGGGGCGGCGGTCCTGGCTGCGCTCTACGCCCCGGCGTTCGGTGCCGGCACTCGGTTCGGTGCGGTCTGGCATCGCAAATGCCTCCTGCTGCGGCGGCGCACCGGTGCGGTGTCCGGCCCGCCAGCAGGATAGCCGGGCATGGTTAGCGAAAGGTTAGCGCTCAGTCCTCAAGGCCCTGTTCGCCGAGGCCATCCTCTTCGTCGTCGTCGTTCCGTTCGCCGCGGAAGGCGCCCATGTCGATCCGGCCCGAGCTGACCATCTGGTTCATCGTATCGACGAGGTCAGGGGTCGAATCGCCGTCGCTGTCGCTGATCGAATCGTAGCCGGGCTTGTCGC
This sequence comes from Novosphingobium sp., assembly GCA_046063295.1. Taxonomy (GTDB): domain Bacteria; phylum Pseudomonadota; class Alphaproteobacteria; order Sphingomonadales; family Sphingomonadaceae; genus Novosphingobium. The sequence goes on from JBJTMA010000147.1 coordinate 481, forward strand.
TCTCACCCTCGCCGAAGTCCGATCCGCGGCCCAGCGCCTCGTCGGCCAGCGTCTGGGCCTGCTCGCCCTCGTCATCCTGCGACTGGTTGTGCGCTTCGGGTGCATCTTCGCTTTGCAGCACGGCATCGTCGGGAAGCGGGTTGCGCGGGGGCGTGTTCATTCTGGCAGGCTCCGGTTTCTGGTTCATCCGAGAAACCGCGCGCCGCCCAAGTCGTTCCCGCGAAAGGGGGTCAGGTCAGCCCGGCATGCTGCCCGATCCGGGTTGAAGCCAGCCGCCCGCTCGCCCGGCAAGGATCGCCAGCATGAGCAGCAGCGCGGTGTAGACAAAAAACCAGGTCCACAAGCGCGGCACGCGCGCCAGATCGGGCCGTCCGAACGGATAGCGCAGCGTGACCCTGGTGCCGATCGGTGGCCGCGGTTGGCCGCTCAGCACCGCATCGTTCACTTCGTGCGTGGCACCCTCGGCCGAGAAGCGGAAGATCGCGGCGTAGCTGGTGCCATCGCTGTCATGGCTGATGCGATGGCCGATCACTTCACCATCGACGGTGCGCGAGATCGTCGTCAGGCGAATCCAGTCCTTGCGCGCCAGCAGCCACAGGCAAAGCAGGCACAGCGCCATGCCGCCATAAAGGAAGAACGCTTCCACCCCGCTCAGCTGGCGAGCCGCAGGCCTTCGGCATCGCGGGTGGCGGCGCGCGGTTGGTCCAGCCAGATCCCGCGGGTGTCGTAAACCAGGTGGCCGGCGCGCTCGGCGAGCGGAACCGCCTTGAATTGGTCGTGGTCGACCAGCACGATCAGGATCTGGGTCTCTTCGAGCGCGCTGTCGATGTCGATCAGCTCGGCCTCGGTCCCGGCGAACTCCTTGGGGAGCTCGGCTGCATAGGGTTCGACCACCTTGATGCGGCCACCGAACTTGCGCGCCAGGGTTACCGCGACGAGGCGCGCGGGGCTTTCGCGGAAGTCGTCGATGTTCGCTTTGAAGGCGAGGCCGAGGCAGGCGACCTTGGCCTTCGGATTGGCCGCGATCAGTGCTTCGGCGTGCGCGACGACATGATGGATCTTGCCGTCATTGACGCCGCGCGCAGTACGGATCAGCGGGGTCTGCTCGGGCGCGCCGTGAACGATGAACCACGGGTCGACCGCGATGCAATGCCCGCCCACGCCCGGACCCGGGGTCAGGATGTTCACGCGCGGGTGACGGTTGGCGAGCTTGATCACCTCCCACACGTCGAGCCCCATGTGATCGGCAACCATGCTGAGTTCGTTGGCAAAAGCGATGTTGACGTCGCGGTAGGCGTTCTCGACCAGCTTGGTCATCTCGGCGCTGCGGCTGTCGGTCACCACGCAGGTGCCGCGCACGAACAGCTTGTAGAAGGTCAGCGCCTTGCGCGCACACCGGGGCGTAATCCCGCCGATCGAGCGGTCGTTATTGGTGAGCTCTTCGAGGATCTTGCCTGGAAGCACCCGCTCCGGACAATAGGCGATCGAGATGTCCGGGGTCTCATTGGTCAGGCCCCCTTGTCCTGGAGATTTGGGGCATTTGAGATCGGGCCGGGCCTTGGCGATCAGGTCGCGCAGCGCCTCGGTGGTGCCAACTGGCGAGGTCGATTCGAGGATCACGCAGTCGCCGGGCTTGAGCACCGGGGCGACCGCTTCGCCAGCGGCGAGAACATAGGAAATGTCGGGCGCATGATTGGCGTCGAACGGCGTCGGTACCGCGATCACGAAGACGTCCGATGGCGCGACCTTGGTCGAAGCCTTGAGCAGTCCGCGCTGGACCACGCCCTGGACCAGGCCATCTAGATCGACTTCCTCGATATGGATTTCGCCGCGGTTGATCGTGTCGACAACGTGCTGCGAAACGTCGACCCCGTGCACCTTGCAGCCAGATCGCGCGACAATCGCCGCGGTCGGCAGTCCGATGTACCCCAGTCCAACAACACAAACGGTCGGCTTAACGTCCGATTTCATTCCCGAGCAGCTCCACGATCCGGCTCGCTGACTGCCCGTCCCCAAAGGGATTGTGCGCCCGCGCCATTGCTTCGTAAGCGGCCTTATCGTCGAGAAGATTGAACATTTCGGTAACGATAGTTTTTGTGTCGGTTCCCACCAGTTTGGCGGTGCCGGCGGTGACGCCTTCGGGGCGCTCGGTGGTCTCGCGCATGACCAGCACCGGCTTGCCCAGCGCCGGGGCTTCTTCCTGCACCCCGCCGCTGTCGGTCAGCATGATCTCGGCGATCGAGAGCAGGCGGACGAAGTTGGGATAGTCGAGCGGTTCGATCAGCGCGACGTTGTTGAGGTTCCCCAGCTGCTTGTTCATGATCGCGCGGACATTGGGATTGAGGTGGACAGGGAAGATCACAGCGACATCGTGCCGCGCGGCGATCTGGCGGATCGCCTCGGCGATAGTTGCCATACCGCCGCCGAAATTCTCGCGGCGGTGGCTGGTCACCCCGATGATCCGCCGTCCTTCGAACAGCACCTGGAGATCGGCCAGCGCGCTCGCCATCGAAGGCTTGGCGAAAATCCGCTTGCGCACCCACAGCAGGGCATCGATCACCGTGTTGCCGGTGATGTGGACCCGCTGGGCGGGAATATTCTCGGCCAGCAGCGCCGCGGCCGAAACGTCGGTTGGAGCGAAATGCATGTCGGCGATGCCGCCGATGATCTTGCGGTTCACCTCTTCGGGCCAGGGGTGATAGATATTGCCCGACCGCAGGCCCGCCTCGACGTGGCCCACCGGCACCTTGCGGTAATCGGCGGCCAGCGCGCCGGCCATCGCGGTTGCCGTATCCCCCTGCACGATCACGCGGTGCGGCTGGACTTCGTCCATCACCTTGCCCAGTTCGGTGAGCAAGGCCGCGGTCAATGCGTCAAGGCTCTGGTCGGGACGCATCAGGTCGAGATCGTAATCGGGGACGATGCCCGCAATCTCCAGTACCTGATCCAGCATCTGGCGGTGCTGGGCGGAGACGCACACCACCGGCTGGAAGCGCGGGTCTTCCTGGAGCGCGGTGACCAGCGGGAACAGCTTGATCGCTTCGGGACGGGTTCCGAAGACCAGTAGGACCTTGTGCGGGGCAGGAGATGTTTGCGCTGCGTTCATGAGCTGCGCCCTACCATTGGCGGGTTAACCATGAAATAAGGCCGGGGCGATAAGTCGCGCCCGATACGACAAGGGGCACACATGCGAGTTCTGGTTACCGGCGCGGCCGGCTTCATCGGTTTCTGCCTCACGCGGCGCCTGCTGGCGCGCGGCGACGAGGTGATCGGGATCGACAGTATCAACGACTATTACCAGATCTCGTTGAAGCACGACCGCGTCAGATTGCTGCGCGATGAAGGCGGTAACCGCTTTACCTTTCATCACCTCGATTTCTCCGACATGGGAGCGCTCACCGCCGCGCTTGAAGGCATGCAGATCGACCGGATCGCTCACCTCGGTGCGCAAGCCGGAGTCCGTTACAGCCTCGAAAATCCGCAGGCCTATGTGCAGTCCAACCTGGCGGGGCACGTCAATCTGCTCGAACTGGCGCGCCACCGCCAGGTCGAACACATGGTCTATGCCAGTTCGAGCTCGGTTTACGGCGGGAATACCAAGCTGCCCTTCGCGGTGGAGGACCGCACCGATCATCCGGTCTCGCTCTATGCCGCGACCAAGCGCGCCGACGAACTGATGAGCGAAACCTACGCGCACCTGTTTGCGCTGCCGCTGACGGGCCTGCGCTTCTTCACCGTCTACGGACCGTGGGGACGGCCTGACATGATGCTGTGGAACTTTACCCGCCGCATCCTCGCGGGCGAGCCGATCCCGGTGTTCAACCACGGCGAAATGTACCGCGACTTCACCTATATCGATGACATCGTCTCGGGCGTGGTGGCCTGCCTCGATGCGCCGCCGGCAAACGACGGGACCGAAAAGGCCGGGGGCAGCGTCAAGCCGCACGCGCTCTACAACATCGGCAACAGCCAGAGCGAACACCTGATGAAGGTTGTCGGCCTGCTGGAAGAGGCCTGCGGCAAGAAAGCGGTGATCGAAATGCTACCGATGCAGCCGGGTGACGTGCCCGCGACTTATGCCGACATTTCGGCGATCTCGCGTGATCTCGGCTATGCGCCGACCACCTCGATCGACGTCGGGGTACCTGCCTTCGTTGACTGGTACCGGGCCTACCACGGGGCTTAACTAGCGCGGGGGATCTCCAGCACGACAATGGCCCCCTCTGGCGGAAATTCGCTGTGCAGGGTCCCGCCGATCTGCTGAACCGCGGCGCTGGTCATGCGCTGGCCGAAGCCGCCCTTGGGAGACGGCGCGGAACGTTTGGCTGCAGGCGGCGGGCCGCCCAGCTCGCGCCACTCGATCCGCAGGCTCTCGCCGCCGCTCGCATCCTGCCAGGTGATCCGCACTCGCCCGCCGGGCTGGGACAAGGCGCCGTACTTCGCCGCGTTGGTGGCCAGCTCGTGGAACAGCAGCGCGAGCGGCGTCACGGTGCGAGCCGGTACGGTCACTGGGGCGCCCGCACAGACAAATGCCGATTCTTCGTCCGCTGTTTGGTAGGGCTTGCCCAGACTATCGAGCAATTCGCCGAGATCGGCGTCGCCGGAGATATCGCCGGTCGCCATGTTGTGCGCGCGGCTCAGCGCATGGATGCGCTGGGTGATGTCGGACAGCACTTCGGCGGTGGTGCCCGACTTGCGCGATGAGAAGCCGATCAACGACAGCACCACCCCGAACAAGTTGCGCACGCGGTGCGCCAG
>JBJTMA010000148.1:0-2789 GCA_046063295.1 Novosphingobium sp.
CCCTTGGCCCCCTTGCCGAACACCCCTTCGGCCGCGCCGATCAGGTCGTCCTGCTTGTAGGTGCTGCCCGGCTTGGCCGGGGTCGTCGCTGGTGCCGCGGTGGCCGGATCGGCCGGCGGTGCCACTGTCGCCGCGGCCGAGGATCGGCCTGCGGTGCTGCAACCGGCGCGGCTTGCGCGGCAGGCTTGACCAGATCGGCATCGATCGCCTTGTCCGGATCGACGGACTGCACCTGCGCGGCAAGCGGGCTTGCCCCGGCCAGTGCCAGCGCGGCAAACAGCCCCGCCGCCGCACCGCGCATCATTGTTGCAAAGCCCGCCATCATCCGTTCCGATCCCGTATCAAATTCTGGGCACAGGGCCCGTCCAGCCTAGAGAATCCAGTCCCGCGACCCCGGCAATCACCGCGCGGCGAAACGAGTCCGGCGTGCGGCCAGACGAGTCCGCCACGGCCAAAGAAAAGAATCCCCACACCCCTTGCCGCCCCCGCAAGCCCTCGCTATAGGCCCGGCTTCGCCGCTGCGATCCGGAGACGTGGGTGAGTGGCTGAAACCAACGGTTTGCTAAACCGTCGTACTGGTAAATCCGGTACCGAGGGTTCGAATCCCTCCGTCTCCGCCATCTATATCATCCCAGGAAAGCACGATTAGTCCCGGAAAGTCGCAGATTTCTGCGGTTTTTCGGCCTTGATCGAGTTTTCGATGTTCTTATATTGTTCTCCCTAATCTCCCCAAATCCGGCTTGGAGTGTGGGGGAGATTGTGGGGGCGGAACAGGATGATCGATCATGGGCCGGCTCACGCCACTGCATATTCGAAACCTCAAGGAACCCGGGCGTTACAACGATGGCGACGGCCTGTTCCTGGAATTGACGGGACCGAACAAGGGCAACTGGCAGCTCCGCGCTACTGTGAACGGTCGGCGGCGCGATATAGGGCTCGGTTCTCTGGCGCTGGTGTCGTTGAAGGAAGCGCGCGATGCAGCCCTCGAGCTGCGGCGGGATGTCCAGCGCGGGATCGATCCTGTGGCGGAGCGCAAGCGCCGCAAGCTGGAGATACTGACGTTCAAGGCAGCTGCCTTGCAGGTACATGCCGAGCAGAAGGCAAGCTGGAAGAACGGCAAGCATCAGGATCAGTGGATTACCACTCTGGAGAACTATGCTTTCCCAGTATTGGGCGATCGGCTGGTCAATGACATCGAAGGCCCCTTAATCCGCGAGGTGCTGCTGCCGATCTGGTTGAAGAAGCCGGAGACCGCCCGGCGGGTCAAGCAGCGGATCGGGGTGGTTCTCGACTGGGCCTATGCCAATGGCATGCGCCCCACCGAAGCACCGATGCGTTCGGTCTCTCGCGTGCTCCCAAGGCAGCCCAAGAAGGACGGTCACTTTGCCGCCATGCCTTACGATGCGGTGCCCCGGTTCGTGGCCCATCTGCACGCGGGGTTGAGCGTCTCAAGACTGGCGCTGGAGTTCCTGATCCTGACCGCTGCAAGGTCAGGAGAGGTACGCGGAGCCCAGTGGAAAGAGATCGATCTGGAAGCTAAGCTGTGGACCATTCCAGCTTCCCGGATGAAGGTTGGCAAGGAACACGTCGTTCCCCTCTCCGCCGCCGCGATCGACGTGCTGGAGTGCGCCAGGCAGTTCCATGCACCATGCAGCAACCTGATCTTCCCGGGACGCGATGTGCGCCGTCCGCTGTCCGATATGACGCTACTCAAGATCCTGCGTTACTCCGACATTCCCTACACCGTGCACGGCTTCCGCTCGGCCTTCCGCGACTGGGCAGCAGAGCAGACCAGCTACCCGGGAGAGGTCGCTGAAGCGGCCCTGGCGCACACTGTCGCCAACAAGGTCGAGGCAGCCTACCGTCGCACCAACTACCTCGACAAGCGCCGCGAGATGATGGCCGATTGGGCGGCGTACTGCACTCGGCAAGCCGCCGCGACGACCTGATTCAGTGGTCGCAATCGAGAGCAAAGCGCACGCAAAGCGCAACCTGATTAGCTCAATCGGGCCAAAAGCCCAGCAAGTCACGATTTTCGGTCAAATCAACCAAGATTCTTGCAAAAGATCATCAGGATAGCCACCGGCGTCATGGCGATTCAAATCGCGATTTGCGCTCAAATCAGTTTAACACCAGCGCCAGAAATAGCGGTATACCATTGTTGCAGCTAGACAATTTCCGGCAGTGTCACTGCGTACGGTGTGCTTGTAAACCAACTGCGGAATCGGTTTCAAAGCTTCCCCTGAATAATCAGCTCGGGAACGAAAGACATTTGCGACGGGGTCGCAGCCAAACGGCGCATGAGGATGACAGTCGCCGCCTGGTGCGGTTGTCACTGGTCGAGGAATTCTACCCGCCCGGAATCGAGGTGGTAGTAGGCACCGACCACCAGTAATCGGCCTTCCGCTTGTGGATCGAGCAGTGCGGGAGATGCCTCTTTCTGCAGCTCCTTCACGACCTTGCGGACATTACATAGAGCGGCGGCGTTGCACAGGTCTTCCGCCCAGGGATCGGCTTCCAGCACGGCCGGGAGCAACGACTGCAGCACCTTCGAGACATTACTGCTGTAGGCGGTTTCGCCCCGGGCCACCGACACGGCCGCGCGGATCGCGCCACAGGCTTCGTGGCCCATCACGACGATCAGCGGGACCTGCAACTGGGTGACGGCAAATTCGAGACTCCCGAGCGCCGTGGCGCAAAGCGTGTTGCCGGCGTTGCGGACAATGAACAGTTCGCCCAGCCCGCGTTCGAACAGCAGTTCGGGTGGAACGCGGGAATCCGAGCAGCTG
>JBJTMA010000149.1:0-13539 GCA_046063295.1 Novosphingobium sp.
AGACGATCAACAAGCTGGTCCGCACCAGCCGCCAGTTCCTCCACGAGCAGGGCCGCGAGCCCACGCCCGAGGAAATGGCCGAGCGCCTGTCGATGCCGCGATACAGGCCAACCTCAAGGAAACCGTGACCCGGGTGCTGGCATCGCTGACCCCGCGCGAGGAACGCGTGCTGCGCATGCGCTTCGGCATCGGCATGAACACCGATCACACGCTCGAGGAGGTCGGCCAGCAGTTCTCGGTCACCCGCGAACGCATTCGCCAGATCGAAGCCAAGGCGCTGAGGAAGCTCAAGCACCCGAGCCGGTCACGCAAGATGCGCAGCTTTCTCGATCAGTAACGGAAGGGCCCTGCTTCGGCGGGGCTTTTCTTTCCGGGCTTAAACCCTCGCCGCATCAATCTGGCGAAGGTCCACACCGCGCGTTTCGCGGCAATAGCGCAGCGTCAACGCCACGCCGACCAATACAGGAACAATTGCCGCGCCGGCCGCTACGCCCAGCGGCGGAACCATTGCGGCGATGCCAAGAGCCTGGGCAAGCAGCCCGCCAGCCTTGGTGCAAGCGGCGATCCAGCCCGTTGCCCGGCCGCGGATGTGCAGCGGATAGCTTTCGGCGGCATAAGGCAGGATGATCGCCAGCAGCGCATTGGTGCCCACGATCAGGAAGGCAAGCAGCAGCACCGGCGAAACGGGCACGTTGGCCTTGATCGCAATGATGCCAAGAAGTCCGAGGGCTGCAACCAGCGAAACAGCGACCAATGAAAGCTTGGTGCTCCACCAACTATACAGCAGCGCCACAATCCCTACCGTGGGGACCGCGATCAGCGCAGACTTTGCGATCAGCCCGGATGCAGCGGCAAGATTGATTCCGTTCGCCACAAGATCGGCGGGCAGCCACAGCAATACCCCGAAATTGATGAAGCCCCAGCCGAGCGCGAGCAGGCTCAGCGCCAGCGTCGTGCCCAGCATGCCGCTGGTGAACAGATCGCGCATCGAGGCATTTTCGGCCGCATGGAGCGGCATGAAATCAGCGTCTTCCTCTTCGCTGCCATGGTCGTGGCGGGTCGTGCCGAATTGCTGCATGACCTGCTGCGCCTCGGCGCGGCGCCCCCTTGCGAGGAGGTATTTGGCGCTTTCGGGAATCTGCGTGGCCATCAACAGCAGGAACAGCCCGGTGGGCAGGTTGAGCAGCCACAGGATGCGCCACGACCACACCGGCTCGAGCCAGGCCGAAAAGCCGCTTGCGGCGAAATAGCCACCCGAAGCCCCCAGTCCGCCGACCAGCACCAGTGCCCAGCCGCGGTGGCGGCTTGGCATAGTTTCGGCGAGCAGCGCGTAAGTTACCGGAAGCATTCCGCCCGCCGCCGCCCCCATCAGGAAGCACATCACCACGTTCCATGCGAGGCTGGGCATAGCCCCGCAGATCGAGGTGCCGACGAACATGATCGCCGAAAGCAGGATCGAAGCCTTGCGGCCATAGATATCGGCGGCCATGCCCCACAGGATCGAACCGAGCACCGTCCCGGTCAGCGCAGCAAAGGGCACCAGCGCGCCGGTCGCCTTGGGTACACCGTACTCGGCGGTCAGCCCCGGCATCACGAACCCAAGCGAAGCTGGCTTCATCACGTCGATCACCAGTGCCACCACCAGCACGAACATCAGGCGTAAATGTGCAGGCGAGAGCGGCGCATCTTCTGGCGCGGCCACGCTGATGTGGCGCGAGGCGTGGATTTGCTGGGCGAGGTTTTTCGGCAGCATGCCGTAACAAGCTGCCGCAATTCCGGCGACGATCAGGCCCATTCCGATCAGCATATCGGTGTCCATCGCCATGCCGGATAGCTTGAAATGGTCCATCCGGCCCATCCAGAACATCGGCAGATGCAGCACCACGCCGAGCGTCACAGCGACGGCCCCGGCAATGAAGATCCAGATGTTCGAACGATCGCGCAAGACTTGGGTCATGGATCGACCGGGTAACATCACCATCTCCCGGCGCAAGCTGCAAACGAATGTCGGGCATTAGTTATCGGGATTGTCACCGCGGGGGCTGGCGCGCGGCCCGGGGTACGCCTATTGGCCCGGACATGCGTATTGCGATTGCCTCGGACCACGCCGGTTTCGCCCTGAAGGCCGAACTGCGCGATTATCTGATCGAACTTGGCCACGAGGTTGCCGATCTTGGCCCTGAAACCGCCGACCGGGTCGACTATCCCGACTTCGGGTACAAACTGGCCGACGTCGTTGCCGATGGCACTGCCCGGTTCGGGGTTGCGATATGCGGCTCGGGGATCGGCATATCGATCGCGGTCAATCGCCACCCGAAGCTGCGCTGCGCGCTTGTCAACGAACCCTATTCAGCAACGCTTGCGCGGGAACATAATGACGCGAATGCCATTGCATTCGGCGAGCGGCTGATCGGCGTCGACCTCGCCAAGGCCTGCCTCGATGCGTTCCTGGCCGGCGAATTCCAGGGCGGCCGCCACAGCGGCCGCGTCGACAAATTGACTCATCCGACCTGCTGAGGAGCACAGCAAACGTGACCGACACTCTCGAAGCCCTCCCCGCCATCCGCCCGGCCGGGTTCTTCAATGCCCGCCTCGAGCAGGCCGATCCTGAAGTCTACGCTGCGATCCGCGGCGAACTCGGTCGCCAGCAGCACAAGATCGAGCTGATCGCGAGCGAGAACATCGCCAGCCGCGCGACGATGGAGGCGACCGGATCGGTCTTCACCAACAAGTATGCCGAAGGCTACCCGGGCAAGCGCTACTACGGCGGCTGCGAATATGCCGATGTGGTCGAGAATCTCGCGATCGAGCGCGCGAAGAAACTGTTCGGCTGCGAATTCGCCAACGTCCAGCCCAATTCGGGCAGCCAGATGAACCAGGCGGTGTTCCTCGCGCTGCTCAATCCGGGTGACAGCTTCATGGGGCTAGACCTCAATTCGGGCGGCCACCTGACGCACGGCTCGCCGGTCAACATGAGCGGCAAATGGTTTCACCCGATCCCCTACGGCGTGCGCAAGGACGACGAGCTGCTCGACATGGATCAGGTCGCGAGCCTGGCGCGCGAGCACAAACCCAAGCTGATCATCGCCGGCGGAACTGCCTATTCGCGCGTATGGGAATTTGCCGCGTTCCGGGCGATTGCCGATGAGATCGGCGCGATTCTAATGGTCGACATGAGCCATTTCTCGGGGCTGGTTGCCGGCGGTGCGCACCCCTCGCCCTTCCCCCACGCGCATGTCGTGACCACCACCACGCACAAAAGCCTGCGCGGACCGCGTTCGGGCGTGATCCTGACCAACGACGAAGCGCTCGCCAAGAAGTTCAACTCTGCAGTCTTCCCGGGCCTGCAGGGCGGCCCCCTGGTCCACGTAATCGCTGCCAAGGCCGTGGCTTTCGGCGAAGCACTGCAACCCGAGTTCAAGGCTTATGCGGCGCAGATCGTCGCCAACGCGCGCGCGCTGGCGAAAAGCCTCGGCGAAAACGGGTTGCGGATAGTTTCAGGCGGCACCGACAATCACCTGATGCTGGTCGATCTCACTGCCAAGGACGTGACCGGCAAGGCGGCCGAAAAAGGCCTCGATCGCGCCTGGCTCACCTGCAACAAGAACGGCGTGCCGTTCGATACCCGCTCGCCATTCGTTACCTCGGGCATCCGGCTGGGGACCCCAGCGGGTACCACCCGCGGTTTTCGCGAGGCGGAATTCGCGCAGATCGGACAACTCATCGCTGAGGTGGTTGACGGAATGGCGCACAATGGCGAGGAAGGCGACGCGCAGGTCGAAGCCCGCGTCCGCGCCCGGGTCGAAGACCTCTGCGCGCGATTCCCGATCTATCAGGAGCTGTAAGCCATGAGCGACAATCTGGTTGAAGACGCCAAGGCCGAAATCTCGGGAATGGCCAAGGAAGGCATTCGCCATCCCTCCACCAAACCGGTTCTTGCGGCCGCCGCTGCGGGTGCAGTGGCAGGCATGTTCCTGCCGCTGCTGAGCGTTCCGGCGGGCATAGTCATCGGTGCCGGCGCCATGTTTTACAAAAGGCTGCGCCCCTAAGTGCGATGTCCTTTCTGCGCGCATGATGACAGCCAGGTAAAGGATTCGCGCCCCACCGAAGATAACACCGCGATCCGCCGGCGCCGCCAGTGCGACAGTTGTGGCGCCCGCTTCACAACCTTCGAGCGCGTGCAGCTGCGCGAAGTGACCGTGGTCAAATCGAACGGCAATCGAGAAAGCTTCGATCGCAGCAAGCTTGAACAGTCGGTCGCGCTTGCCTGCCGCAAGCGCGGGATAGCGCAGGAGCGGCTTGACCAGCTGGTTTCTGGGGTCCAGCGGCAAATCGAGACGCTGGGAGATAGCGAAGTCCAGGCCAGCGCGATCGGCGCGATGATCATGGACGGACTGCGCGCACTGGATACAGTGGCCTATATCCGTTTCGCATCGGTCTACCGCGATTTCACCGAAGCCAAGGACTTCGAAGATTTTGCCAGCACGGTCCGGGACGCGGGCCATTCCTGACGCTTTGCCTCCGGTCATCGTTCTCGTCCGCCCGCAGCTTGGCGAAAACATCGGCAAGGCAGCCCGGGCGATGCTCAATTTCGGGCTCACTGAATTGCGGTTGGTCGAACCCCGCGATGGATGGCCGAACCCTAGCGCGGGGCCGGCGGCGGCGGGCGCTGACGTGGTGCTCGAAAAAGCACAGGTTTTCCTAACGCTTGCCGATGCCGTTGCCGATTGCGCGCATGTCTATGCCACCACTGTGCGCAAGCGCGGGGTAACCAAGCCGGTGCTCACACCCGAAGAGATGGCGCAGGCCGTCCACCGCGAACCGGGACGGTCGGCCTTCGTATTTGGCCCTGAACGTTCGGGCCTGGAAACCGAGGACGTCGCGCTTGCCCGGGCGATTGTAACAGTGCCGATCAATCCGGAGTTCGGTTCGCTCAATCTTGCGCAGGCCGTGATCCTGCTGGCGTACGAATGGTCGAAGCACCAGGCACTCGCCCAGCCTCCCGCCGAGGAACTGTTGCCCCCTGCCCCGCAGGAAGAGCTTGAAGGGATGATCGGACAGCTTGAAGCGATGCTGGAGCCAACCGGCTACTTCCGCCCGCAGGCGCGCGCCCAGGCGACCCGGCTGACCTTGCGCAACCTGCTGACCAAACCGGGCTGGAACCATCTGGAAGTGCGCACGCTGCGCGGGGTGCTGTCATCGCTGCGAATGGGCCCGCGCAAGGACTAGCAGACTGGGTTAAGCAGTGATAATCACGAGACAATTCACATTGCAGGAGCGGATAATGCGTTCGGTTTTCTTCACTTTGTCAGTCCTCGCGTTGGTCTCCGCTCCCGCACTGGCTGACGATCCGGGGCAGCCCAAGGAAGAACGCAAGATCTGCCGCCGGATGGAGGCACCGACCGGCAGCAATCGCCCGGGCAAGCGCATCTGCCACACCGAAGCGGAATGGAAAGCACTCGACAGCGGCGTAGCTGACTATGCACAGCCCGACCAACGCAGCCCCGGTTCGACCAAGAGCGACGGCCAGTAACGCTTTCAACACTTGATCTTTGCCCGCCCCCCGGCTAGGGGCGCGCCTTCGCAATTGAGCGGGCACTCCGGTGAAGCCTGTCTCGCATCCGGTTTCAAGCTGGATGGTGCGGTTCCGGACTAGAGATCTGGCACGGTGCCGGATCATGCAAATTGAAGGACCAGACGCGCCATGTCGAAGCGCAATTCGTCGAAGTACAAGCTTGATCGCCGCATGGGCGAAAACATCTGGGGCCGCCCCAAGAGCTCGGTCAACCGCCGCTCGTATGGCCCCGGCCAGCACGGCCAGCGCCGCAAGAGCAAGATCTCGGACTTCGGTATCCAGCTCCGCGCCAAGCAGAAGCTCAAGGGCTATTACGGCGACGTCACCGAAAAGCAGTTCAAGCGCACTTACCAGGAAGCGTCGCAGATGAAGGGCGATACCGGTCAGAACCTGATCGGCCTGCTCGAACAGCGGCTCGACATGGTTGTGTACCGCGCCAAGTTCGCTCCGACGATCTTTGCTGCGCGCCAGATCGTTTCGCACGGCCACATCTACGTGAACGGCGTGAAGTGCAACATCGCCAGCCGCCGCGTGCGCCCGGGCGACGTGCTCACGCTGGGCAAGAAGGCCAAGGAAATGGCCCTGATCGCTGAAGCGCAGAGCCTGCCCGAGCGTGAAGTTCCCGACTATGTCGCGCCCGACGGCACCGACAAGATCACTTTCGTGCGCGTGCCCACGCTCGACGAAGTGCCCTATCCGGTGAAGATGGAACCGAACCTGGTCGTCGAATTCTATTCGCGCTAAGCCTCGGCTCAGCCAACACCAAAAGGGCGGTCCTGCGGGGCCGCCCTTTTCGTTTGCGCTCCGGCAAATGCCGCGCCATTAACCGCCCGGTTAAATAACGGGGTGAGGCATGGAATTCGACGACGTTATCATGGGCCGGCGTTCGACCCGCGGATACCTGGACAAGCCGGTGCCGCGCCAACTGATCGAGGAAGTACTCACCCTCGCCATGCGTGCGCCAAGCTCGATGAATACCCAGCCCTGGCATTTTCACGTGATTACTGGCGAACCGCTTGACCGGATCCGCGCGGGCAACACCGAACGCAACCTCGCCGGCATTCCGCACAGCCGCGAATTCCGCACCGGCCATGCGTTCGAAGGCGTGCATCGCGAACGCCAGATTGGCGTCGCCAAACAGCTGTTCGCCGCCCAGGGCATCGCCCGCGACGACAAGGACGCGCGACTCGACTGGGTGATGCGCGGCTTCCGCCAGTTCGATGCGCCGGTCTGCGTGATCGTCACCTATGACCGCGAACTGGCCGACAGTGACGACACCGCGTTCGATTGCGGCGCCGTCACCACCGCGCTGGTCAACGCAGCCTGGTCGCGGGGGCTTGGCTGCGTGATCAACAGCCAGGGTATCATGCAAAGTCCGGTGGTGCGCGAGCACGCCGGCATTCCGGATGATCAGGTGATTATGAAGGCCGTAGCGATGGGCTGGCCAGATGAGACGTTTCCCGCCAACGCGGTGGTTTCCGAACGCAAAAGCGTGGAGGAAGCAGCGCGCTTCGTCGGCTTTTAGCTTTCGACCTGTTCGAGGCGCTCGCTGGCCGCGAGCCACTGGTGCTCGGCTTGTTCCAGTTCGCGCAAAACTTCCCCGCGGCGACGCGACAATTCGCCCATGGTCAGGTCGCGCAGTTCGGGCGCGGCGCTGGCCGGAGCGAACATCGCCTGGTCAATGGCCGAAAGCTGCTTCTGCCAGCGCGCGATAACCGCTTCCGACTGGCTGACCTCCTTCGCTGCCGCCCGCGCCAGTTCGCGCGCCTGTGCTGCAGCCTTCTTATCTTTCTTTTCGGGCTTCGGCTTGGTGTCCGCCTTGGGCTGGTTTCGCCCGAGCACGAAGTCGATGTAGTCCTCCATCGATCCCGAATAGTCGGCGGCGGTGCCGTTATCGACCAGCACCAGCCGGTCGGCGGTCAGTTCGACCATGTGCCGATCGTGGCTGATCAGGATCACCGCACCGCTAAATTCGTTGAGCGCCTGAACCAGCGCCTCGCGCGCGTCGACGTCGAGGTGGTTGGTCGGTTCGTCGAGGATGAGCAAGTTGGGCGCATCGCGAGTGATCAGAGCCAGCGCGAGGCGCGCCCGCTCGCCGCCTGAAAGCGATCCCACCTTGGTTGTCGCGCGGTTGCCCGAAAAGCCGAACCGTCCGAGCTGGCCACGCACCGCACCGGGTGATGCACCCGGCATGGCGCGGGTCATGTGCTCAAGCGGAGTATCACCGCCGGCCAGCTCCTCGACCTGGTACTGGGTGAAATAGCCGACCGTCATCTGCCCGGAGGCGCGCATCGATCCATCGAGCGCGGGCAGTTGCGCCGCAAGCAGCCGCGCCAGCGTGGTTTTGCCGTTGCCGTTGCGGCCGAGCAGCGCGATCCGATCATCGGGATCGATCCGCAGGTTGAGCCGCTGCAGGATCGGCTTGTCGTCATAGCCCACTGCCGCCAAGTCGAGCGTGATCAATGGCGGCCGCATCTCTTTCGGGCTTGGGAAGTCGAAGCTCAGGCTTGGATCTTCCATCAGTGCCGCGATCGGCTGCATCTTGGCGAGCATCTTGGCGCGTGACTGGGCCTGCTTGGCGGTGGAGGCGCGGGCGGAATTGCGTGCAACATAGTCCTGCAGCCGAGCGCGCTGGGCATCCTGCGAGGCCTTGGCAGCGGCGAGCTGCGCGGCACGCTCGGCCCGCTGCGCCTCGAACGCGTCGTAGTTGCCGGGATAGAGCGCCAGCTTGCCGCCCTGGAGGTGCAGGATCGCGTCGACCACATTGTTTAGTAGGTCGCGCTCGTGGCTGATCACCAGCAGGGTGCCGGGGTAGTTCTTGAGGAAACTTTCCAGCCATAACGTGGATTCGAGGTCGAGGTGGTTCGAGGGCTCGTCGAGCAGCAAAACGTCCGGCGCGGAGAACAGCAGCGCGGCAAGCGCAACGCGCATCTTCCAACCGCCCGAAAAGCTGTCGAGCGGTTGGCTCTGCATGGTTTCATCGAAGCCAAGGCCGGTGAGGATAATCGCGGCGCGCGCCGGGGCCGAATAGGCGTCGATCGCCAGCAGCCGCTCATGCACGTCACCCAAACGGTCAGGATCGACGCAATGTTCGGCTTCCTCAAGCAGCGCTGCGCGTTCAGTGTCAGCCGCCAGCACCGCTTCAAACGGCGAGGTCTGCCCGCTGGGCGCTTCCTGTGCGATATAACCGAGCCGCGTGCGCCTTGGCATTTCGACTGAGCCTTCATCCAGATCGAGCTGACCGACCAGCACCTTCATCAGCGTCGACTTTCCCGCGCCGTTGCGACCGATCAGGCCGATGCGGCCGCCGGGCGGGATCGTCGCCGAAGCGGCATCGATGATGGTTCGGCCGCCAAGCCGCACGGTGATTGAGTTGATCGTGAACATTGCGCCGCGCCCCTAGCAGGCATGGGCACGAAGACCAAACGGTGGCCAGCGTAAGCGTTGCTCTAGTCGGAAGGCAGGCCAAATGCCTTGCGCAGGAAGGCGTCGGCTTCGCTCAGCAACTGGGCGCGGGCGGCGGGGCTACGCAGCTGGTGGTCAAGTCCCTTGAATTCGACATAGGTGACCTGCTTCCCAGCGCCCTTGAGCTTACCTTCCATCAAGCGCGATGAACCGACATCGACGTTCTGGTCCATTGTGCCGTGGAACATCAGAACCGGCGCCTTAAACCGGTCCGCGTTCTGCGCAGGAGATCCTTCCTTCACATGCGCGCCTTTGCCGATGAACGCGTCGACTTGAGGAAAATTGACGTACTGCGTCGCTTCCTGACGGAGGTGTTCAAGGTCGGTAACGGGCGCGATCGCAACAATGGCCTTGAAAAGGTCGGGATCCAGCACAGCACTTTGCAGGGCGGCGTAACCCCCATACGACCAGCCCAGCACACCCAGTTGCTCGTGCTTTGCGATCCCTGAAGATACCAGCCAGCGGCCAGCGTCGTTCACGTCACCGACTGCAACACGCCAAGATTTGAAGCCGTTATTCTGGTACCAGGCGTTGCCGTAGCCAGCGGAACCACGGAAATTGGGCTGAAGAACCGCAAAACCTCGCGCGGCGAAGTACTGCGCAAGCCAATCGAAGCCCCACTCATCCCGCGCACCCGGGCCGCCATGCGGCATGACAATCGCTGGCAGGCCCTTTCCCGAGCTTCCGACTGGCAGCGTGAGATAGGCCGGGATCGACGTCCCGTCTGCGGCTGCATAGGTAATCGCCTTGACCGGCGCGAGCGGCATTTTCTCAAGCTGCTCACGCACCGGCATCACTTCGTCCAGGTGACGAGTTTTCTTGTCGAACAGGTAAAAAAGTCCGGGGTTTGTGTCGCTCCACGCCAGGAGCAGCAGTTTGCTCTCATCTTGGCTGGCGTCGACAATGTCCACGTTGGGATGATCGGGCAGCGCTTTGCTCAAGGCCGCACTGAGCTTCTTCAGTTCGGGATCGAAGTATTCGGTGCTGCGCCGCTCGGTCGCATAGCTGGCGCCCACGACGCGGCTGTTCCGACCGATAGTCACGAGCTGATCGATATCGACATCGCTTCGCCCAAGCACCAGTTCGTGCTGATTGGTGCCATCAAGCTTGATACTGAAAAGCGCGCTCGTGTTGCCGTGGTTTTCAAAGCCATAAACCACGTTCCGGGTGCTATCGACGGAGACCGGATAAAAGCCCGAGTCGGCCTGGTCGACCAGCGACACTGTCGACAGGCCTTTCCAGTCACGAGAACCAAGCGCTCGGTAATAGTACTTGAGCTTGTTGGACGAATATCCCGTTGCATTGCTGCCCTGCGTTCCTTTGATCCGCACCAGGCCATGGCCGTCCGTGATGTACTGCACGGCATCGCGGTCCGGGGCTTCATATCGCGTACGCTTGACGCTGAGCGTATCGACCAGATCGACGCCAAGCCCCTCGTCACTGCTGCCAAGGTGACTCCCGATCCTGTCATCCGCGACATATTGATGAGTCATCAGAACCTGGCCTGACTTATCCGCCACATCCCAATCGAGCACCGATCCTCCGTCCTGCAAGATGCCGTGAGAATTGCTGTTGGTGTCCTTGGTCAGCTTGACAACGTTCTGGCCATCCGCCCCAATGGCAAAAAGGCGTGTGAAACCAAGAAGAGTGCCAGCGTCGTTGAAAATGGTGTGCATCTCACAGACCAGCCGGTCATTGGAGGCCCACCGGCACCAGCTGACATGCCCAGTCGAGGCACTGATCTTGGTTAAGGGGCGAGGCTTGCCCCAGGTCACCATGTCCTGAATGAAGAGCACCTGGTCATCGCCCACGCTGCTGAGGTAGGCCAGTTTGCTGGCGTCTGGCGCCATGCTGATCTGGCCAACGCTCTCAAGTGCTCCAAACTTTGCGGCGAGGACTTGGCCGCTGCCAGTCGGAGCTTGGGCCTGGACGCTGCCCATCATCGACACCAACGTCACCAGTCCCAGTATTTTAGCTCGCATTTGAAGAGACCCCCGGTTGCCTCTTCAAACGATGCCACATTTTGTTGCTAATTCAAGCAGCCGCATCGCTAAAAGACCGCTTTAATCGCGGCGCACCATCAAGATGCGAATGTCTATTTGCCAAAATATTCTTTGCGAAAATCTGCAGCGAAGACAGAAAACCCACTATCCGCAATCGCATCTCGCATTGCGCCCATAAGCTGCTGGTAGAACGTCAGGTTATGTTCGGTCAGCAGCATCGCGCCGAGGATCTCGCCCGACTTGATCAGGTGGTGCAGGTAGGCGCGGCTGTATTTGGTGCAGCAATCACCGGGACAGCGCTCGTCGAGCGGCGCGGGGTCTTCGGCGTGACGGGCGTTGCGGAGATTGACCGGGCCGTTCCAGGTGAAGCCCTGGCCGTTGCGGCCAGAGCGGCTGGGCAGGACGCAGTCGAACATGTCGACCCCGCGCTCGACTGCGCCGACCAGGTCGTCGGGCTTGCCCACCCCCATGAGGTAGCGCGGCCGGTCGGCGGGTAGCTGGCCGGGGGCATAGTCGAGCACTGCGAACATCGCCTCCTGCCCCTCTCCCACCGCGAGCCCGCCGATCGCGTAGCCGTCGAACCCGATGTCCTGAAGTGCTGCGGCGCTTTCACCGCGCAGGTCTTCGTGCAGGGCGCCTTGCTGGATGCCGAACAACGCAGATCGCTCGGCGTGTTCATTGCCGCTGTCGAAGCCGGCGCGACTGCGTGCTGCCCAGCGCATCGACATCCGCATCGATTTTTCGATCACCTCGCGCGGGGCGTCGGCACGCGGGCATTCGTCGAAGGCCATTACGATATCGCTGCCAAGCAGGCGCTGGATTTCCATCGAGCGTTCGGGCGTGATCAGGTGCTTGCTGCCGTCGAGATGGCTGGCGAAGGTCACTCCGTCCTCGGTAATCTTGCGCAGCTCGCTAAGGCTCATCACCTGGTAACCGCCGCTGTCGGTCAGGATCGGGCGATCCCAATTCATGAACCTGTGGAGCCCGCCAAGCCGCGCGACGCGCTCGGCGCCGTGCCGCAGCATCAGGTGATAGGTATTGCCGAGCAGGATGTCCGCACCGGTCGCGCGCACGCTTTCGGGCTTCATTGCCTTGACCGTGGCGGCGGTGCCGACCGGCATAAAGGCAGGCGTGCGGATCTCGCCGCGGCGCATCCGGATCGTGCCGGTGCGCGCCTTGCCGTCGGTGGCGTGGATGTCGAACTGAAAGCGCGGAGCCATGCGGCCAGCGCCTAGACGCTAGCTGCGCAAACGCCAACCGGTCTTGAACATCCAGGCGATAACACTGGCGCAGATCACGAGGAAGCCGAGCGTAAGCCCGAAGCTGATCCAGATGTTGACGTCGCTCTGCCCGGTGAAGGTCCAGCGCAGGCCGTTGACCAGGTAAACGATCGGATTGAACAGCGCGACGGATCGCCAAGGTTCGGGCAGCATCTGGATCGAGTAGAAAGTTCCGCCCAGAAACGTGAGTGGCTGGAGGATCAGCATCGGAACGATGCCCAGTTTCTCGAACCCGTCTGCCCAGACCCCCAGAGCGAACCCGAACAGCGCGAAGGCTGCAGCGACGAGCACGACGTATCCCAGAGCAAGGAACGGGTGCGCGATGTGGTAATCGACGAAGAAGCTCGCGGTCACCAAGATGATCGCGGCGAGAATCAGTGATTTGACAGCCGCAGCACCGACGAAGCCAAGCAGAGTCTCGGCCACGCCGATCGGAGCCGACAGCAGCTCATAGATCGTCCCGGTGAAGCGCGGCATGTAAATGCCGAAACTGGCATTGCTGGTGGTCTCGCCCAGCAGGGTCAGCAGCAGCAGGCCCGGGATAATGAAAGCGCCATAGGCCACTCCGCCGACCTGGCTCATCTTTCCGCCGATCGCCGCTCCGAACACGATGAAGTAGAGCGATGTCGTCAAAACCGGCGCGAAGATCGACTGGAAGAAGGTGCGAAAGGCGCGGACCAGTTCGAAACTGAAGATCGCGTAGGTCCCCCGCCAGTTGAAGCCGCTCATGCGCCTTGCTCCACCAGATCGACAAAAATGTCCTCAAGGCTCGACTGGCGCGTATCGAGCGCGGTGAAGGCGATGTTCTGGCGAACCAAGGCCTCGATCAGCTTGGCAACCTGCTCGCGTGCCTCAGCGGTTTCCCCGTGACCGCGATAGGTCAGGGTCTTGCCGTCTTCTGACAGAGTGAGTGGAAACTCGGCCAATGCTCCGGGAATCTCCGGCAGCCGCGCCGCCAAACTGATACTGGCCTCGATCGAGCCGAGCTTGGCCATCAGGCTGGCCTTGTCTTCCACCAGCAGCAATTTGCCTTTGTCGATCACGCCAACCCGGTCGGCCATTTCCTCGGCCTCTTCGATGTAATGCGTGGTGAGGATGATCGTGGTCCCCGCCTCGCGCATTGCGCCGATCTGCCGCCACATATCGCGGCGCAGTTCGACATCGACCCCGGCGGTCGGCTCGTCGAGGAACAGCAGCTCAGGATCGTGGGCGAGCG
>JBJTMA010000150.1:0-18533 GCA_046063295.1 Novosphingobium sp.
GATGCCGCCGCCAAAGTCATAGTGCAGCTGCAGCTGGCCGTACTTCTGCTTGGTGCTGATGCCGTTGAGGTTCTGGGTCTGCAGCGTCGAATTGTCGGCGTTGAGGAACGGCACGCTGCTGTTGAGCACCGAATAACCCGAAGCCTGGTTGCGCAGATCGCAAAGTGCCGACGGGCCGATGTTGCCGACCTTGCCGCCACTGACCGTGGCATTGCTGAGGCACCCGTTGTAGCTCGGCTCCTGGGTATCGGAGACCTTGAACAGCAGACGCACAAAGCCGCGTCCGTCGGCCAGTTCCTTGGTGATGTTGCCCTTCAGCAGGTACGAGTTGCTGACGTTGTAGCCAGCGTGGAGGACACCGCGCCCCACATCGTAGTAACCGCCGATGTTGAAATACATCGAATCGTTCAGACCACCGCCCAGGCGGAAGTTGGCCTTGGTGAAATCGTAGTTCACACCCTTCTCGACTTCGACATAGCCGCCGTCGTTGCGACCGGTGTAGCTGATGTGGTTGAGCACCGCGCCGATTGCTTGCGACGCAAGTGTCGATGCCGTGCCGCCGCGGATGGCTTCGACCCGCTCAGTCAGCGGATCGGGATGGGTCCAATAGTCGTTGTTGCCGAACTGGATATCACCGAACAGCACGGTCGGCAGACCATCTTCCTGGACCTGGACAAACGGCGAACCGCCGGTCGGGGTGCGCAGGCCGCGAACACCGATGTTCGAGTTGCCGCCATCGCCTTGGGTACCGGCAACCTGGATGCCAGGCATGAGGCGATAGAGTTCAGCCGTGCTGGTTGCGTTGAAATGCTGGATTTCGACATTCGAAACTGAGCTGATCGAAGCTGAGGTGTTGAGCTTCGACTTGTCGCCCAGCGACGCCGTCACAACGATGGTGTCGAGGGTGTCGGCTTCCGTCGTTTCGCTTGTCGCGTCGGCAGTAGCTGGAGCGGCTTGCGCCAACACTGGCGTTGCGACGGCTGTAGCTGTCACAAATGCGGCAATCGACACGCAACTGCGCAACACTGACTTCTTCATAACCCTATCCCCTCCAAACGGAATCGCTTGCTTGACCACAAGTCGACCGTGCAGATGACACATACAACAATCGATTGCAATACGGATTCTTCAATCGATTGCATTCATTCCTGCAATCCACCTTAGCTGTTGGATAAGCCCTTGTCGCTAGTGGCAAAGATGCTATGGCGTGGCCCGCTCCAGTGCAGGCCGATCCTCATCCGGCTTGGGTCGCCGCGACGAGCTCTGTAGCAGGACCACGATTACCATGCCCGATAGCGCTTCCCCCCACGGCCGTATCCGCAACATTGCGGAACTGGCGAAACTGGCTGGCGTGTCTACCGGGACGGTTTCACGGGCACTCGCAGATAAGTCCCTGGTCAACAAGGAGACCCGCGAGCGGATTCAAGCTTTGGCGCGCGAGCATGGATTCCGCCCCAATCAGATGGCGCGGCGATTGCGAGTGCAGGAAACCAAGGTCATCGGCGTTGTCGTCCCGCTGGGTCACGAGCAGCGGCAGCACCTGTCGGATCCTTTCTTCATGGCGATCCTTGGGCACCTGGCGGATACCCTGACCGAAAACGGTTATGACATTATGCTCAGCCGCGTAATTCCCGATGCCGACGATTGGCTGGAACGGATCGTTGATTCAGGGATGCTCGATGGGGTGCTGCTGATCGGGCAATCAAACCAGTTCGAAACGATCGAACGGGTTGCCGAATGGTACAAGCCGATGGTGGTATGGGGCAGCCACCGTCCGGGGCAGATCCACTGCACCGTCGGCGTGGACAACCGCAAGGGCGGTCGGCTTGCTGGCGAATGCATGATCAAGGCCGGACGCCGGCGCCTAGCGTTCCTGGGCGAAGCGATCGCACCCGAGCTTAAGGATCGCTTTGACGGACTTTGCGATGCGGCTGCCGACGCGGGATTGCCGCCGCCGATCAAGCTCGACACGCACCTGGCGTCGGATGTCATGGCTGAAGATATCGCCGCGCATATTGAGCGCATCCACGCAGAGGTTGACGGTATCGCAGCCGCATCCGACCTCATTGCCATGCATGCCGTCAGGGCGCTGGCGGATCGCGGCATTCGTGTGCCGCAGGATATTTCGGTAACCGGGTTTGACGACCTTCCGCTTGCCGAACAGACTATCCCGCGGCTTACCACGATCAGCCAAAGCATTGCCTTGGGTGCCCGCGCCATGGTCCAGGCGCTGTTCGAACGCATTGCCGGAAACGCCGGTCAGTCGCTTGAGATGGAACCCAAGCTCATCCGCCGCGACACGGCCTGACGTGTCAAACGACTGAAGGCTCCAGCGCGCATACAAGCGCGTGCCTGGCGCCGCGCAGCCGGTGCTGGACCGTCAACGCACCGCAGCCCTCGTCTGCCACTACTTCGAGACTTCCCGCGTCGAACCAGAGGTCGATTGGCCCTGTCGTGCGCAAGGGCAGGACTTGCACCCCATCAAGGCTGGGTAGCGAAGGATCGCGCCGCGTAACCAGCAAGTCGGCGCCGCGCAGTTCGATTTCGATCGATCGGCCGTCCTGGTCTGCTACTGCCACCCGGAAATCGCGGTGCCCAGGCAGCTGCAATTTGGCCGCCGCCGGAATGCTTGTCGCCGCGAGGTCGGCCAAAGCTACATTGTCCAATGCTTCCTGAGCGAGCTCTTGCCGCAGCAGGTAACGCGATTTGTCCCGCACCAGCGAAAGTCGCCGCGGCACGCTCATCGCCCCGCGCCAGCCCTGCAGGGGAAGCTGCCCTTGATAGGCGTGATTTCCCAACCAGCCGATCCACAGTGGCCGATCATCGGCGTCACGCGGTTCATGCCAGGCAATCGCCGCGTAGAAATCACTGCCAGCGTCGAAAGCGATCCAGCCCTGCGGATCGATTGCAAACTGAATGCCGTCAAAGGTGCCGGTGCAATAGAGCGCGCCTGAACCCGGCGCGCCGCGCAGGACATCGACCTTGAACATCCAGCGGCGCCCACCGCCTTCGACCGGCAGTTCGATCAACAGGGGGCGTTCCCAGACTTCACCTGGTGCGTCTTTGCCCGAAATCTCGGAGAGCCACTCCCATCGCTTGAGGTCGGCCGAACCGTAAATCGAAGCACTGTTGCGTTCCGACAGCGCGACAACCATGATCCAGCGCTGGCTCGGCGCGTGCCAGAACACATTGGGATCGCGGAAGTCGGCTAGCCCTTCGTCGAGCACCGGATTGCCCGCATACTTATGCCATGATCGTCCGTGATCGTTGCTCCACGCAAGGCTTTGCGACTGGCGCTGCGGCCCGTCGCTTGCACTGGTATAGATCGCGACCATGGCTTCGGCTCCGAAGCCCGCGGTATTGGCATGGTCGATCACCGCGGACCCCGAGAAAATCATTCCAAGTTCGTCGGAGGTCAAAGCGGGAGGCAGTTCCTGCCAATGCGCCAGATCGCGACTGACCGCGTGGCCCCAGCTCATATTGCCCCAATGCTCGCCATCGGGATTGTACTGGTAGAACAGATGCCATTCACCGTTCCAGTGAACTAGCCCATTCGGATCGCTCAGCCAGTTGGCTGCGGCGGCATAGTGATATTGCGGACGCACGAATGCTCCTGTCAGGCGATTGTGACGCGATCGCCGTCGAAGTGAAGGGAGAAGACCGGTGCGGGTGTCCCACCGAATTGCGAGCGGAGCAGTTCGGGGTGGTCTTCAAACGAGCGCCCCTCCATCCCCCAATGATCGATGAAGCTCCACACCTGGCCCTCTCCGGTCACCCACCAGCTGTAACCCTGGGTAGGTTCGGAGGCCGGATTGCCGGCGACCAGTCCCGAACCGTTGACCGGGCGATAGGGCCCGGCGAGCCTGTCTGCGACCATCGCGTAAAGGCCATTGGGTCCGCTTGTGCCGCCGGGTGCAAATGTGCGGCGCTGTGTCGACCAGAACAGGTAATACCGATAGCCCCGAACAATCAGGTGCGGTCGTTCAAGTTCATTGTTCACCCCGACCGCTTCGATCAGCGGATCGGCAAGTTGCCAAGCACCGCCCGAATCAAGCGTGGCCAGACCAACCACGCCGTTGTAGTCATCGTCGCTCCATGCGGCGCTCGCCGTGAACAGCAGGTGGCGCAGCCCTGTCGCAGGATCACGAAACCATGCGGGATCACGGAAAGCCTTGATCATGCCGGGCCTGCCATCGGCTTCGGCGGCGACAACATAGCGCTGGCCATCCGCACGGACCACCTCGACCGGTTCCTGCCAAGCCCCCGGCCCGTCCTTTCCGAAGGTGCCTGTTGTCGCGAACAGACGCTGTTCAAAGCTGTGATCGGCGCCTTTGCGGCCTGCCGCGGTGAAGAACAGCGTAACCGTAGTGAGATCGTCCAACAGTACGGCAGAACCCGCCCATTCCCGCGTGCCCGGACTTAGTTGGGGGGGCAAGGCATCACCGTGGTCTTGCCAGCCGTCCTTGCCCAGTGAGGCTATCCTGATCCGAGCGGCATCGTGACGCTGGCCAGGATCGGGAAACCGAGGCGCGCTCAGGAAGAACCAGTACTCACGTCCATCGATGCGGGCGGTGTCACCGTTTTCGTGCGCCAAGGGCCAGCTGTCCCACACGTCGATACCCGGCAGGATCGGGAGTGCATCGGGCATGCCGATCAAGCCGATTTCTGCGCCTGTGATTGCGCCGGGACGCCATGGGGTCACCGTCTTGGGTGCAGGATGGACTGCCACTTCGCTCACTTGTTGCCCCTCAATCGTTCAGGCTGCGCCATTTGTGGCCGCTTCGTCCGTGTCCGCTTTGACCCGAGACACGGCGATCGCCGCGCAGATCATCAGGACCCCGCCGAAGGCGAGCGCATTGCGCGGGTCACCGCCCAGCAGTGGCTGGTAAAGAAACGGCATCGTCGCGGCGAAAACCAGCATCGGGGCGCAGATCATCATGTTGAAAATGCCCATGTAGACTCCCGTCCGCTCAGGCGGGATCGCATTGGCGAGGATGATATAGGGGTTGCCCATGATCGAGCCCCAACCAAGCCCCATCAGCCCCATCATCACCCACATAGGGGGTTCGGAATTGAGGAGAGGCATGGCCAGGAGCGCCATGCCGGATAGCGCAAGGCAGACTGCGTGGAGGCGCGCCGCGCCAATGCGCCGGGCGAGCGGCGCCATGGAAAACGCGGCAACAAACGCGATGACGTTGTAGAAGGCGCCCATTGGGCCCGAAAGCAAATCCGCTTCGCGGAATTGCTGGGTGCTGCCATCGGACGTACCGAACAGCGCCATCGATATCGAAGGCACGCGGTAGGCCCAGTAACAACACATTGCATACCACTGGAACAGGCTCATCCATGCCATGGTCCGCATTGCGCGAGGCATCTCGCGAATTGCGTCGAAAATCTCTCCGAAGAACGCACCCGTGCCGCGCGGAAGAGCCTCGATCCGTTGACGGTCAACGATCGTAAGCGGCAACTCGGGAACACGGAACACCGACCAGAGAATGGTGGTGAGCGACATCGCGGCGCCGATGAAGAAAGCCAGCCGCGTATATTCGGGAATGACCCCCGGTGCCGCGACCTTGGAAACACCGAACACGTTCACCAGAAAGAACGGGCTTAGATAGGCAAGACACTGCGCAAGACCGGTGAAGCCGCTTTGGGAAAGAAATCCGAAACCGCGCTGGTCCGACCGCAGACGATCGTTCACATAGGCGCGGTACGGCTCCATCGTTACGTTGTTGCCAACGTCGAGCAGGAACAGGATCGAGAAGGCCATTACCAGGCTTTGCGAGAACGGCATGAGCAGCAGCCCGGCGCTGCACATCAATGCGCCGATCAGGAAGTATGGGGTTCGCCGTCCCCATTTCGACAGGGTGCGGTCGCTCATCACTCCGATAATCGGCTGGACGACTAGCCCGGTGAGCGGCCCAGCGATCCCAAGCCAAGGAAAGTCCGATTCCTTGGCGCCAAGATAAGCGAAAATCGGATTGGCCTGCTGCAGGCCGAAACTGAACTGCAGGCCCAGGAAACCCAGGTTCATTTCAAGAATGCGCAGCAGTGACAAGCGCGGTCTTTGGTGTTCCATGGGTCTCTCCCGGAGCCGCTTCACGGCCCTCACACCGCCTTCATCGCACACCTTTGCTGCGGTGACAACAATCGATTGCAATAAGCGCGATCAGGTGCGCAGCGAGCCGTCCCGCAAAGCCAGAACAGCGAAGGTCGCAAGCCAGTGCTCGCCCATGTAGTCGCCCGCCACATGAGGCAGTGCCGCCTCGAGATGCCGATCGATCGCGGCCGCAATCAGGTGATCTAGCCCCTTTGTCGCCAGTTGCGTTCCGATCCGCCGCCAGCACCATGCCCGCGACAGGTTCAATCCGTCGAGATGTGCGATCTTGCCGTCGCTGCGATCGGAAACTTCGGCAGGTACGAACAATTGCTCAGGCCGACCTGATCCCGCATCGGGCAGGAACCGATCAAACCAGCGAGCGAATTCCTGCTGCGGCAGGACGTGGCTCATCAACATGGCGATGCTAAGCGATGGGGACAGAAACTCGTCACCGCCTGGCTCCCACACCTGGCTTGCCTGCGCGTCCATGAACCAACCACGGGCGCGCGCATCGATCAGCCCAAGCAGTGCATCATCATGGCCCTGCGCCCAGCCGCGCGCCAAGGTCAGCGCAAAAGCCGTGTTGAAATGGGTTCCGGTATAGATGGGATAGGTCTGAAGCGGCAGGAACGCCTTGAATCGCGCCGCAAATGCTGCGGCAAACGATTTGGCGTGCTGCGACCATGCTGCATCATGCTGTACCATTTCACCGTGCAGCATCAGCGCCCAGGCCCAGCCATATGGCCGCTCAAACCCGCGCGCCGAAGGTCGGGCGAGGTAGTTCGTTTCGATCGCGAAGTTGTCTGCCGTCAGCATGCGCGCCGCAAGATCCCTCACCGCCCGCGCTTCGGGAAGGTCGGGAAAGCACCGCGCCAGGTAAAGCACCTGCCACCAGCCATGAACGCAGCTGTGCCAGTCGAAGCTGCCATGAAATATCGGATGGAGAGCAGCAGGGGTTTGCGCATCTCCGGCGCAATCAAGCACATGATCGAGCTTGTGCGGATATTCGCGGCCAAGGTGGCTGAGAGTAAGCGCCATGAAGCGTGCTGCCGTTGGCGCGTCGAGGGCACTCATCGGAACGCCGCCCAATAGATCAGCGCGATGTTGAAGGCGAGCAGTGGCAACGCGGTTGGTATCTGCATCTTGACCACGGCGTTGCGATCCTTGAGCTCGAGAAGAGCGGCGGGGACGATGTTGAAGTTTGCCGCCATCGGCGTCATCAGCGTGCCGCAGAAACCCGCGAGCATCCCGACCGCCGCAACAACCGCAGGATCACCGTGATACTGCTGGATTAGCAACGGGAAACCGATCGCAGCCGCCATCACCGGAAAGGCCGCGAAGGCATTGCCCATGATCATCGTGAACAACGCCATACCCATCCCGTATGCCAGAACCGCGACCAGCCGCGAACCATCGGGGATCACGCGCAAAGCGAGTGCGCCGACCACCTTCCCCACCCCGCTGAGCGCGAAGATAAGGCCCAGGCTTGCAAGCATCTGCGGCAGGATCGCTGCCCAGCCCAGTGCGTCAAGCAGCCGGCGCCCTTCGTTGAGCGCCGGGACCGGTCGCTCACGCAAGACGATCAGTCCAAGCGCGACGGCGATCAGCGCGCCAAGTGCAAGGCTGACCAGCGTCACCTGCTTGGGATCGACCAGCCACGGAACGGCGCGGAACAGCAAGGTGCCGATCAGTGCCGTCAGCGGGATTACCAGGGCGAGCGCGAACAGCCGGTTGCCGCTGCGCACGGCGGCCGCTTTTCGCGCCTCTTCGGGCGCACCGGGGCCTGCCTCTCCAAGCCGTCCCATTGCCGCCACGCCGACGAGCGCGATAACCAGGAAGCCATTGCCGAGATCGCCCAGCGCGTCGCCGGCGAACATCGACAGGGCAAGCAACGCCCAGAACGCTGCATTCACCCAATGCCGGGGCTTGGTCCGATCAAGCGCGGAAAGCATCGCGGCGGCGGCAAAGACCAATCCCGCGACGACATATACGAACGGCAGCCCGATCATCGCGAGCGCCTCCCGAAACGGCGCAGTCGCAGGGCGTGGACAGCAAATGCGGCAAAGGCGGTCGGGATAGCCCATACCGAAAGTTCGAACGGGGTAAGCTCGATCCCTTGCTGCTGAAGATAACCCTTCATCAGCAGGATCGAACCGATCGCCAGGAAGATATCCTCCCCGAAGAAC
Source organism: Novosphingobium sp. (assembly GCA_046063295.1). Classification (GTDB taxonomy): domain Bacteria; phylum Pseudomonadota; class Alphaproteobacteria; order Sphingomonadales; family Sphingomonadaceae; genus Novosphingobium. The sequence continues at coordinate 8,287 of JBJTMA010000150.1, forward strand.
AATCCGACATTGTCCGTGGCCGCAGCCATTGCCTTGACGCGCTCGGCCTCGTCATCGTCCAGCGGATCGGCAGCGGCGAGCGCCATGGGGGCGACCAGGGGCCGTACGGTCTGCGCTTGTCCCGCGATCGTGGTAAGGCCCAATGCTGAGATGACCTGGCGCAGCAACAGATACCCGGTGAGCAAGCGCGGCAGCGTTGCGCCCTTCATCCCGGCGATCAGCGACCGTGCGCGTTCCTGAAGTCCATGCCGTTCAAGCAGTCCGATCACCGGCAGGACCAGCCAGATCGCACTGACATAACGGGTGTCGTTGAACGCCTTGCCCAGCGCGCCGATCAGCGCGATCGGATCAAGTCCTGCCGCAAGGCCGCTTGATGCGGCTGCGATCAAGACGACCAGCAGCGGATTTACCTTCAGCGCAAAGCCCGCGACCATCACCGCAATACCCGACAGCACCCACAGGCTCATGACTTGCCGTACCCCCCGCCGCCCGGTGTTTCGATAACCATGACATCGCCGGCGGCCACAGTCACGCTGGCTGTCGCCGGGAGAACTTCAACTTCACCAGAATTGCGTTCGATCCGGTTTATACCTGGCAAGGCATCGCTGCCTCCGGCCAGTCCGAACGGCGCCGTCCGGCGCCTTCCCGAAAGGATGCCGGCCTGCATCGGCTCCAGAAATCGCACCCGCCGCACCGCACCATCACCGCCGCGCCATTGCCCTGCGCCGCCCGAACCTGTGCGAATGCGAAAGAGTTCGAGCAGAACCGGAAAGCGGCTCTCGAGAATTTCGGGATCGGTCAGGCGGCTGTTGGTCATATGGGTCTGCACCGCGCTCGCCCCAGGGAACCCGGCCCCCGCCCCCGCTCCGCCGGCGATTGTTTCGTAGTATTGGTAGCGCTCAGTTCCGAACGTGAAATTGTTCATTGTCCCCTGGCTCGCGGCGAGCGCGCCAAAGGCCGCGAACAGGGCATCGGTCACCGCCTGGCTCGTCTCGACATTCCCCGCGACGACAGCTGCCGGAAAGCTTGGCCGCAACATGCAGTGGTCCGGGACGACCAGCGTGACCGGCGCGAGGCATCCCTCGTTCATCGGGATCGGCTCGTCGATCATGGTGCGCAGCACATACATCGTGGCAGCGCGTACAACCGAGAACGGTGCATTGAAGTTGTCGGGAAGCTGCGCGCTGGTTCCGGTAAAATCGACCGTTACATGGCGTTCGGCGCGGTCGACCGTCACCCTCACCACGATGATGGCGCCGCTGTCCATCTCAAGCCGGAATGCGCCGTCCGCAAGGCCCGAGACCAGGCGCCGCACAGCCTCTTCGGCGTTGGCGTGGACGTGGCTCATATAGGCAACGACCACATCGCGGCCATGTTCGTAGCAAGCCGCTTCCAGCCCTGCGGCCCCGCGCGCACAAGCCGCGACCTGTGCGGCGAGATCGGCAATGTTGTGATCGATGTTGCGGGCGGGCCACGGACCAGAACCCAGCAAGGCACGCATTTCTGCCTCACGGAACTCACCTTGGTCGACCAGCAGCATGTTTTCGATCAAGACCCCTTCGTCGAGGATCGATTTGCTTCCCGGCGGCATGGATCCCGGCGCGATCCCTCCGACATCGGCGTGGTGGCCACGCGCCGCCACAAAAAAGCTTGGCCGATCGGTATCTCCTGCAACGAATGCCGGCATGACCACGGTGATGTCGGGCAGGTGCGTACCACCGGCATAGGGCGCATTCAGCACATAGGCATCGCCGCGCCGAATGCCCCTGCCGTCCGCCCCGTTGCCCCGCGCGCGCAGGATCGCAGCGACGCTTTCGCCCATCGAGCCCAGATGGACCGGCATATGCGGGGCGTTGGCATCCAGCCGGCCCGCGCTATCGAATACAGCGCACGAGAAATCGAGCCGCTCACGGATATTCACCGAGCTTGCGGTTCGAGCCAGGACCAAGCCCATTTCCTCGGCAATTGCCATGAACAGGCCGTTGAACACTTCAAGTCGGATGGGATCGGCGCTGGTATCCCCGGCGTTTGACCGGCGCGGTGCGACACGGGTCAGGCGGAGTGTGCCATCGGGATCGACCCGCAATTGCCAGCCTGGCTCAACCACGGTCGTGGCCAGGGGATCAACCACGATCGCCGGCCCCATTACGGCAAACCCTGCGGCAAGGCCTTCTCGCCGATAGAGCGGAACCTGATGCGCTGCTCCTTCAAGCCAGCACCTGCGGTGTTCGATCGCGGAGCTGGTGCTGTCGGGAAACGCCCAGTCAAGCTGACCGGCGCTCCTGCCTGCTGCCGAAACCTCCACGCGTGCACGATCGATGACCAATGGGCCGGCCGACTCGAAACCGAATTCCGCGCGGTGGCGGCGAGCAAATTTCTCCGCCAGGTCATGGCCATCAGCCAGCTGGAGCTCGATGGCCGCATCCGATCCTTCGCGCCGGACAAACACTGTGGTGACGATTTGATCAGGCTTCTTGCCAAGCTGCGCTGTGGCGGAAGCGACCAGTGATGCTGCCAAAATGCCAGCTTCGTTCACAGCGGCAGCCGTCAATGGCAATCCTAGGCTGCCCTCGCGCACCACGGCTTCGCTTGCCAACCCCATGCCGTAAGCCGAAAGCACGCCGGCCAGAGGATGGACGAGGACCGTCTCCATGCCGAGCGCATCGGCGACGAGGCAGGCGTGTTGTCCCCCGGCTCCTCCGAAACAAGCCAGCGCAGCGGCCGTCACATCATGGCCGCGCGAAACCGAAACCTGCCGAATGGCATTGGCCATGTTGGCCACCGCGATCTGGATGAAACCTTCCGCCAATGCTTCAGGCGCGATGGACTGCCCGGTTTCCGCTGTTACTTGCTCAGCAAGTGCCCCGAACCTCGAAGAAACCACCTGATCGTCCAAAGGCAGGTTGCCGTCCGGCCCGAACACGTGCGGGAACTCCGACGGCACGATTTTCCCCAGCAGCACATTGCAATCGGTTACCGTGATCGGACCGCCGCGGCGGTAGCAAGCGGGGCCCGGAACCGCTCCAGCGCTCTCCGGCCCGACAACCAGTCGCCCGGCATCGAAGCGGCATATCGATCCGCCGCCTGACGCTACGGTATGGATTCGCAACATCGGCGCCCGGATGCGGACCCCAGCCAGTCGCGTCTCGCTGTCGCGCTCGAACGAGCCTGCATAGTGACTGACGTCTGTGGAGGTCCCGCCCATGTCGAAACCGATTACGCGGCTCGCGCCGGACATTTCGGCAGTTCGGGCCATACCGACGATACCACCGGCCGGACCGGAGAGCGTCGCATCCTTGCCGTGAAAGCTCTGCCCGGAAACCAATCCGCCCGAGCTTTGCATGAACAGCGGACTCGCGTCAGCACCAAGCGAGCTGGTGAACTGGTCGACATAGCGGCGCAGCACCGGAGACAGGTAAGCGTCGACCAAAGTCGTATCGCCGCGTGCAATCAATTTGATCGAGGGCGCGAGTTCGTGGCTGACCGATACCTGGCTGAAGCCGGCTTCGCGGGCCAGCGTGGCGAGGCGCGCTTCATGCGCCGGATACTTCCAGCCGTGCATAAGGACGATGGCGATCGAATCCAGACCGCTGGCCCTGGCTGCGAGGAAACCAGCGCGCGCCGCATCCTCGTCCAGACTGACCAGCACGGCGCCTTCTGCGCTCACCCGCTCAGTAATCTCGAGTACGCTTGCAAAAGGGGGCTGCGGAAGTTCGATCTTGCGAACGAAGAGCTCTGGCCGTTCCTGTGCTCCGATTAACAAGGCATCGGCGAAACCCTTGGTGATCGCCAACAGGCATGGCTCGCCCTTACGTTCCAGCAACGCATTGGTCGCGACGGTTGTGCCCATCCGCACTTCGCAGTGCGGTAGGGCGCCATCGCCGCACCCCGTCAGGTGGCGGATCGCGGCAATCGCCGCATCCTCCTGGCGCCGGGGGTCCTCGGAGAGCAGCTTGGCGGTCCGGATCGCACCATCAGGTGCGCGCGCGACGACATCAGTAAAAGTGCCGCCACGGTCGATCCAGAATTGCCAGGGCGCGCTCGGCTCCATTGCGCCACTATCAACCAGATGAACGGCCTGCGCTAGGATGCATCTTCAGGTGTGACGATGACTACCACGCGGCGATTTTGTGCACGCCCTTCGCTGGTCGAATTGCTTGCGATGGGCTGTCCTTCACCCTTGCCCGCTGTTCGCACGTTGCCTGCGGTCATACCCATCTCCACCAACGCCGCCTTGACTGCGGAAGCGCGGCGCAGCGAAAGATCGCGATTGTGTGAGGCGGACCCGGTCGAATCGGTATGTCCTTCCAGAGCAGCGCCATGGATCCCGACCTGGCCGAACGTGGTGGCAATGCGGCCCAGGGTCTGGTTGGCATTGGCGGTCAAGGTGCTGCTGTCGATATCGAACAGCAGCCTCTCATTCAGACCAAGCTCGTAGTTTTGTCCGACCGCCTTGAAATCTAGCGATGTCAGCGCAGCCTCCTGTTGCGGCGTAAACCGATGCGCCGTACGCGGTACAGACTGGCATGCCGCAAGGGTCAACAGCGCGAAAAGTGTAAGCCTTCTAAGCATCGTTTGACGCTCCCCCTTTGGTTATTCCTTCGCGCCTTGCACGCTTGTCGATGTACATGGCCTGATCGGCGTGATTGACGAGCTCTTCGATTTCTTCGCCATCGGCCGGATAAATCGCCATCCCCACGCTGAGCGAGGCGACCTGCCATAAGCCGCTGGGCAGCCGGATCGGCGAAATCATCGCCTTGCGAATGCGGCTTACAACGATATCCGCGTGCACCCGGCCCGGTTGCGGTGCGAGCAGCACGGCGAATTCGTCGCCGCCAAGGCGGAAGGCGATATCGACATCCCGGATTGCCCCGCGCATGCGCTCACCAACCGCGATAAGCATGGCATCGCCTGATGTGTGGCCATGCTCGTCGTTTACCGCCTTGAACTGGTCGATATCGAAGAAAAGCAGGACAAAGGGAGTACCTGTCCGCCGTGCCTTGGAGATTGACCCGGCGAGGGCAAATTCAAAATACTCGCGATTACCGAGCCCGGTAAGGCTGTCATGCGTGGCGCGCCGCTGCAATTCGGCGTTTTCGGAAGTCAGGCCTTCGTGCCAGCCCTGCAACTCCGCCAGCAGCGCGTTAAAATCCTGTCCGAAACGATCGATCTCAGCGATCCCCGAAGAAGGAACACGCTTTTCGAAGGCTCGTTCGGAACGCACCAGGTGAGCCACTTCCGCTACATATTCGAGTGGCTCGATCACGTCGCTGCGGAGCCGTTTGTCGAGAATTCGCGTCGCGAAGACCGCCACGCCGATGCACACCAGGGCAATGGTAAAGGCAAACACGATGTAGCGAAGCATGTCGCCCGAATTGCCCGTAATTCTGACGCGCGCGACCAAAGTGTCGCCATGATAGACTTCCGCTACGATAGGCTGCGGCCACACCATGCGGTTTCCAACGTTGATAAGCCAGTCGGGCCAAGGCCCGTCCTGTCCCCTCCACGCCGCTATCGCCCTGCCCTGGGGATCGATCACATCGACCGCGCGCACGCCCGGCACTGCGCCAACCTGACGCAGCCCATCCGAAACCGCCTGACGGTCCTGGAACGCGATCGCCGGCTCGATCGTATATGCGACGCTGCGCGCAACCAAGGCAAGGTTGCGCTGCGCGTAGCCGCGCATCACAAGTACACCGCTGACGGTGAGCCCAACCGCAGCCAGGACCACTGCGAATATGATGAGCCGCAAGTGGACCTTGGCAAGCAAGTGGCGAAGCGTCTGAGGCTGGGTCGGGGTTGGTTCGCCCATGGTCAATTCCTCACCTTGGCGATACGCAGGACACGCGGGTCCACTCGCAAACCCGAACGCGAGACCGCATCGATATTGAGCCGGAAGCTCAATGATTGCGGCAGATAATCGAGCGCAAACATCGCCTCGCTGACGTTCGTGGGATCGTTTTCGGCAATGGTCAGGACACCCTTGCCGCGCACTGCGGCAGTCAACGCCCGCTGCAACGGCAACGAAACCGAACCGATATAGACGATGTCGCAACCACCGAGTGCACTGGCCGCCGCCGCGACGTTGCTGCGCTGCACTTCCTGCCCCGACGCAGTTCGCCATCCGCCGAGCTGAGATGTATGCCTGGATGTCCCCGCGACGCAGAGTACGATCAGGTTCTTCTGCTGCGGCCAACGGGTATAATCGACGATCGCCTTAACCGTTCGCGCGACTGCACCAGCAAAAGGATCGCCGCCCGATACGCCCGCGCCAAGCGGCATGTCCGCAGCGCCGAATACCGGAACGCTCGTGAATGCGGCAACAGTGCCCAAGATGCGGAAAAATCTAATCATGGCTGCGACTTCCCGGCCATAACCAAGTCGCGCTCATTGGCAAAGTGCGATGGTGTAGGAAACGACAGGCAAACCACGATCGGTGCAGGAGCAGGACGATCTCGACAGCAGCACGGCATGTAGGCATGCTTGCGCAAAAGGCAGGAGGGCATTCGATGAAAAAGTGGATCTGGGCGCTGAGCGGAACGGCACTTGCAGTTGGCGCCCTGATCGCGGCCCGCACCGTAACCTTCACTCCTGACGCCGTTGGAACCGGCAAGGGGATAAATGTTGCCGCTGCGCCGCCGATCGATGCCGGTCTTGCCGCCCGGCACTTGGGTGAAGCGGTCCGCATTCAGACGGTCAGCCACCAGGATCCGGCGGAGAACCAGGCTGGCGAATGGGTGAAACTGCATGACTGGCTCACCGCCACGTACCCCAAGGTCGGCGCGGTGATGCAGCGTCAGGAACTTGACGCAACGCTCGTCTACACCTGGCCAGGCAGTGATGCGAGTGCGCAGCCGATAATTCTGATGGCCCACCAGGACGTGGTTCCGGTGACGCCCGGCACCGAAAAGGACTGGAAACACGCGCCATTTGCGGGCGAAATTGCCGAGGGCGCGGTCTGGGGCCGCGGCTCGGTCGACGACAAAGGATCGCTGGTGGCGCTGTTCGAAGCGCTCGAGGCACTCGCCGGCCAAGGATTCAAGCCCAAGCGCACGATCATCCTTGTTTCGGGTCACGACGAAGAAGTGGGCGGCACCGGCGCCAAGGCTGCCGTGGACTGGCTCAAGGCACGCGGCACCAAGGCCCTGTTCACCATTGACGAGGGCGGCCTGATCGCAACCGACACGCCGATGATCAACGGCCCGGCTGCCATGATCGGGATCGCCGAAAAGGGATATGTCACGCTCAAGGTGACCGCCCCGGCTGCAGGCGGCCATTCGTCCGCGCCGCCCAGCGCGGACAAGATCGGCAGCCTCAACCTCGCCAAGGCCCTGCTTGCAATCAATGCGAAGCAGTTTCCACTCGAACTTCGCGGACCGAGCGAGGCGATGGTATCGGTACTCGCTGCAAGGGCGGGCGGCGTGAACAAACTGGCGGTCGCCAACCGCTGGCTATTTGGTGGCGTGATCCTGTCCAAGATGGGTGACAACCCGGCATCGGCAGCGATGCTGCACACCACCATCGCGCCAACCATGCTTACTGGCAGCCCGAAGGAAAACGTGCTGCCGCAGACCGCGACTGCGATGATCAACTACCGCATCGCGCCGTGGGACACTTCGGCCAGCGTTCTCGCCCATACGCGCGACGCTGTGAAGGCGCTGCCAGTGACGGTTGAACTCAACGGCGGCGCGATGAGCGAACCAAGTCCTGTGTCCTCGACGAACTCGCCCGGATGGAACCTGATCGCCGCGACGGTCGGAGCCGAGCGCCCCGGCCTGACGGTCTCGCCATATCTTGTAGTGGCCGGGACCGACAGCAAGCATTTCTCGCCGATATCGCAAGACGTTTACCGCTTTCAGGCGCTCGATTTCGCCAGCGGGGATGTCAAGATGATCCACGGCACCAACGAACATATGAGCTTCACCAACCTGGCCCAAATGATCCGTTTTTACGCGCGACTGGTGGCAACTGCGGCAGGTTAGCGCTTGCCCTTGTTAATCGCGCGGTTAAACTCTCTCGCAGGAGAGACACATGGATGATGCAACCTACCAGCGGCTGCTGGCCAAGGCCCAACTGACCAAGGACTTGTTCACTTTCGATGAGTTCATCCGCCACTGGGCCAAGGACCGGCCCGAGCGCATCGCGATCGAAGGTGACGACCTGACGCTGACCTATGGCGAGCTCGAAGATGCGACCGCGCGCGTGGCGTCCGCGTTGCTGGCACTGGGCGTGAACAAGGGCGACCGGATCGCCTGGTTCGGCAAGAACAGCGCGACCTATTTCACCCTGTTTTTCGGCGCCGCGCGTGCAGGCGTTGTGATGGTGCCGATCGGCTGGCGGCTCGCCGAACCCGAAGCCGCCTTCATCATCGACAATGCCGAGGCCAAGCTGCTGTTTCTCGGCGAAGGCTTCGAGGGCTGCGGGGACACACTGGGCAAACGCCCAGGGCTGAAACGCTGCTTCACCGCAGCCGAAGCACAAAAGGAAGTCATCGGCCACGCCCGCGCGGAGTTCAATCCTTCGCAACCCGATGACGCCGTGCTCCAGCTCTACACCAGTGGCACGACCGGCAATCCCAAAGGCGCGGTGCTGTCGAACCGCAACCTGTTCGGTCTGCGCAAGGCCGGGCTTGAAGCCCCGCCAGCCTACTCGCTGTGGGATGAGGACGAGGCGGTGTTGGTCGCGATGCCGTGCGCGCATATCGGCGGCACCGGACTCGGCATCGTCGCGCTTGCCGCAGGCCTGCCCGGCGTGGTGCTGAGCGAGTTCGATCCGGTGCGGGTGTTCGATGCGGTCGAGAACCGAGGCGTAACGCGCTTCTTTATCGTCCCCGCGGCGCTGCAGATGCTGCTCAACCACCCTGACTGCGCCAAGACCGATTTCAGCCGCCTCAAATATATCATGTATGGTGCAGCGCCGATACCGCTCGAGCTGCTGCGCGAATGCATCGCCATGTTCGGCGCGGAATTCACCCAGAATTACGGCATGACCGAAACCACCGGCACGATCTGCGTGCTCCCGCCCGAGGATCACTCGGTCGAAGGCAACAAGCGAATGCGTTCCGCGGGCAAGCCCGTAACCGGGGTGGAAATCGTGATCAAATCGCCTGAAGGCAAAGTGCTCCCGGTCGGTGAGATCGGCGAGATCTGCACCCGCTCAAGCTCGAACATGCTCGGCTACTGGAAGCTGCCCGAAGCGACCGCGAGCACGATGGACGCCGACGGGTGGATCGCCACCGGCGACGTCGGCTATCTGGACGAAGACGGCTACGTCTACATGTACGACCGCGCCAAGGACATGATCATCACCGGGGGCGAGAACGTTTATCCGGCCGAGGTCGAAAGCGCGATCTACGGCCATCCCGACGTGCTCGAGGTCGCCGTGATCAGTATCCCCGACGAGAAATGGGGCGAGGCGGTCAAGGCGGTTGTCGTGCCCAAGCCGGGCCACACCATCGATTCCGACAGTGTGATGAACTGGGCGCGCGAACGCGTTGCCGGGTTCAAGGTGCCCAAGAGCGTCGACGTGATCGAAGCCCTGCCCCGCAATCCCAGCGGCAAGATCTTGCGCCGATCCTTGCGCGAGCCGTACTGGGCAGGCAGAGAACGCCAGATCAACTAACCACAGTCGTCATTGCGAGCGCAACGAAGCAATCCAGTGCGATTGCGCGTGACGCTCTGGATTGCTTCGCTACGCTCGCAATGACGAAAGAATGGAGGAACTTATGTCCGATCCCCTTCCCGGCGCGCAGGCGCATATCGAAGCGGCGCTCAAAGTCTGCGCGGTGATCGACGATTTGCCAGCCGACACGCCGCTGCTGAACATCGCCAAGGTCGGCGTGATTGGCGCGGGCACGATGGGCGGCGGGATCACGATGAACTTCCTGTCGGCCGGCATCCCGGTGACCATAGTCGAGCTGCAGCAGGAGGCGCTCGACCGCGGTGTGGGCGTCATGGGCAAGAATTACGAAGCCAGCGTCAAGCGGGGCCGGATCGAGGCCGCAGATGCCCAGGCTGCAATGGGGCGGCTTACACCGAGCCTCAAGTTCGAGGACCTCGCCGATTGCGACCTGGTGATCGAAGCGGTCTATGAATCGATGGACGTAAAGAAAGACGTCTTCGGCCGGCTCGACGGGATCGTGAAGCAGGGCGCGATCCTAGCCAGCAACACCAGCTATCTTAACGTAGATGAGATCGCCGCCGCGACCAAGCGGCCCGAGGCGGTGCTGGGCATGCACTTCTTCTCGC
>JBJTMA010000151.1:0-7425 GCA_046063295.1 Novosphingobium sp.
CGAGGTTGAGGCTTGAGAGGCAGCACACCGCGGTGCGGTCGTTGCCGAGGTGGTCCTTGCCGGTGGGAAGCGTGATTTCCGAGCACAGGTTCGAGGTCGAGACCTTGAGCCCCAGGTCGCGGTGATGCTTGGGCATCATGCGGTTCACGGTATCGGAGAAGACGATGTAGGGCTCACCCGTGGCCAGCCGGGTTTCGACCAGCTTCTGGAACAGCGCGCGCGCATCGACCGTGCCGCGCACCGAACCGTCCTTGGGCGAACGCAGGCTGAACTCTTCTCCCGCACGCACCGCTTCCATGAATTCGTCGGTCAGCAGCACGCCGTGGTGGAGGTTCAAGGCCTTGCGGTTGAAATCGCCCGAAGGCTTGCGGATTTCGAGGAACTCCTCGATCTCCGGGTGGCTGACATCGAGATAGCAGGCGGCCGAGCCGCGGCGCAGCGAGCCCTGCGAAATCGCCAGCGTCAGCGAGTCCATCACGCGGACGAAGGGAATGATCCCGCTGGTCTTGCCGTTGAGGCCGACCGGTTCACCGATCCCGCGCACATTGCCCCAGTAGGTCCCGATCCCGCCGCCGCGGCTGGCGAGCCAGACGTTTTCGTTCCAGGTGCCGACGATCCCTTCAAGGCTGTCCGCCACCGAATTGAGGTAGCAGCTGATCGGCAGCCCGCGGTTGGTCCCGCCGTTCGACAGCACCGGGGTGGCGGGCATGAACCACAGCTTGGAAATGTAATCGTAGAGCCGCTGGGCATGCGCTTCATCGTCGGCATAGGCATCGGCAACGCGCGCGAACAGGTCCTGATAGCGCTCACCCGGCAGCAGGTAGCGGTCGTCGAGCGTTTCCTTGCCGAAATCGGTGAGCAGCGCGTCGCGGGCGTGATCGACCTCGATCTCAAAACGGCGGTCATGGATCGCCTTGCTGTCGTCGGCCTTGGGCGCGGCGGCGGCGGCCATCGCACCGGCGAGCGCGGCGGCGCCGAGTTCGCTTACCAGGGCAGCCGAGCCGGGATCGGTCTTGTCGGTCATGGGGAGGGCCATTTCTTCTGCAGGGGGAGCGTCTTGCGCCTTTTTTGCGCGAGCGGGTGCGGCTGCCGGGGTTCCTGCCACCATTGCGTCCAGCTCGGCCATGCTCGGCTCGTCTCCGTTCCTGAATTCCACTTGTCGCCCCCGTCTTTCAATCGCGTCCGCGCCGCAGCGCTTGTTCCGCATTCGTTCGAATCGGCAGGCAGGTGCCCACCTTAGCATTTGATGAGAACGAAACGAGAAAAACTTATCCCGGTTTCATCCCCAGCGCCGGTCCCGCGAAGCCCCCGCCAGACCCGAATCGGCCCTTTCCGCGGCTTGCGCGGCCAAAGGCGTGAATCTAGGTCTAGTAGGTCCCCCCCGAAGCAGGACCACCACCTATAGTGCCGCATCTTGAATCGGGCGCAAGGGGATAAATAGGGCGTTTACCATTGCCGGGCTCGGAGATGGCGGAGTTGAGCGATGACGCAATGCAGCGACGCGCGGGAAATGCGGGACTGGACGCGCGCGCAAGAGTCAAAATCAAGCTTGAAAAAAATTTTGCTCGGCAAAACGCCTTTTCGCGCGTTGACACGGAAAGAATCGCGGGCCGCAATCATGTTGCGCGAAAGGTCCGTTTCACGCATCGACAATCCCCGCCCTTGATCGGCGTTGCGGCGCCATTACCTTCCCCGCGAAACACCACTTCCCCTTGGAGGCCACTCACGATGTTCAACCTGATCGGCGCACTGTTTTCCGGGCTGTTCATCGGCGTGCTCGCCCGCTGGTTCTATCCCGGCGCGGTGCACATGGGGCTGTTGATGACGATCCTGCTCGGCGTTGGCGGTTCGTTGCTGGCGGGCCTGGTGGCGAACCGCGGCAGTTACGGCGAGGGATTCAATCGCGCGGGCTGCCTCGCATCGGTGATCGGAGCGATCGTTCTGATCTTTATCGGACGCACGCTGGGCTGGCATTTCTGACCGGGCACTACCAAGCCCTGTATATAAGGCCGTCGCCCCTTTGAAACTTGCCTCGGGTGATCCCTTGCTGGAGCATGTTTCTGGCCAAGTAATAGTACTTAGCCACGGCCCGAAATTTCGCCGTTTTACGCGCGTAAGCTAAAAAACTATATAAAATTATGCGTTTGCGGAACGAATCCGCTTGAACTGGGTTCCATGGCAGCGGGTGGCACAGCTCTTCGCCGTGCGCCTGGAACAGGAGAACCATTTCCATGATTATTTCGAAGGCGCGATTCGCGCTGCTCAGCAGTGCGTCCTCAGCAATCGCAGTGCTACTCACGCCATCGCTCGCACAGGCACAGTCGACCACCTGTTCGCAGACCGGTACAACCATCACTTGCGTTGACGGAACCACCACGGTCCTGACAGGTACGACAGACCCGGTTACCACCGTTACGGCGGGCGGCGGGTTGGTAATGGCCAACACCACCGCCGCATCGAACATCACCTACACCGCCACCGGCCCGATCGCGACAACCGGGATCACCGGCGTCAACCTGACCTCGACCGGCGGCAGCCTCAATTTCGTGCCCGCAGGTTCGACGGCCCCGCTCAACATCACCACGGTTGGCGGAACCGGCGCGCATGCCCTGGTGCTCAACACCGCGGGCCAGGCCGCTACCGTCACCGTCGGCAACCTGTCGACCACCGGTGCCGGCTCTTACGGCGTGCAGGCGAACAGCAACGGCACCGGCTCGGTCAATCTTACCACCGGCACCGTGACCACGACCGGCCTGGGTTCGACCGGCATTTTCGCGCGCACGGGCACCGGAACGCTCGACATCGGTTACGGCAACGTGACCACGTCGGGCACCTTCAACGGCGCCGACAGCGCGGCCGCGCTCGACATCCTGTCGAACGGAACGGTCAACCTGCGCGGCTCGGGATCGACGCTGCGTACCAATGGCGCGGGCGTAACCGCTGCCTTGATCTACGGAGCGGGTGTAACCGGCAACCTGGGCAATGTGACCACCACCGGCGCGGGCGCGCAGGGGGCGATCATCAATGCGGCCTCGGCGCCCGTCAACCTGACGGTGGGTAACGTTTCGACGACGGGCAACGCGCTGACGGTGAATGCCGGTGCCAACGCCGTGACGCTCAACACCGGAACGGTCACGGCCACCGAACTGGGCGCAACCGGAACGGTGATCAACAGCACCGGTCCGATCACGTTCACCGGCGGAAAGCAGACCGCTAACGGTGCGACTGCGCTGCGTATCGCGGGCGGAGCGGGGGCGATCAACGCCACCGTTGCCGGTGCGGCTACGACCAATTCGGGAACAGCGGTTTCGATCTCCGGGACCGGACCTTTGATCTTCGCCAACACCGGATCGATCACGACCACCGGTCCGGGTTCTGCCGGCATCTTCATCAGCGGCGTGACGACCGCGGCGGTGAGCTGCGGCAATGTTTCCACCACCGGTGCCAATAGCCCGGCTGTGGTGATCGCTGCCAACGGCACTACCACCACCACCTGCGGCACGGTCAGCACGACCGGCGCGGCAAGCGATGGGGTGCAGCTCTCCAATACAGCCGGGACGACCACCTTTACCGGCGGTACCACCACGGCAACCGGCGCCGGATCGCGCGGCATCGTGGTTACCTCCTCGGCTCCCGCGGCGACCGGACTGGTCACCGTGAACACCGGTACGGTTACGGCGAACGGCAACGCGGTCGTGGCAAGCTCGACCGGCGGCGCCAACGTTGCGGTCAACACCACCGGCAATGTCACCTCGACGACCGGAACCGGCATCACCGCCACCACCACGGGCACTGCGCTCGTCACGATCGGCGCGGGCAACACCGTCACCGGCGTGCAGGGCGTCAACCTTGCGGGCACCGCCGGCAACACGCTGATCGTCAACGGCACGCTGTCCAACACGGGCGGCACGACCCCCTACACGGTTCTCGCCGGCAGTCCGTTCACCCTGACGCTGGGGTCGGCGGGCGCGATCAGCGGGCCGCTGGCCTTCACGACCGGCAATGACACCTTCAACAACCAGGGCACCTTTGCCCTGCCGGTGACGCTGGACTTCCTTGCCGGGACCGACGTGCTCAACAACTCGGGCACGCTCACCGCATTTGCCGGCAATCATTCGATCCTCGGCCTCGAGACATTCAATAACTCGGGCCTGATCGACATGCGCAATGGTACGGCGACCAATTCGCTGACCCTGACCGGCACCAACTATGTGGCCTCGGGCAATGCCGCGCTAGGCATTGACGTGGTCGGCAACGGCACCGTCAATCTGGCCGACAAGCTGGTTATCGGCGGGACCACCACCGGGACCACCACCGTGCTGGCGAATTTCGTCAACCCGGTGATTGACCTGACTGGCCCGCTGATCGTTGACTCCACGCTCAACAACCTGACCGCCGGTCAGTTCGTGCTGGGCGGAAACGTCAACCAGGGGCTGATCAACTACGCGGTCCAGGTGCGCGGCGGCGACGCCTATCTGGTCTCGACTGCCGATAGCCGGATCTACGATACCGTCTTCGTCGGGCGCCAGCTTCGCGACCTGTGGTACAGCTCGGCAGACGCCTACAGCTCTTACGCCACCGCCCGCCGGATCAGCTACGGCCAGGAACGCAGCCACCCGCTGGGGATCTGGGCGCAGCTTTACGGCGAACGCCAGACCTCTGGAGATGAAAACCGCACCACGTCCGCTTTCGGTTCCAACTTCACTGTCAGCGACCGCATCCGGACCGACATCCGCGGCGCGCAGGGGGGGCTGGACTTCGGCACCTCGAACTTCGTCATCGGCATCACCGGCGGCTATGAACGCGCCAATGGTACCACCCCCAACGCCGCGCTGATCCGCACCGAAGGGCATAACTATGGTGCCTATGCCCAGTTCGGCATGACCAGCGGTCTCTACGCCGGCGTGCTCGTCAAGCGTGACGAACTGCGCACGATGTACACCAACGGGGCGATCGGGAACGGCTTTGCCAACCCCCATTCGCGCACCGATGGTATCGAAGGTGAAGTCGGTCTGCGCACCGGCGGGATGAACAACATCAACTTCGATATCGGCGTGGGCTTCGCTTACGTTCATTCGGACTTCGATGCTTTCAACTTCGGCAACATCGCCTTCGCACGCGACGAACTGACCAGCGAGCGTGGCCAGGCCCACGTAAGGGCGACGTTCTCGGGCGCGATCGCGCCCTTCATCGAAGTCCGCGGGTTCCACGAGTTCCGCGACAACAACAGCTACCTGCTGCAGAGCGGCACCTTCGCTTCGACTCTCGACGGCGCCAACAAGGGCACCTGGGCGCGGATCGAAGCCGGTATCGGCGGCGGGAACAACGGCGGCCCGCTCCTGAGCGCATGGGCCAATGTGGGTGACACCACCGGCTTCGGGCTTCGTGCGGGCTTCCGCTTCTAAGACCGAACCTGGTTAGCGAGAGGGCGCCCGATCGGATGATCGGGCGCCCTTTTGTTGTGGGGTGATGCGCGGGCGCGGGGTGCTACCTGGCAAGCTCCGGGACCGCGTTGCCGATGTCATTGGCACGGGCGGACAGGCAGTCTTCGCCCGCAGCTCCGGCAGCTTCGCTCAGCGCGGCGAGGAATTGGTCTGTGGCACGATCCCAGCTGTAGCTGGCGCCGACCACCGCTGCGGCGAGGCCATCCATCCGCAGCGCCTTGTGGATCGCGACCGCCAGATCGTCATCGAGCGCACCGATCGTCGCCGGGAGATTGTCTTCCGGACCGCGGCCGCGGGGCCCGATGATGTCGAGCGGACCGGGTACCGGCAGCGCCGCAACCGGCAACCCGCAGGCGAGCGCCTCGATCAGCACCAGCCCGAACGTGTCGGTGCTGCTTGGAAAGACGAAGACATCGGCGGAACAGTAAGCGCGTGCCAATTCTTCGCCGCCGAGCGCGCCGAGGAAGGTGACTTCGGGGTAGCGCCGGCGCAGCGCGTCGAGTTCGGGGCCATCGCCCACGACTACCTTGTGGCCGGGAACCTGCGCATCGAGGAACCGGGGGAGGCCTTTTTCCAGCGCGACCCGGCCGACGTAGAGCAGGACCGGTCCGGGAAAGGCGAGAAGCTGGGGCAGCGGCCCATGGCCCGGACGGAACAGGTCGCGGTCGATGCCACGGCTCCACAGCTTCCAGTGGGGCATGCCGCGGCTGTCCAGCTCACGGCCGAGCGTCGGGGTGGAGACCAGTACCGCGCGCGACGGGGCATGAAAGCGCCGCATCAGCGGCCAGAACCGCTCCGCGCTCAACCCGGTGCGAACCGCGGCATAATCCGGGAAGCGGGTGTGAAATGCGGTAGTGAAGGGCTCCCCGCGGGCCAGGCACCAGCTCCGCGCGCTCCACCCGATCGGTCCTTCGGTGGCGATGTGCACGATGTCCGGTGCGAAATCGGAGAGCGAGCGCCTGGTCCCGAAGCGCGGCACCAGCGCCAGGCGGATCTCACCGTAGCCCGGCATCGGCATGGTACGGAACTGTCCGGGGGTGACGAGCTCCACTTCATGCCCGCGTTCGACCAGCCTGGTCACCGTGGTCGAAATCGAGCGGACCACGCCGTTGACCTGGGGATGCCATGCGTCGGTGCAGATCGCGATCCTCATGCGTATTCCCTTTCCGGTTCGTTCTCCGCGGGCAGCGGTATCGCGGGGCGCTGGGCCGCTGCCTGGCGGTGTTCCTCGGCCCAATCGAGCAGCCGCAGGGCGCCGCTGGCATCCTCGACCAGGGCAGTGCAGCTTTCGACCCAATCGCCGTCGTTGTAATAGGTGATCGCGCCGATCTGGCGGATCTCGGCGCAGTGGATATGACCGCAGACCACCCCGTCGACCTCGCGCTCGGCCGCGGCGCGGGCAACCGCCTCCTCGAACTCGCCCACGAAAGCGACCGCGTTCTTGACCCGCTTCTTGAGGTAGGACGAAAGTGACCAGTACGGCAGCTTGAGCCAGCGGCGCACCGCGTTGAGCACCACGTTGGCCTGCAGCAGCAGGTTGTAGGCCTGGTCGCCCAGGAAGGCGAGCCAGCGGTGGTACAGCACCACCACGTCGAAGGCATCGCCGTGAGTGACGAGCAGCCTGCGGCCATCGGCAGTCTGGTGGATCGCCTCGAGAGCAACTTCGACCCCGCCGAACGTAAAGCCGGCATAGGGCCTGAGCATTTCGTCATGGTTGCCGGCGATCAGCACCACCCGCGTCCCGCGATGCGCGAGCTTGAGCACGCGGCGCACGACTTCGTTATGGGCGTCAGGCCAGTACCAACCCTTACGCAACCGCCAGCCGTCGAGAATGTCCCCCACGCGGTCAAGCGTCCAGCATTCCATCCCGCGCAGGAAATCGAGCAGCAGCTCGGCATTGCAGCCGCGCGTGCCGAGGTGGATGTCCGAAATCCACACCGTGCGGAATTTCTGCTTGGGCCGGAAGCCGCGCGGCTCGGGA
>JBJTMA010000019.1:0-3616 GCA_046063295.1 Novosphingobium sp.
CTGGCAGCGCCAGCGCCCGCCCATGTTGCAGCGCCAGCCGCCGCAGCGCCCGCCGCCGCACCGGCAGCAACGCATTCCGACGCCGTGAAGTCGCCCATGGTCGGCACCTGCTACCTCGCAGCGGAGCCGGGCTCGCCCAACTTCATTTCGGTCGGAAAGACGGTCAAGTAAGGCGAGACGCTTCTCATCATCGAAGCGATGAAGGTCATGAATCCGATCATCGCCCCCACCTCGGGCACGGTCACCGCCATCCTGGTCGAGAACGCGCAGCCGGTCGAATATGACCAGCCGCTGGTCGTGATTGCCTGAGGCCGGATAAACCATGGGCATTTCCCGGATCCTGATCGCCAACCGCGGCGAGATCGCGCTGCGCATTCACCGCGCTGCTCATGAAATGGGGATCGAGACGGTGGCGGTTCACTCCACCGCCGATGCCGACGCCATGCACGTCCGGCTGGCCGACCATGCAGTCTGCATCGGCCCGCCGCAGGCCAAGGACAGCTACCTCAATGTCGCGGCGATCATTTCCGCCGCCGAAATCACCCACGCCGACGCGATCCACCCCGGTTACGGCTTTCTATCCGAGAATGCCCAGTTCGCCGAGATCGTCGAAAGCCACGGCATCACCTGGATCGGGCCCAAGCCCGAGCACATCCGCACCATGGGTGACAAGATCGAGGCCAAGCGCACCGCAGGCGCGCTGGGTCTGCCTCTGGTTCCGGGATCGGACGGCGCGGTCAGCGATATCACCGAAGCCAAGGCGATTGCCGAAGCGGCGGGCTATCCGGTGATCATCAAGGCCGCTTCGGGCGGCGGCGGACGCGGCATGAAGGTCTGCAACGGCCCGGACGAGCTGGAAACGTTGATCGCCCAGGCCGGAACCGAGGCCAAGGCCGCGTTTGGCGACGATACCGTCTATATCGAGAAGTACCTCGGCAATCCGCGCCACATCGAATTCCAGGTGTTCGGCGACGGCAACGGTGAAGCGATCCACCTGGGCGAGCGTGATTGCTCGCTCCAGCGCCGCCACCAGAAGGTGCTGGAAGAAGCCCCCTCCCCGGTCATCAGCCCGGAAGAGCGTGAGCGGATGGGCGGGATTGTTGCCCAGGCCATGGCCGACATGGCCTATCGCGGCGCCGGCACGATCGAGTTTCTGTGGGAAAACGGTGAGTTCTATTTCATCGAAATGAACACCCGCCTGCAGGTGGAACACCCGGTCACCGAAGCGATCACCGGGGTCGATCTGGTCCGCGAACAGATCCGCGTGGCCGATGGCAAGCCGCTTTCGGTCAAACAGGAAGATATCGAGTTCAACGGACATTCGATCGAATGCCGGATCAACGCCGAAGACCCCTGGACCTTCGCCCCCTCGCCCGGACTGGTGAGCAATTACCACCCCGCCGGCGGGATGAATGTCCGCGTCGATTCAGGCCTCTACGCCGGATACAAGATCCCGCCGTACTACGATTCCATGATCGCCAAGCTGATCGTCAAGGGACGCACCCGCGAAGGCTGCATCATGCGCCTGAAGCGCGCGCTGGAAGAAATGGTGATTTCAGGCGTCAAGACTTCAATCCCGCTGCATCAGGCGCTGATGAACGAGCCGGACTTCATCCACGGTGATTATACGATCAAGTGGCTGGAGGAGTGGCTGGCGGGGCGAAGCACCTGACCACAAAGTTCCTCTCCCGTTTTGCGAAGCACAACGGGGGAGGTGGCAGCGCGAAGTGCTGACGGAGGGGGAAATTGCCACGCAAGCGCCGCAGCAGTGACGTCCCCAAAGCGCGCCAGCAACGCCAGGACATGTCGCTCCCCGAGGTGCTGCTATGGAATTTGCTCCGCAAGTCGCCAGACGGCGTTCACTTCCGCCGCCAGGAGGGGATCGGCAAATACGTTCTCGATTTCTACTGCGCCAAAGTCCGGATCGGCTTCGAGATTGACGGGATAGCCCACGATATGGGCGACCGGCCTGAGCGTGACGCGGCTCGCGATGCCTGGTTGGAAGATCAAGGGATTGAGATCGTGCGCATTCCCGCAACCGATGTTCTGAAATCGCCAGAGGACATTGCCGAGGCGATAGTGCGCTATTGCAAGCGTTGAAGGCCCCTCCGTCACGCGCTTCGCGCGCGCCACCTCCCCTTTTGTGCTTCGCAAAAAAGGAGAGGATCTAACTCTTCCGCGATCCTCTCCCGTTTTGCGAAGCACAACGGGGGAGGTGGCAGTCGCGCAGCGACTGACGGAGGGGGAATTACTCCAACGGCACCCCGGGCATCTGCTTCGCGGTCCGGATCGTCAGACTCGTCTTCACACTCGCCACATTCGGTGCCGGCGTCAGCTTTGACGTCAGAAACTCCTGAAAGCTCTGCAGGTCCTTGCTGACGATCTTGAGGATGAAATCGATCTCGCCGTTGAGCATGTGGCATTCGCGCACTTCGGGCAGATCGCGCATCGCCCATTCGAACTCGCGGAGCGAATCCTCGGCCTGGCTCTTGAGGCTGACCATCGCGAAGACGGTGATCGCAAAGCCCAGTTTGGAAGCATCCAGATCGGCGTGATAGCCGCGGATCACGCCTGATTCCTCCAGCGCGCGGACCCGGCGCAGGCACGGCGGCGCGGTCAGCCCGACGCGCTGGGCCAATTCGACGTTGGTGACGCGCCCTTCGTCCTGCAATTCGGCGAGGAGGCGCCGGTCGATCGAATCGAGATTTGCCATGCCACCCACCCCTTGCTTGCGCCGCGCAGACGCATTGCCGCGCGATCGGGCAACTTTCACCACAGTCTGCGTCGCGATGCGATAATATTATTGTTTATGGCCGCAACTGTCCCGCTTTGCAACGCACCAATCGCTGCCCGCCCCGGCTGGGGACAAGTCTGATACGCACCTCGCGTGCGCGCCTTGCACAGGGGTAGAAAACGCGGATGCAATATGACGATCGCCTGGCCACGGTGCTGCGCATGCGCGCGGATTCCGAGCCTGTGCGGCGTATCCAGCTCCGTCAGCTGATCGACCTGCTCGGCACATACCCGAGCAGCCGCCACAGCCCCCAGATCGACGCCGCCTATGTCAGGCTGGGCGAACTCAACCGCCAGATCTCGCCGACCGAAGGTGCGGCTTTGCTGCGCGATCCGGCCCTGCGCCTCAGAAATCCGCGGCTGGTTGCCGCCCTCGCGAGTTCCGATGCGCGCCGGGCAGCCGAAGCGGTGCAGCGCGCCGAACTGGGCGAGGAAGAGTGGCTCGACCTGATCCCGGCCCTCTCGGGCGACGCGCTTCAGGCGCTGCACCAGCGCAAGGATCTGTCGCCGGCGCTGCGCGGCCTGCTCGACCGGATCGGCGTGCGCGGCCGCGGCCTGCCTGCCGCAGCCAGCGCGTCTGCCGGGCCTGAGGTTCACGGCGACGTGAGCCCGGTGCCTGCCTCTCCCCCGCCGCAACCCGAAACCGTCATCGCTCCCGAGGCCGAGACTCAGGGAAGCCAGGACGGTGCCAATCGCGGCGAGCGGATCGGCGCGATCGTCAAACGGATCGAGGCCTATCGCAAGGCGAAACAGGTGGTCGAACAGAGCGGCGGGGATGCGCCGCGGCTGCCGCTCGGCGAAGAGCATGTACTGTCGGTGACAG
>JBJTMA010000152.1:0-15507 GCA_046063295.1 Novosphingobium sp.
GTTCCAGATCGATCGCGCGCATCGCCACCTTGAGTGGGCCGATGTAGACCTTGCGTGATCCCCGGATCGGGCCGGTGGTCACGC
The DNA here is from genome assembly GCA_046063295.1 of Novosphingobium sp. Taxonomy (GTDB): domain Bacteria; phylum Pseudomonadota; class Alphaproteobacteria; order Sphingomonadales; family Sphingomonadaceae; genus Novosphingobium. The sequence goes on from JBJTMA010000152.1 coordinate 85, forward strand.
CTATCTCGAGCTTGGAATTGATGTCGGCCATATGCGCTCCAGTGGGCGGAACGGGAGTGCTGGCAGGAAGACCGGCCACTCCCTCCGCCCGTGCTAACGGGTTCAGGTTCGACGGGTCGCAGGGCGTTACACCTGCCTCTCAGTCACATGACTCCCCGGGGATGGCTGGACAATAGGTTCGGCCGGGCGGATAGTCCAGCGATGAGCATCATCGCCTCGCGCCGCGCCGTTCTCGCCGGCATCGCCGCCTCTTCGCTCACTCCTGCCGCTGCCTGGGCGCGAAAGTCCGGGAATTACGAAATAATCGTACGGGGCGGCACTGTATTCGATGGGCTCGGCAACCCGGGACGCGAGGCCGATCTGGGCATCGTCGGCGACCGGATCGCGGCAATCGGCAACCTGAGAATGGCGCGCGGAAAGCTGGAGATCGACGCGCGTGGTCAGGCGGTTGCGCCAGGCTTCGTCAACATGCTCAGCTGGTCGACCGAAAGCCTGATCGAGGACGGCCGCTCGCAGGGCGAGCTGCGCCAAGGGGTGACGCTGGAGGTGATGGGCGAAGGCACCTCTATGGGCCCGCTGAGTGCCGAGATGAAGGCGCGCGCGGTCAAGGAACAGGGTGACATTCATTATCCCGTGAGCTGGACCTCGCTGGCCGAGTACCTCGGCTTCCTTGAGCACAAAGGCGTAAGCTGCAACGTCGCCTCGTTCGTCGGCGCGGGGACCTTGCGGATCCACGAGGTCGGCTATGACGACGTGCGCGCCACGCCCGAGCAGCTGCGCCGGATGCAGGACCTGGTCCGCGCCGAGATGCGCAGCGGGGCGATGGGGATCGGTTCCTCGCTGATCTACGCGCCCGACAACTTCGCCAATACCGAAGAGCTCATCGCGCTGACTGCCGCCGCCAAGGAGTTCGGCGGCAGCTACATCAGCCATATGCGTGGCGAGAGCGACCAGCTGATCGAAGCGGCGCAGGAACTGCTGACGATCGGCCGCCGTACCGGGGCGCGGGTGCAGGCTTACCACCTGAAAGCCTCGGGCAAACGAAACTGGGATAAGGGTCCAAAGGTGCTGGCGATGTTCGATGCCGCGCGGCGCGAGGGCATCGACGTTTCGGCCGACTGCTATACCTACACTGCCGCCGCGACCGGACTTGATGCCTCGATGCCGTTGTGGGTCCAGCAAGGCGGGCGCGACAAGTGGATCGAGCGGCTGAGGGACCCGGCGACCCGCGCCCGCGTGATAGGCGAGATGCGGGCCGATCCAGTCGGCTGGGACAACACCGCCCGCAATGCCGGCACGCCCGAGAACGTGCTGCTGCTGGGCTTCGACAACCCGAAGCTCAAACCACTCAGCGGGAAGACACTGGCCGAAGTATCGAAGATGCGCGGGACCAGCCCCGAAGACACGATGATCGACCTCGTGATCGAGGACGGCAGCCGGGTCGACACCGCCTACTTCACGATGAACGAAGACAATCTAAAGGCCAACCTTGCATGGAAGTGGACAATGCTGGGCAGCGACGCAGCGAGCATGGCGCCCGAGGGCAAGTTCCTTGAGCGCAGCACTCACCCACGCGCCTACGGCACATTCGCGCGGTTCCTGGGGCGCTATGTGCGCGACCAGAAGGTCATGCCGCTCGCCGAGGGGATCCGCCGCCTGACCTCGCTCCCGGTGCAGCAGCTGGGGATCAGCGGGCGAGGGCGGCTCGCTGCGGGGTATATGGCCGACGTTGTGGTGTTCGATCCCGCCAGCATCCAGGACCATGCCACTTTCGCGAAGCCCCACCAGTATGCCACCGGGGTCTCGGCAGTGGTCGTCAACGGCAAGGCCGCGATCCGTGGCGGCGATCACACCGGGGCAACGCCTGGCCGGTTCGTCAAGGGACCGGGAGCACGCAGGCTCACTTGAGCAGGATGTAAATCGCCACCGCGATCACCAGTGCGGCGAACACCTTGCGGGCGAGTGCGGCGCGCCCTTCGAGCCGTTTCGCCAGCGGCAAGGCGGCCAGCGTACCAAGGCCGCCGCCGAGCACCAGCGCGGCGAACAATGGCCAGGCGACCCTGCCTGCGAGGGCATAGCTGGCGCTGGTCGCACTGCCGAACAGCGCCACCGAAACGAGGCTGCTTGCCCCCGCATTGGCCAGGGTCATGCCAGTCGCGGCCATCAGGCCGGGGGCAATCAGGAAGCCGCCGCCGATCCCGAAGAACCCGGCGGCAAGACCCGCGGCGAACCCGATCGGGGCGAGCCGTAGCACGATCGGCCAGTTGATGCGCACCGCGGGGTCGCCCTCGCTCTTGCGCGGGATCAGCATCGACAGCGCTATCGCGATCATCGCCACGGCGAACCATTTGAGTAAAGCGGCACCTGAAACCTGCTGCGCAAAATGCGCACCGAGCAGGGCTCCGCTCAGTCCGGCCGCAGCAAAGACGGTTGCGCAGGGCCACTTGACCCGCCCGGCGCGCGCCTGCGCAGCAAGCCCGGTCAGCGCATTGACCGCGACCGCCGCCGCCGACGTGCCGATCGCCACATGCGCATCGGCCACCCCGACCACATAGACCAGCCACGGCGTTGCGAGCACCGATCCGCCCCCGCCGAACAGGGTCAGCAGGAAGCCGACCAGCGCGCCGCCCACCGCGGCAAGCAGCAGGTTGAGAGGATCCACCGCTTAAGCCGCGCGGGCGCGGTTCCACGGCGCGAGCATCAACAGCCGCGCCATGCCGCAAAAACCGCTGATCCCGGCAAAGGTCAGACCCGCACCGACGAAGGCGGAAAGGCCGAACCAAGCGGATGACAAGGTGAAGCCGAGGATGACTCCGAGCAGCACCAGCGATCCGGCGGCAATCTGGACCTGGCGCATGATCTCGAGCGGCGCTTTGCGATTCAGCTCAAGCGGCAGCCCGGCGCGCGACCAGGCGTCAATCCCCCCGTCGAGCACGAAGGCCGCACCGCTTACGCGCGCGGCGAGCCGGTCGCAAGCGCCCCCGGTGCGAGCACCCGAGCGGCAAGTGAAGACTACGTCGGCATCGGGGTGCAGGGTCAGGTGCGACTGCTCCCAGCGCGACAGCGGGTGGGACTGCGAACCGGCGATGTGGGAACGGGCAAATTCGTCCGCCTCGCGGATGTCGACCAGCACCGCCTGCCCATTGGCAAGGCGCGCATTGACTTCGGCAGGGCTGAGCGGGGTGAGCGTAGCGGACATCACGGGTTCCTCATTTCGGGCGGGCAGAACAGCTCGGCCAGGGTCTGGATCAGCTGCAGTGCGGCGTGATCGGCGATGCGGTAATGGATCGTCTGCGCCTCACGCCGGGTGGCGACGATGCCGTTCTCGCGAAGCACCGCGAGATGCTGCGACAGCGCCGATTGCGAAAGGCCGAGCGGCACCTGAAGCTGGCCGACCGAGCGTTCGCCATCGGCAAGCTGGCACAGGATCATCAGGCGCTTTTCATTGCCGAGCTGGCGCAGCAGGGCGGCGGCGCGGCCGGCGCTTTCGGCGAACAGGGCAGGATCGAAACGAGTCAGGTCAAACATGGGTTCTTTATATGCATTGATTCTAATTTAGCAAGTGCTTATATGCGAGTCCCAAGGAGACATGCCATGAGTGCCACGCCGCAAGTTGCCGCCTTTTTCGATTCTGCCACCCACACGGTCAGCTATGTGGTCTCAGACCCGGCGAGCCGGCAGGCCGCAATTATCGATCCAGTGCTGGACTTTACCCCGCACAACGGGCGCACTGCGCGGCGATCGGCCGATCGACTGCTTGCACACCTTGCCGAACACGACCTCAAGCTTGCGTGGATCCTGGAGACTCACGCGCATGCCGACCATCTCTCCGCGGCGCACTACTTGCGCGAGCAAACCAAGGCTCCTGTCGCAATCGGGCGGAATATCGCGGCGGTGCAGGATATCTTCACCCGCCTGTTCGAGATTGACGACGTCGCACCGGACGGCAGCCAGTTCGATCGCCTGGTCGGCGAGGACGACCGCCTGCCGCTCGGCGAGATCGAGATCCGCGTTTTGCACACCCCCGGCCACACCCCGGCCTGCGTCAGCTACCTGATCGGCGATGCGGTGTTCGTCGGCGATACGCTGTTCATGCCCGACTACGGCACCGCGCGTTGCGACTTCCCCGGCGGCAGCGCCGCGACGCTCTACGCCTCGATCCGCAAATTGCTCGCACTTCCGCCAGCAACCCGCGTGTTCGTCGGGCACGACTATCTGCCTGCGGGCCGCAGCCAGTTCGCCTGGGAAAGCACGGTGGCCGAGCAAAGCCGCGCCAATGTTCATGTCCACGACGGCGTAAACGAAGCCGAATTCGTGGCGATGCGCCAAGCGCGCGATGCCACGCTGGAGGCGCCGCAGCTGATCCTGCCCTCGCTTCAGGTCAACATCCGCGCCGGGGCGCTACCTCCGCCGAGTGCGGGCGGGCATCGCTACCTCAAGTTGCCGCTCGACGCGATCTGAGCCACACCCGCACGGATGACCGTGCTCTATCGCCTCGACGCCAACGCTGCCGACGTCGCCGCGCAGTTCGGCGCTACGGCTGGAGCGGACCCCTGGAACGGCGGGCACGTGGCCCCGGGCAGCTTCGCCCCGGTGCTCACCGCCGGGCGCGATGCTATTGCCGGGCCGGGGCGCGCGGACCAGCCGCTGCGCATGATCCCCCGGCTGTGGGGGGTCCCCCCTCCGGGGCCGCCGGTCGATGTGCGGCAAGGCGTGCTTTCGGTGCGCAACACCAAAAGCCCGTTCTGGATCGGCAACCTCCGCAACAGCGAGTTCCGCTGCCTAGTTCCGGCCAGCGCCTTCATGGAATGGGGCGCGAAGGACCCCGCGAATGGCAAGCGCCGCCAGCACTGGCTCGCCCCCAGCGACCAGCTGCTGTTTGCCTTCGCGGGGGTGTGGAAGGACAGCGAGGTGCCGAGCTTCGCGCTGCTTGCCTGCGAACCCAACGCCTTCCTGCGCGAGCGGGGCATTTTCGCCATGCCGGTGATCCTGCCCGCCGGCGATGCCTGGCGCATCTGGCTGCGCGGCGAGTGGAACCGCGCCGAGGCGCTGGTCGCGCCCTATGCCTCGGGAATGATGCGCGAGGTCTAGCTGAAGCGCAGCATCGCCGGCACTGCCAAGGCCAGGCCCCAGACCATCGTCACCGCGGCCCAGCGCCGGTCGAGGTGGCCGAGGTTCCGAAGCCACATGTGGACATAGATGTCGCAGAAGGCGGTGATCGCCAGCGCCTCGATCATCATGAAGCCGCCGATGGTCTTCATCACGCAGGTCAGGATGTCGTCGGGCAGCCACGGGTTGGCGAGGTAGATCACCGCCCCGGTGAGCAGTTCGACCATGCCGCAAACCAGCTGCAATGCGGGCGAACCATCGATCTCCTTGATCATCCGGTCCCACAGCCCCGGCTGGCGCCAGGCTCCAAGCCCTGCAAACAGCGCCAGCAATCCCAGCAGCAGCGCCGACCACGCGGTTCCGTCAATTGAGCCTTCCATGCCAATCCCCTCGTGTCGAAACAGTCTCCCGCCAGCGTGATAGCGCGCTGCGTTCGGGTCCACCTTGCGCCAGATCAAATTTGCGCCGCCCCTAGACATTAATCGTTCGATTAAACATACTCTCTCGAAGCCTGCACAGGGCGGCAAGGGAGAGATCGGAATGGCACTGCCGAAAGTCTGCATCATCGGTGCGGGATGCAGTGGTTTCACCACCGCCAAGCGGCTCAAGGATTACGGCATCGCGTTCGACGTGTTCGAAGCATCGGACAACATCGGCGGCAACTGGTACTACAACAACCCGAACGGCCTCTCATCGTGCTACCAGAGCCTGCACATCGACACGTCGAAGTGGCGGCTGGCGTTCGAGGACTATCCGGTGCCCGCCGACTGGCCCGACTATCCGCACCATGCGCAGCTGCTGCAGTATTTCCACGACTACGTCGATCACTTCGGGCTGCGGGAACACATCACCTTCAACACCCGGGTCGAGAATGCAGAGCGCAAGGCCGAAGGCGGCTGGGCAGTGACGCTGTCGACCGGCGAGACCCGGCACTACGATGCGCTGTGCGTTGCCAACGGGCACCATTGGGCGGCGCGCATTCCCGAATATCCCGGCGAGTTCAGCGGCGCACAACTCCACAGCCACCACTACCGCAGCCCGTTCGAGCCGGTGAACTGCGTCGGCAAGCGCGTGCTGGTGGTGGGCCTCGGAAACAGCGCGATGGACGTGGCGAGCGAGCTGTCGCAGCGCCCGATCGCCAGCCGCCTGTTCGTCTCGGCGCGGCACGGGGTGTGGATTTTCCCGAAGTACTACAAAGGCCAGCCGATTGACAAGAATCCCGCGCCGGCGTGGATGCCCAAGGCGGTGCGCCAGTGGCTCGGTGCGCGGATGATCAAGGGGTTGGTCGGCAGGATGAGCGACTACGGCCTGCCCGAGCCCACGATCGGCCCGTTCGAGAGCCACGGCACCGTCTCGGGCGAGTTCCTGGTCCGCGCCGGATCGGGCGACATCGCGATGAAGCCGGGGATCGAGCGGCTGGACGGCGACGGCGTGGTGTTCACCGACGGGTCGCGCGAGCAGATCGACGTCATCGTCTGGGCGACCGGGTACGATATCAAGTTCCCGTTCTTCAAGGACCCGGCTTTCCTCGCCGACGCCGACAACCGACCCCCGCCGCTGTACAAGCGGATCATGAAACCGGGCGTGCCCGACCTGTTCTACATGGGCCTCGCCCAGCCGCTGCCCACGCTGGTCAACTTTGCCGAGCAGCAATCGAAGCTGGTCGGGGCTTACCTCGCGGGCCAGTACCTCCCGCCCGACGCCGCCGAAATGGAACGGGTGATCAAGGCCGACGAAGACTATTACACCGGCCAGTATTACAAGGCGCGGCGGCACACGATCCAGCTCGACTTCGATCATTATGTCCGCGCGCTGAAGAAGGAGCTCGCCGCCGGGGCCAGGCGCGCCGCAGCTAAAGGAAACAAGCTGCCGGTCGGCGCCAAGCAATTCGAGGAGGCATGACCATGGCAACCGTACTCGAACACCGTCCGCTCAACCCAGTCGATGTCAGCCAGGACGCGCTCTATGTCGAGGATACCTGGCGCGAGCCCTTCTCCTGGCTGCGCGAGAATGCGCCGCTCAGCTGGCGTGAGGAAAGCCCGTTCGGCTCGTACTGGTCGGCGGTGACTCACGATCTCGTTTCCGAGGTCGAGCTGCGCCACAATGTGTTTTCGAGCCGCTGGGACATGGGCAACATCACGATCGCCGAAGCGGTGAACGGCGAAGGCTTTCCCAACTTCATCGCCCAGGACCAGCCGATCCACACCGCGCAGCGCAAGGTTATCGCCCCGGCGTTTTCGCCGAGCCAGATGATGAAGCTTGACGTCGCCGTGAAGGCCCGCACCAAGGAATTGCTCGACGACCTGCCGATCGGCGAGACCTTCGATTGGGTCGATCGGGTCTCGATCCCGCAGACGCTGGGCATGCTGTGCATCCTGTTCGACATGCCATTTTCGGAATGGCGCGACATCAAGCGCTGGTCGGACTGGGCGAGCGGGGTTTCGGCGGACAACCTCAACGACGATTATCGCGCCGAGTTCCTGGCGCAGATGGGCGAAATGCTGGCCCGCTTCGACCGCGAACTGGAAGACCGCCGGGCCAAGCCGCCCACCGACGACCTGCTCAGCCGCATGGTCCATTCCGAGGCGATGGGCCACATGGAGCCGATGGAGCGGATCGCCAACATCGCGCTGCTGATCGTCGGCGGCAACGACACCACGCGCAATTCGATGTCGGCTCTGGTCGAGGCCTTCGACCGGTATCCCGACCAGCTCGAGAAGCTGCGCGCCGACCCGTCGCTGATCCCCAACGCCGCGCAGGAAATCATCCGCTGGCAAAGTCCTGTCACGCACATGCGCCGCACCGCGCTCGAGGACACCGAGCTGGGCGGGCAGACGATCCGCAAGGGCGAGAAGGTGGTGATGTGGTACATCAGCGCCAACCGCGACGAGAAAGTCTTCCCCGACGCCGAAAAATTCGATGTCGCCCGGCCCAATGCGCGGCGGCACCTGGGCTTCGGCCACGGGATCCATCGCTGCGTCGGCGCGAAACTGGCCGAAGACCAGCTCGCCACGCTGATCGGCGAGATCGTCCAGCGCGGCTGGAAACTGGTGCCTGAGGGCGCGCCGACACGGCTCGCCAGCCCGTTCCTCCACGGCTTCACGTCAGTGCCGGTGCGGATCGAAACGGCGTGAGCTGGAACACCCTGCTGGTCGAGGCCGAAGGCCCGATTCTGTGGGTGCGGCTCAACCGGCCCGAAGTGCTCAATGCCTATACCGCCGAAATGGGCGCCGAGCTGGTCCGCGCGATCCGCATGGCGGACGAGGATGACGATCTTCGAGTGGTGGTTCTGACCGGGACCGGCCGGGTGTTCTGTGCCGGGGCCGATGTCTCTGCGGGGGCGGGCGCTTTTGATACCGCCAGCGGCGAGGGCGCTAAGAACTTCGGCAGCCGCAGCGCAGACCGCGGCGACAGCGATTTCATCGGCGCGATGATGCGCTCCAAGAAGCCGCTGCTGGTTGCCTTCAACGGTTCGGCGGCTGGGGTCGGACTCACGCTTACCCTGCCCTGTGATATCCGCATCGCTGCCGACAGCGCCAAGTTCGGCTGCGTGTTCACCCGCCGCGGACTCGTGCCCGAAGCCGGATCGGCGTGGTTCCTGCCGCAGCTGGTCGGCCTGTCAACCGCGCTCAAATGGTGCATGACTGGAGCGCTGGTCCCGGCCGCCGAAGCGCTGGCCGCGGGGCTGGTCAGCGAGCTGGTCCCCGCCGATCAGGTCGAGACCCGCGCCCGCGAACTCGCGCTGGAAATAGCCGCGAACTGCTCGCCGGTTGCGCTCGCGCTCACGCGGCGGATGCTGTGGAAGTTCTCTGGCGAAGCTACGCCTGCAGGAGCGCTGGCGGTCGACGCGCCGCTTAACATCGCGCTTGGGCAGCGCGGCGACGTTCACGAGGGCGTTGCCGCATTTCTCGAAAAGCGCTCCCCCGATTTCCCGCTCAAGGTGAGCGAGGACCTGCCGGAAACCCCGTGGTTCTAGAAACTGTACGACAGCCCGGTCACCGCGAAGACCTGGCCGGCGCTCCCGGCATCGCGCACGATCGGACTCTCCGCAAACTGGCCGAGCAGGCGCTTGTAGTTGGCAAGGCCGAACAGCCCCCAGCCCTTGCGCGGATTGCCCCCGAGGTCATGGGTGTAGAGCAGCGAAGTGCCCACGCTTTTGAGCCCAGCGCCGCGTGTGGCATAGGCTGGCAGCGGCCCGCCCGGGGCCACGTCGAAATATGTCTTGGCATAGCCCCTGCCAACATAGTCAGCGCTCACCCCCAGGCGGGCGAAGCTGCGCTGCGACACGGGCGAAGACAGCGACAGCGACGGTGTGATCACATAGCTGCGATGCGCCCCCGCCACGTCATGAAGATAGGTGACGTCGAAATTGAGACTGGCCGGCGGGATCAGGAAGCCGCGCTTGCCGATGCCGGCGGTCAGGCCAAGCTCGACCGCGGTCTTGCGGGTGCCCAGCGCAGCAACGCGCGGGTCCTTGATATCGCCGGTGCGGTCGAGCCGCAGCTGAACCACCGGGCCCAGCACCACCCTGGTCTTTCCGCCCACCGGATCAGGCACGAAATCGGTGTACAGATTGAGGCCGCGCATCTGGAATTCGACCCCGGCAACCTTGCCCTGCAGGATCCCGCCGGGCTGGAGCTTGTAGTCGTTCGATCCTTCGTAATCCGGGGCGGCGCCAAGGCCGAATCCGACCGTCACCCGGTCGCCATCGCTACGCGCATAGGGCGGGGGCACGGCCGCGGTGCTTTCTTCCGCATGCGCGGCGCCCGGCAGCGACGCTGCGAGGATGAGGGCGGCAAGGCTGGCGCTTCGCAGGCTGGGCAACACAATAAATCTCCCGAACTGTGCCCCCGCGCGGGAATATAGGCGGCGCAGGCACCATAACAAGGAAAAGGGCAGCGCGAAGATGTACAAGCTCTACGGCGCACTGGGGTCACCCTATTCGATGAAGATGCGCGCACTTTTGCGCTATCGGCGCCTGCCTCACTTGTGGATCGACGGCGGCGCTGCGCGCGATGCGCTGGCCAACGTGCGCGCCCCGGTGATCCCGGTGCTGCAATACCCGGACGGGCTCTTCGACAATGATTCGACCCCGCTGATCTACGATCTGGAGGTACGCCATGCCGATCGCCGGGTCGTTCCTGAGGATCCGGCGCAAGCCTTCGTCGCACACCTGCTTGAGGATTTCGCCGATGAATGGCTGACCAAGGCGATGTTCGGCTACCGCTGGCTCGACGAGGTCGACCAGGTACAGATGAGCCGCTGGCTGGCTTTCGATAACCTGAAGGGCGGAGGCCTGGAGAAGAGCCAGGGCTTCGCCGCCGCTTTCCGCGAACGGCAGGTGGGCCGGATGGCACTGGTCGGCTGCACCCGGGAAAACTTCCCGCTGATCGAGGCGAGCACGCGCGCGGTGCTGGATGCACTTGAGGCACATGTGGTGAACCGCCACAGCCTGTTCGGCACCCGGCCGAGCCTGGCCGAGTTCGCAATCTACGGCCAGCTTTCGCAGCTTGGCACCGATCCCACCCCGCAGGCGATGATGCGCGCCGATTATCCCTATACCTACCGCTGGCTCGCGCACATCGACGATATGAGCGGCGTGGAGGGTGATTGGGAGGCGGGCTTTGCCCCGGTTGTTTCCGAACTGGTGCGCATTTCGGCTGAAGTCTACGTCCCGTTCCTCGCCGCGAATGCCTCGGCTGTGGAGGCCGGCGCAAGCCGGTTCCGGATGACGGCAATGGGGCTGCCTTACGAGCAGGGGACGTTCAAATACCAGGTCAAGTGCCTGCGTGAGCTTGCCGCGCGGCACCGGGCCCTGCCGCCGTCGGCACGCGCGGAAGTCGATGCATTGCTCGGCCCTGCGTGGACCGGATTGCTCGCCGCCGCGGGATGACCAATCTTTAATCTGTCGGACCGCGCGGCGTTAGTCGCCGCAGCGCAAACCCCGATCGTGAAATCCATCAGAGGAGTTTCCGATCATGCGCAAATCCCCGCTTTTCGCGCTGGCCCTGGCCGGCGGTCTCGCCTTTACCGCCCCGGCACTGGCGCAGGACGGCGAAGCCAACCTGCCCACCTGTTCGGCCGCGGTTACCGATCACTGCATGCAGCGGGACCATCATACGATGGTGCCTCGGCACCACGCGATGAAGCACCATCACCACCATGCCAGGAAGCATCACGCCAAGTGACACTTCCTGACTGACTCCGGCAGGACCGCAGGCCCCTCCCTCCAATCCCGCGGCCTGCCGGAGATTTTCGTGCGTCCGCAGCAGCGCGCGAATGTGCAATTTATGTGCTTTTCCCGTGTGCCTTCCCGCCGCAATGCTTGAAGCGCAGCCAGGATCCGGGCATTAATGCCAAGGTCAGGCGCAAGCTCCCATGGACCCGGGAGATTTGGGCGAACGGCTGGAGTAAGTATTGTGATGATCAAGTGGGGCGGCATTTCGCTGGGCAAGGGCTTGGTGCTGGCGGCGGGAATGACCTCGGCAGTGGCGCTCGCCGCTGCACCGCAGAGCATCCTGCCGGGAACCGCGCCTAGTCCCGCACCCAATCCGGCGCCCACCACCGCACCGACGATCGCGCCCGATACCACCGCGCCCAAGATCGTACCGCAGATGCCGGTCGATGAGCCGGTGGTACAATGGACAGCGGGCGATGCGAAGGCGCTGCTGGGCGTGATCGAAGGCATCGATGCCGACGGATTGTTCCCGGCCGATTACCAGCCGGCGAAGCTCAAGGCGGCGATCGCTTCGGGCGATCCGGCCACGCTCAATGCGCAGGCCAGCAAATCCTTCGCCTGGCTTGCCGAAGACATGCGCGATGGACGCACGCGCTTCGACGCGCGGATACAGTGGTTCGCGGTCGATACCGATGTCGATGCGAACCCCACGTCTGCGCTGATGGAGCGTGCGCTGCAATCGCACGACGTTGCCGGCGTGATCGAAGGCCTGGCTCCGACCGTGCCCGATTATGGTGAGCTCAAGGGGCTGCTGGCTACAACCCCGACCAGCGAGAAGGCCAAGCGCAATCTCATTCGCATCAACATGGACCGCTGGCGCTGGCTCCCGCGTGAGCTGGGCAAGTATTACCTGCTCACCAACGTGCCCGAGTTCCAACTGCGGCTGACCGTCGATAACTCGATCATCCGTTCGTATCGCACAATCGTGGGTAAGGTAGGCAAGACCGCTACCCCGCAGTTGACCGCCGTGGTCCAAGGCGTGGTGTTCAACCCGACCTGGACCGTGCCGCAGTCGATCGTGAAGGGCGAAGGGCTGGGCGCAAAGCTGATCGGCAATCCCGCATCCGCGCTCAAGCAGGGCTACAAGGTGACCCGCGCCAAGGACGGCACCATCACTGTCGTCCAGCAACCGGGGCCGACCAATTCGCTCGGCATGATCAAGCTCGACATGCCCAACGAGCATGCGATCTTCATCCACGATACGCCATCGCGCGGACTGTTCGCGCAGAGCTTCCGCGCGCTCAGCCACGGCTGCGTGCGCACTGAGCGCGCGACCGAGCTTGGCATTACCATGGCAATCCTGGGCGCCGGGATGAAGTCCGCGGACGCGGTCGAAATCGTCAATTCGGGGAAGTATACCCGGGTGCCGATGACCAAGACCTTCCCGGTCTACATCATGTATTTCACCATGGCTTCGGACATCAATGGCAAGATGGGCACGTTCCCGGACCTCTACAGCCGCGACGGCGCGGTGCTCGCCTCGTTCGCCAAGCCGCGTGAGCCGTGGACCGGCCAGCGCAAGACCACCGAAAAGGTGATCAAGCTGGATAACCCGCTGTAAGTTCGATCAATTGAGGCAGCTATCGAGGTGGGCGGTTTCGCCCGCCTCGAGTGTGCTGCCCTTCGGCACCCAGGCGCTGACCTCGCGCCGGTGATCCGCGTTCGCGCTCAGCTCGACCACGACCCCGCGTGTTTCATCGATGAAATGGTTCTGGCTCGAAATTTCCAGCGTCAATCCGCCGGGGCGGCGCTTCAGCAGGCACATGGCAAGATTGACCGAATCGTGCGCGGAACTTTTGGCGAAGGCGCGTTCCTTGCCGTCGGTCAGGTGCGCCTCGTGCCACGAACGCCACAGCCAGGGACTGGCCAGGGCAATCAGCGCAATGGCACCGATCACCAGCAAGGCGCGGCGCGAGCGGAGCTGGGCAGGATCGGCTTGCCGGGTCAAGCGTCGCCGATACGATCGGCGTAAAGCAGGCGCCCGCCCGAAAGGTGCCACAGCGCTTCGTTGAACTGGTCCGGGCTCATTGCGAAACAGCCTTCGCTGCGGCCGAGCTTGCCGAATTTGAGGATATGTTCCTCGGTCGCGTAAGCGGCGGGATGCATCACGATCGCGCGTTCGAGCGCGGCGGAGTTATCGCCGTCCATCCCGACCAGGCGGATCGAGGTGCCGTATTTGCCGGTGTACCATTCCGCGGTGAGGTAAGCCCCGCGCGAGGTAGCTTCGCTTCCCGGCGTGTTCGAGAAATTCTGCAGGAAGCCGCTGTGTTCGGGATCCGAGCCGCGGCCATGCGCGACCAGGAACGAGCGAACCGTCCCGTTTTCAAGGTTGGCGAAATGGAGCCGCGGCAAGGTGGAGGGGCGCGCGAAATCGGCAATCCCCACGATGTCCTTGCGCCACAGGCGGCTGCCCGCCCGCTCAACCTCGCGCTGGGCCACGCTCAGCACCTTGCGGTCATAGGCGGGATTGGGCAGCACGACGGTGGGCAGGGCGGGAACGACCGGTTCGACCGGGGCGGGCGCCAAGCCGCCGAAGGTCTTGTCGAATTCGTCCGCAAGCGGACCCGATTGCGCGAAGGCGCGCGAAGGGAGTGCCAGCGCTGCTGCGCCGGCAATTCCACCCAGAATCAGGTCACGTCGATTCATGGTCCCCACCATAGCCCTTGTGGATAACCAAGTGCTGAACGGCAATCCAGCCCAAAATCGGCGGATCAGCGCTGCAGCGCGGCGGACGGTGCACTTGCTCCAAGCGCGCCGAGCGCGTCACCATCGACCCGCATCACGGTCCACTCGTCCATCAAGCGCGCACCCAGTGCTTTGTAGAACCCGATCGCGGGCTCGTTCCAGTCCAGCACCGACCATTCGAGCCTTGCGCAGTCCCGCTCCACCGCAAGTGCCGCCAGATGGCTGAGCAAGGCCTTGCCAAGGCCGCTGCCGCGCGCGGCTTCGCGCACGTACAAGTCTTCGAGATAGATCCCCGGGCGGCCTTCGAAGGTGGAGAAGTTGTGAAAGAACAAGGCAAAGCCCTGCGCTGCCCCATCGATCTCACCGATCACCACTTCGGCATAGGGACGCGGGCCAAACAGCTTTTCGCCGAGAACTTCGCCATCGAAGCGGACTTCGTGTTCAAGCTTCTCGTAGACCGCAAGATCGCGGATCAACTGGCCGATCAGCGGCAGGTCGGCCGGGACGGCGGGGCGAATCGATATCGTCATGCAAGCTTCCTCAAACGCGGCCACAGCACGCCTACCGCAAGCCCGGCCATGACCAGCGCGAATGCGGCCAGCTTCCAGGGCTGCAGGGGTTCGCCCAGGACAATGGCCGATGCGGCAAGGCCAAACACCGGGACGAGCAATGAAAGCGGCGCCACACTGCTGGCCGGGTGCCGGGCCAGCAGCCAGCCCCAGGCCCCATATCCGAACATTGTGTTGCCGACTGACTGCCACAGCACCGCGCCCCAGGTCTTCCAGTCGGCTGCGGCGATGCCGGCCTGCATCGCCTCCCTGCCTTCGAGCACCAGTGCGAAGACCAGCAGCGGCGGCACCGCGAACAGGCTGGACCAGACGACATAGGCGAGCATGTTGACGCTTCCCGCCGCGCGCTGGACCATGTTGCCACCGGCCCAGCTCGCCGCCGCGCAGAGCACCAGGAAAAGCCCCAGCGGGGTTGCGCTCGCATCGGTGTGCATCGCGATCAGGGCAATACCGGCGCTGGCGAGCAGCAGGGCGCCGATCTGGTACCGTGCCGGCCGCTCTCCGCTCAGCCACACGGCAAGGCCGATCGTGAAAAAGGCCTGCGCCTGCACCACCAGGCTGGCGAGGCCGGGGGTGATATCGGCGCGCATCGCGGTGAAAAGCAGCCCGAACTGCCCCGCACCGATCAGCACGCCATAGCTTGCCAGGTTGCGCCACGGCACCTGCGGGCGCGGCAGGACCAGCGCGAGCGGGAAGAAGGCTAGGGCAAAGCGCAGCAGCGCCAGCGTGAGCGGCGGAAGATGCGCCAGCGCGGCCTTGATCACGACGAAGTTGGTGCCCCAGACCGCGGTGACGGCCAAGGCCAGCGCCAGATGCGAAAAC
>JBJTMA010000153.1:0-18365 GCA_046063295.1 Novosphingobium sp.
GCGCGTCGGCGACCCCGCTCGCCAACGGCTTCTTTCTCCGGCCCAAGTCGGACGAAGCGCTGCGGATCGAGCCGGCGGGCAAGAAACTCGGCGTGCCGGTCCGGGTGCTGACCTCGCCGGTCAACAGCTCGGCGACCTTCCAGTTCGCAAGCAACCTGCGAAGCGTCGGCGGCGGCAAGCTGGTCGGGCGCGCGACCGGCGGCAACCGCCGCGGCATCAACGGTGGCTGCTTCTTCTTCGTGCGCCTGCCGCAGAGCGGCATCGAATTCGACCTGCCGCTGGTCGGCTATTATCCTGCGGGCCGCCCCCCCGATGCCGGGATTACACCGCATATCCGCGTTGAAAATAGCGCTGCCGATATCGCCGCCGGCCGCGACCGCGTGCTGGCGACCGCACGGAGCTTCCTGCTCTCGCGTTAGACCTTGTACTGTCCCTGGCCGCCGTGGGCACCGTCCTTGGTGCTGCCGTCGAGCGGCGGGGCCTTGTCGCGGCGCACCGCGGCGGCGCCTGCGATCAGCCGTTCCTGCTGCTCGCTGCCGAACGGGGCCCAGCCATCGCGGGTCAGCCGTTCCAGCGGGCGATAACGGATCTTGTACTGCATCCGCACCGACCCTTCGACCCAGTAGCCGAGGTAGACGTAGGGCAGCCCTTCCTGCGCGGCGCGGCGGATGTGATCGAGGATGATGTAGTTGCCAAGGCCGGTGCGGCCCTCAGCCTGAGTATCGTAAAAGCTGTAGACCATCGACAACCCATCGCCTTGGCGATCGGTCAGGCAGGCGCCAACCAATTTGCCCGGCGTGCCGTCGGTAGTCGGTTCGCGGTATTCGATCACGTAGGTATCGACCGGGGTATGCTCGACCATGTCGGCGAAATCGACTTCGTCCATCGTCGCCATGCCGCCGCCGGGATGACGCTCACCCAGGTAACGCTGCAACAGCTCGAACTGTTCGGCGGTGGACCACGGACGGCACATGCTGGTGACCAGGTCACCGTTGCGCTTAAGGTCGCGGCGCTGTGTTGCCGAGGGGCGGAATTCTTCCGCCACCACCCGCACCGAAATGCACGCAGTGCAATCGAGGCACGAGGGCCGATAGGATACGGTCTGGCTGCGGCGAAAGCCGATGCGCCCCAGTGCATCGTTAAGCTCACCCGCGTGCGGGCCCTTGAGCTCGGTGAATACCTTGCGCTCGCTGCGCCCCGGCAAATAGGGGCACGGCGCCGGGCTGGTCACGAAAAACCGCGGAAAACGCATCGGAGCGGTCACGGTGCAGCCTTGTCCTTTCAGCGAAACAGGCTGCCAATATGACTGCGCGAAAGGCTTGTTGAAAGAGTTTTAACCACAAAACAGGGTAAACGGAGCGTAAATATGCACAGGGGTGCGCAGCCGGTTATCCCAGCTCGACCGAATTAACCTCGTAACCGGCTGCGTGCAGGCTCCGCACAAGGCCGTCGAGCTGCTCCTTGTCGCGGGCTTCGCACTCGATATCGGTGATCAGGCCCTTCGCCGGAAGATGCGTGAAGATGCGCTGGTGGTAGATCTCGATGATATTGACGTTGTGCCGGTCAAATTCGCGCATCACCTTGAACAGGGCGCCCGGACGATCCTGCAGGGTAAGCCGCAACCGCGCCAGCCGGCCCGAGCGCGCAAGGTCGCGCAGCAGCACGTTGGCGAGCAGGCGCGTATCGATATTCCCGCCGGTGATCGGAATGCCGACCTTCTTGCCCTTGAACAGTTCCGGGTAAGCCAGCACCGCCGCAAGGCCCGCTGCACCCGCGCCTTCGGCCACCGTCTTCTCGATCTGCAGCAGCAGCGAAACCGCGCGTTCCAGATCGCCCTCGCTGACCAGCACCATATCGTCGAGCAGACCGCGCAGGACCTGCTTGGTGAACTGGCCGGGTTCCTTGACCGCGATACCTTCCGCCAGGGTATCCCCGCCGCTTGGCAGTTCCTCGTGCTTGAGGAAATTGTACATCGACGGAAACAGCTGCGCCTCGACCCCGATCAGCCCGATATCCGGCTTGATCGCGCGCGCAGCGGTGCCCATTCCCGAGGAAAGCCCGCCGCCGCCCACGGGAATTACCAGCATGTCGAGATCGGGCACCTGCTCGAGCATTTCGAGCGCCACGGTGCCCTGTCCGGCGGCGACGTGCGGATCGTCGAACGGGTGGACGAAGGTCAGGCCCAGTTCTTCTTCAAGGCTGCGCGCGTGGGCATAGGCCTCGTCGAAGGTTTCGCCGTGCAGCACCACCTTGCCGCCGAGGACCTCGGTCTGCATGACCTTAACCGTCGGGGTGGTGCGCGGCATGACGATCGTTACCGGAACGCCAAGCCGGGTGCCGTGGTACGACAGCCCCTGCGCGTGGTTGCCCGCCGAAGCCGCGATCACCCCGCGGTTGCACTTCTCTCCGCCCAGCAGCAGCATCGCGTTCAGCGCGCCGCGTTCCTTGTAGGCAGCGGTGAACTGCAGGTTTTCGAACTTCAGCCAGATCTCCGCGCCGGTGATCTCGCTCAAGGTGCGGCTGTAATCCATCGCCGTCATCACCACCGCGCCCTCGATCCGGGCGGCGGCAGCACGCACGTCATCGATGGTCAAAAGCGGCTGGGCAAGGTCTGTTGCGGCGTTCATGGCGCCTTGGCCGGTAGCGGAAAGCACGCACTATGCAAAGAGCAGGCTAACATTATTGCGACAAAGGAAACATGCGAGCAATTATCCGGGCGATTAGCGTCGCCGCTAGGATCGCTGCGGTATCGGCCACCCAGTCGCGCACGTCTGCATCGCGGTGCAGTGAAGGGATCATCTGCAGCACTTCGATCAAGGCCCCGAACGCCGAAAGCTGCAGGGCGATGCGCAGCGGTGAAATGTGCCGCCAGGCCAGGTTGGCAACGCCCGCCAGCGCGGTAAAGGCCAGCATGTGCTCGAACTTGTCGCCGAACTGGTCGATCGGCAGGCTCGGCGGCTTGGGCAGTACGGCCATGGTCAGCGCGAATGCCAGCAGCAGCCAGAAAAGCGGGCGCAGCAGGCGCGGGGATAAGAGCGTGTCCATGGCCCGGCACGAATAGCCACGCGGGCTGCCAAGGCCAATGAATTATCGGTCAGGAAAATATGCATCTGGCGGGGACCGGCAAAGCGGCTACAAGGCGCGCGATGACTACGCCATTGAATGTGTCGTTCCTGGGGCTGGGGGTTATGGGCGGCGCGATTGCGCGGCACATCGGAGCAGCCGGGCACAAGCTCACCATCTACAACCGCACCCCTGCCCGTGCCGAGGCTTGGAAGGCGGCCAACCCCGGTATCGCGGTCCGAACCGCGGCAACACCTGCAGAAGCCGCCGATGGTGCCGACGTCGTGCTGACCTGCGTCGGCAATGACGATGACCTCGCCGATGTCGTGCTGGGCCCCGGCGGGGTATTTTCGAAAATAGGCGAAGGCGCGACCTTTATCGACCACACGACGGTCTCGGCGCGGATTGCGCGGCAGATCGCGGTCGAAGCGCGCGACCTTCACGTACACTGCGTCGATGCACCCGTTACCGGCGGGCAGGCCGGAGCCGAGAACGGCCAGCTGACCGTGATGTGCGGCGGCCGCGCAGAGGCCATCGAGGCGGCGCGCCCGGTGATGGAAGCCTATACCAAGCGGATCGTTCACGTCGGCAAGGCCGGCGCCGGGCAGACGACCAAGATGGTCAACCAGATCGCTTTTTCGGGCGTGCTCGCCACGCTGTCCGAAGCGCTGCGGTTTGCCGAAGCCGCGCATCTCGATCTCGACAAGGTCTACCAGGCAATTTCGGGTGGAGCTTCGCAAAGCTGGCAGATGGACAACCGCTGGAAGACGATGTGCGAGGACAGCTTCGACTTCGGCTTCGCGATCGATTGGATGAGGAAGGATATGGGCTTGGCGCTCGAGGAAGGACGCTCGCTGGGGGTTTCGCTGCCGGTTGCGGCGCTGATCGACCAGTTCTTTGCCGAAGTGCAGGCTATGGGTGGCGGGCGGCAGGATACCTCCGCGCTGGTCCGCCGGCTGCCGCGACGGGGAGCGAAGTGATGCGCGCAAGGTATTTGGTCGCAGCGGCGATCGCCGCGCTGGCCGTGCCGGCGCATGCCGACACCCTGGTCGATCACGTCGACGGGGTCACACTGGATGCGAACAACGCGGTCGACCATTTCGACGGCTTGGTGATCGGTGACGACGGCCGGGTGTTGAAAGTGCTCCACCGCGGCGACAAGCGCCCCGCGACCAAGTTCCTGATCGACGGCAAGGGCACCTACCTGATGCCTGGCTTGATCGACAGCCACGCTCACGTCATGGAAGTCGGCTTTGCCGCGATGACGCTTGACCTTTCGGACACGCGCTCGCTCGCCGAAGCGCTCGCCAGGATCGGCGCCTACGCCAAGGCACATCCGGACCGGCCATGGATCCTGGGCCGCGGCTGGAACCAAGAACTGTGGCCCGAAAAGCGGTTTCCCACCGCAGCCGACCTTGATGCGGTCGCGCCTAACGTCCCGGTCTGGCTATCGCGCGTCGATGGGCATGCTGGCTGGGCCAATAGCCGCGCGCTCGCGCTCGCCGGGGTAGTGGCAACGACCAAGGACCCCGCGGGAGGCCGGATCGAGCGTGCCGCGCCGGGCGGCAAGCCTTCCGGGGTACTGGTCGATAACGCGCAGGACCTCGTCAACAAGGTGGTGCCCCCGCCCCGCCCCGAAGACCGCGACTATGCGTTTGCGCTGGCGCAGGACATCTTCTTCAGCCGCGGCGTAACCGCCACGACCGACATGGGTACGTCAATCGAGGATTGGCAGACCTATCGCCGTGCGGGCGATACCGGGCGTCTGCGGATGCGGGTGATTGCCTACGCTCACGGGGTCGACAACATGATCCTCATCGGCGGGACGGGACCGACCCCGTGGCTCTACGACGACCGGCTACGCTTGAGCGGCGTGAAGCTCTACGCCGATGGCGCACTGGGCTCGCGCGGTGCAAGCTTGAAGGCGCCGTACAGCGACGCGGCTGGCACAAAAGGTCTCAGGGTCACCGGCGATACCGCGCTCAAGAACATGATGAGCCGCGCCGCGCTCGACCATTTCCAGGTTGCGGTCCATGCCATCGGCGATGAAGCCAACGCGGCGGTCCTAGGCGCGATCGAGGATTTGGCGCCGACCTATCCGGGCGATCGACGTTGGCGGATCGAGCACGCGCAGATCGTCGATCCGGCGGACATCCCGCGCTTCGGTCGCAACGGGATCATCGCATCGATGCAACCGGTGCATGAAACCAGCGATCGCCTGATGGCCGAGAAGCGGCTGGGTCCGGATCGGCTCAAAGGTGCTTACGCCTGGAAGTCGATCCAGGCGACCGGAGCCAAGCTGGCCTTCGGGTCGGACGCACCGGTTGAGGTTTCCGACCCCTTCGCCGGTATGGCGGCGGCAATCAGCCGGCAAGGCCCGGATGGCGAACCGCAAGGCGGTTGGCAGCCGCAGGAGCGGGTCACCCGCGAAGAAGCGCTGGCCGGGTACACCGTCAACGGCGCCTACGCCGTATTCGCCGAGGGCCGTTTTGGAAGGATCGCTCCGGGCGAACGCGCCGACTTCATCTTCGTTGACCGCGATCCGCTGCTGTCGACCCCGTCTGACCTGGCGCAGACCAAGGTCAGCAAGGTGTTTGTCGGCGGGGTCCAGGTGTGGGATGCTGCAGCTCCCAAAAAGCCGGAGCTCGCGCGCTAGGGTATCGCTTCAGGGAATTACGGCGGGCGGCTGTGCTTGCTGCACCGCCGCCGCTTTCGCTTCCTTGCGCTCGCCCAGCCACATGATCAGCAAGCTGCCTTCGAACAGCACCAGCAGCGGCACCATGAGCATGATCTGGCTCAAGAGGTCGGGCGGGGTGATCACAGCGGCAACGGCGGTCAGCACCACGATCACATAGCGGCGCAGGCTGACCAGCTTGGCCCGGCTGACGATCCCCGCGCGGTTGAGCAGCAACAGCAGGACCGGGAGCAGGAAGCTGATCCCGAAAGCCATGATGAACTGCATCACCAGGCCCAGATAGTCTCCCGCCGCGGGCAAAGCCTCGATATTGAGCCCGCCTTTCTGGCCCTGGAAATCCAGCAGCCATTTGAAGGCGGTGGGCATCACGAAGAAATAGGCCATCGACGCGCCGAGCGTGAAGAGCACCGGTGTAGCGATCAGGAAGGGCAGGAATGCCTTCTTTTCCTTGGCGTAGAGCCCCGGCGCGATGAACGCCCAGAGCTGGTTGGCGATCACCGGAAAGCTGATGAAAAACGCCGCGAACAGGGCAACCTTGAGCTCCACAAAGAAGGCTTCATAAAGCTTGGTGTATACCAGCTTGCCCTGTCCTGGAGGGAAAGCCTTGGTCAGCGGGCGGACCAGGAAACCGAAGATGTCGGCGGCGAAATAGAGACAGACGCAGAACGACACCGCGATCGCCGCAATGGCGCGGAGCAACCGCGCGCGCAGTTCGATCAGGTGATCGAGCAGCGGAGCCTGCGTCTCATCGATATCGCGCACTTCGAAGGCCATTATTTGGCCGCCTTGGCGCGGGGCTTGGCCGCGCTTTTCTGCACAGCCGGCTTTTTGGCTGCGGCTTTCTTCGCGGGTCCCTTGGGTTTCACCGCCGTCACCGGCTCAGGCGCGGGGGGCAGAGGTTCCATTAGTGTGCCGGGGTCTACCCCGACCGGCGGCGGTGCGTCGGGCGCGGGAGGATGCGCGGCCATGATCGCCTCGTTCTGCTCACGCCACTGCTTTTCCATCTCCTCGATTTCCGCTTCGCGGATCATCGTTTCGATGCCTGAGCGGAAATGGCTTGAAACGCGGCGGACCTTTCCGATCCATTGACCGGCGGTGCGCATCGCGCGCGGCAGGTCCTTCGGCCCGATCACCACGATCGCCACGATCGCCGTGAACAGCATCTCGTCCCAGCCGATATCGAACATTTGCTGAGCTACCGCCTGATTGGCGGATTACTGGGGAGGACGGCTGGTCGGATCGACCACGGTCTCGCCGTTCAGCGTGCCCTGGTTCGGCGCGGCCGGCGGAATCTGTGGGGGCGGGGCAGGCTGCGTCGGGGTGGCTTCGTCAGCCATGCCTTGCTTGAAGCTCTTCACGCCCTTGCCGAAATCGCCCATGAATTCGGAAACCTTGCCGCGCCCGAACAGCACCAGCACGACCACCGCAAGGACCAACAGGTGGACCGGCGACAAACCAAACATCGAACTTACTCCTCGACAGGCAACCTGACATCAGGCCACCGCGAACCCTCACACGAAAGCTACCTAGGCGCTTTCGTCTTCGCTTTCCAGTGCATCGGGCGGATTTTCGGGTTCATCGCCAGAGTCCGGCGTGTCCATCGCCGCGGCAAGCGCATCGTCGACCGGATCGAGCAGCCCGGCCGCGCGCAATTCGTCGATCCCGGGCAGGTCACGGCGGCTCTCAAGTCCGAAATGCGTCAGGAAATCGGGGGTGGTTGCATAGATCACCGGACGCCCCGGCACCTCGCGCCGCCCGACGATCCGGACCCAGCCCGCCTCCATCAGAACGTCGAGCGTGCCCTTGGCGGTCTGCACCCCGCGGATCGATTCGATTTCGGCGCGGCTCACCGGTTCGTGATAGGCCACGATCGCCAGCACTTCAGTGGCCGCGCGGCTCAACTTGCGCACTTCCTCACGCTCGCGGCGGAGCAGGTGGGCAAGATCGGGCGCGGTCTGGAAATGCCAGCGCCCGCCGCGCGTCACCAGTTCGATCCCCCGGCCCTGGTACTGCGCCGCGAGATCGGCGAGCGCGCCCTTCACCGCGGCACCGCCCAGGTGAACCGAGATCGCCTCGGCGCTCATCGGCTGCTCCGCCGCGAACAGCGTTGCCTCGACCGCGCGGATCAGCTCGTCAGGGGTTTCGAAACTCATGCCTTGATCCCGCGCAGCATCAGCGGCCCAAAGGTATGCTCCTGGCTGAGTTCTGCCTTGCCCAAACGCGCCAGCTCAAGCGCGGCAACGAAGCTGGAGGCGAGCGCCGAGCGGCGCAGCTTGGGTTCGGCATGCGGCGGCAGGAAGTCCCGAAGCTCCATCCAGTCGAGATTGACCCCGAGCATCGAGGAGACCCGGCTCAGCGCCGAATCGAGCGTCATCACCATGCGGTCGCGCACCATGTGCACCACCGGCGCGGTGCGCGCCTTGACCTGGCCGTAGGCCTGAACAAGGTCGAACCACTCGCACTGCCACAGGTTCTTGCGGTCCACGCGCAGGCCTTCGGGCGCGCCGCGCACAAAGGTGTCGCGGCCCAGCCGGTCGCGTCCGAGCAGACGGCTTGCGGCATCGCGCATCGCCGCCAGGCGCTGGAGCCGCAGCTGCAGGCGCAGGGCAAGTTCTTCCGGGCTGGGATCGGCTTGCTCATCACGCGGCAGCAGCAGTGCGGACTTGAGGTAGGCAAGCCACGCCGCCATCACCAGATAGTCCGCCGCCAGTTCCAGCCGCAGCGCCTCGGCCTGCTCGATATAGGTCAGGTACTGGTCGACCAACCCAAGGATCGAAATCTTGCGCAGATCGACTTTCTGCCGCCGGGCAAGGTCAAGCAGCAGGTCAAGCGGGCCTTCCCAGCCGTCAAGCTCTAGATAAAGCGCCCGATCCTCGCTTGCCGCGGCGCCGACGCCTTGCCAGTCGTCCTCGGCGAAAGTCACCGCAGGGGAATCGATCAGGCCGTCTTCGGTCATGCCGCGGCGAGCTCCAGCAAGGCGTCGCGCTTGGCGATAAGTTCGGCCTGGTCCGCCGCTTCGGGTGCGCCCATCCCGGCAAGAGCCCGCGCAAGTCGCGCCTGCCCAGCCTCACCCAGCGCGGGCAGACGTTCGCAAATTCCTGTCATGTCATCCATCCGCGCCCAGCAGTTGAGCGCGATATCGCAGCCCGCCGCTATCGCGCGCTCTGCCCGGTCCGGAACCGAACCGATCAACGCCTCCATGTCGAGGTCGTCTGTCAGAAGCAGCCCGTCAAAGCCGATCTTCCTGCGGATGATATCGTGCTCGATCGTGGCCGATTGGGTCGCTGGGTTTTCGGGATCCCAGGCGGTAAACAACAGATGCCCGGTCATCCCGATCGCTGCATGGTTAAGCGCCTTGAACGGGGCGAGGTCGCTTTCCAGCTCCGCCTCGCTTTCGGTCACGGTCGGCATCGCCTTGTGCGTATCGCAGCTGGTGCGGCCATGCCCGGGCATGTGCTTGATCGTCCCCTGTACCCCGGCCTTGGCGAGCCCGTCGAGCACCGCGCGGCCCAGCGCGGCGACACGCAAAGGCTCATGGCCGTAAGCGCGGTCTCCGATCACATCGTGCGCGCCTTCCTGGCGCACATCTAGCACCGGGGCATGGGTGCAGGTGATGCCAACCTCGGCAAGGTCCATCCCGAGCGCCTGCGCATTGGCCCGCGCCGCCTCGATCGCGCTCGCCGGAGCGACATCGTAAAGCCGGTCGAACACCGCGCCGGCGGGATAGGCCGGCCACACCGGCGGCTTCATCCGCTGGACCCGGCCACCTTCCTGATCGACCGTGATCAGCAACTGCTCGCGGCCGTGGATGCTGCGCAGATCATCGGTCAGCGCGCGCAGCTGTTCGCGGCTTTCGACGTTGCGGCCGAACACGATGTAGCCAACCGGATCGGCATCGCGAAAGAACGCGCGTTCATCGGCGCTGAGCGTCAATCCGGAAAGGCCGAAAATCGCTGGAGTCATGGCGGCAAATTCGCAGCTACGCCGCCCGCTGGCAAGCGCGGCCGCGCCGACTCGTGTGGATTACCGCGTTACTTGACCTGGCACGAGATGCCCGCGGCCTTGAGCTTGCCGCACAGTGCACTGGCCGCGGCAGCATCGCCCGCGACCGCCTGGAGCCGGTAGATCGTGCCGTTGTCCGCAGAGCCGGCGATCACGCGGTGCGAGACACCAGAAAGCGCTCCATTCGCCTGTCCGGTGACTTTGGCCCAGCCTGCTTCGGCGGCCTGCTTCGATGAGAAGGCGCCGACCTGCACGCCCACGCCGCCACTCGCGGGCGCCGGTGCAACCCCTGGCGTCGGCGCGGGAACCGGGGCCGCCGGCGCGGGTGCGCCGCTGCCGGCCAGCTGCGCCTGCTTGGTCTTGCCTTCGGACACGGCGAAGCTGGTGTCCCCGGTCCCGTCAAAGGTCTTGCCGCCCGCATCCTTAGGCGCTTCCTTGTAGGGACGGCTATCGGCGGGAACCAGGCTGCCATCGGCGACCAGCGTCTGATCGGGATTGCGGTGGGTCAGCCAGTAAATCCCGCCGACAATCACGCCCAAGGCAACTATCGCGATAAGGGCGAGGCGCAGGGTATGCCCCATCTCGCCGCCTTCATCCTCATAGTCATCATCGTCGGAACCTTCGAGCCAGGGCAAACGCTCTTCATCGCCGGAGAGTTCCAGCTGCTCGGTTTCCAGGCTCTCTTCGTGGGTTTCGTCCCACTCGGCCTCGTCGCGATCTCCGCCCATCATGACTACATTTCCTCCACGGCCTCAACGCCCAGCAGCGCCAGCCCATTCTTGAGAAGCTGCCCGATTTGCGCCGCAAGATAAAGCCTTGCCGCAGTGAGTTTGCCATCTTGTGCCACGATGAAGCGCTTTTCGGGACGGTCATTGCCCACGTTCCAGTAAGCGTGGAACGCAGCTGCAAGGTCATAGAGATAGAACGCCACGCGGTGCGGTTCGCGCGCCGCCGCCGCCGCTTCGACCAGGCGGGGGAACTGCGCGGCCAGCTTGACCAGCTCGAGCTCCTCTGCGCCCAGCAGGTCCAGCGCTGCATCCGAAGGCGCAAAGCCCGCCTCGGCACCCTTGCGCATGGTCGAGGCGATCCGGGCGTTGGCGTACTGGACGTAAAAGACCGGATTATCCTTCGAGGCTTCGACCACCTTGGCAAAGTCGAAGTCCATCTGGGCCTCGGGCTTGCGGGTGAGCATGGTGAAGCGGACCACGTCCTTGCCCACTTCGCGGACCACGTCGGCCAGCGTGACGAAGTTGCCCGAACGCTTCGACATCTTGACCGGTTCACCGCCGCGGAGCAGCTGGACCATCTGTACCAGCTTGACCTCGAACGGTTTTTCCTGCCCCGCGCCCTGCGTCAGCGCAGCCACCGCGGCCTTGATCCGCTTGACCGTACCGGCATGGTCGGCGCCCCAGATATCGACCAGCGCGTCAGCAGAGGCGGCTTTCTGGAAGTGATAGGCAAGGTCGGCGCCGAAATAGGTCCAGCTGCCGTCGCTCTTCCTGATCGGGCGGTCCTGGTCGTCACCGAACTTGGTGGAGCGGAACAGCGGCAGCTCGACCGGCTCCCAGTCTTCGAGCGTCTTGCCCTTGGGCGCTTCGAGCTGGCCGTCGTAGACCAGATCGTGCGCGCGCAGCCAGGCCTCGGCCTCTTCGGGCTTGCCCGCGGCCTGCAGCTCCGCCTCGGACGAGAACAGGTCATGATGGATGCCGAGCAGCGCGAGGTCGGCCTTGATCATGACCAGCATCGCCGCGACCGCGCGGGTGCGGAACGGGACGAGCCATTCGCCCTCGGGTGCGGCAAGGTATTTGTCGCCGTATTCCGCTGCCAGATCCTTGCCGACCGGAATGAGGTATTCGCCGGGATAGAGCCCTTCCGGAATCTCTCCAACGTCCTCGCCCAGCGCCTCGCGGTAACGCACATGTGCCGAGCGCGCGAGCACGTCGACCTGTCCGCCGGCGTCGTTGACGTAGTATTCGCGGGTCACCTTGTGCCCGGCAAATTCGAGCAAGGTCGCCAGCGCATCACCCACCACCGCGCCGCGGCAATGGCCCATGTGCATCGGCCCGGTGGGATTGGCCGAGACGTATTCGACGTTGACCATTTTGCCCCCGCCCATCGTCGACCGGCCATAGTCGCCGCCCAGCGCTGCGACTGCGCGCAGCTCTGCCAGCCATGCCGCGGGATCGATCCGCAGGTTGATGAACCCCGGTCCGGCGATTTCGGTGCTGGTCACCCCCGGCACCTTGGCCAGTTCTTGCGTCAGCGCTTCGGCCAGCGCGCGCGGATTGGTCCCGGCGGGCTTGGCCAGCACCATCGCGGCGTTGGTGGCAAGGTCGCCGTGGCTGGCATCGCGCGGCGGCTCGACCGCGACGTTGGCGCGGCTGAGCCCGCCCGGAAGCGTTCCGGCAGCTTCAAGCGCGTTCAGCGCAGCGTCGATATGGCCGGCGAATGCGGCGTGCAGCGTTTGGGTGGCAGTCATGCCGCGCCGGTTAGCGGTTTTGCCGTGAGAATCAAATCCTCCCCTGCAGGCAAGGTCTACCTGGTGGCGTTGTAGGTCAGCTGGTCGTTGGTCAGCTGGAACCCGACCAGCACGTCGAAGGTCGCGCGGGCGATTGCCGCCTTGACGTCGGGCTGCGCGAGCGGATCGACCGCAGCGTCTTCTTCACCCGCGCGGCGCTTGCGGGTGATCCGGTCACGGATATCCTGCGGCAGGGTGGCCTCGGCCTTGTCGATATAGGCGCTGCCCGAAGCGCGGCCAGTCACGCGGTTTTGCCCGTCTGCGAAGGCCAGGCTCACCTGCCCGACCCGCTTGGAGATCACCGCGCGTCCACCGCGCAGCACCACCACATAGAACGGCAGCGTAACAGTCCGCGCGCCGCGCGCATCGGTGCGGCGGGCCTGAACGTCGAAGGTCACGGTGCTGAGCACCTTGGCCCCGGCATCGTTGCATTGGCCGCGCACGTTGGTCATCGCGGCGACCACGTCAATATTGTCGGCAGTGGTGTCACCCGGCACCTTGAAGGTGGTAATGTCGCCGGTGTTCTGCGGAATGCCCACCGCCGGGCACTGGCTTCGCACCGCGCTGATGCCGACGCCTTCATCGACCACGATATCGCCGGTCGACTTGCAGCCGGCCAGCAGGGCGGCCAGGGCGACGGCGGAAATCAGGCGGGTCTGGCGATTCATCGGGTAGTCCTTGGTGGATGCATGTGATCTTGCTGTGCATGCCCTAGCGGCGCGAATGGCAAAGCGCTAGGGGGGCCAAGATGAACGCCAGCTTTCCAGGTCCTGAAATGCCGCCCCTGCGCCTTTTGCTCGCCGCGCCGCGCGGTTTCTGCGCGGGGGTCGACCGTGCGATCGAGATCGTCGAGCTTGCGTTGCAGCGCTATGGCGCGCCGGTCTTCGTGCGGCACGAGATCGTCCACAACCGCTTTGTGGTCGATAGCCTGAAGGCCAAGGGCGCCGTCTTCGTCGAGGAACTGGACGAGGTGCCCGACGGCGCCCCGGTGGTATTCAGTGCCCACGGGGTACCCAAATCGGTTCCAGAAGCGGCAACGACGCGCGGGCTCGACTGGCTCGATGCGACGTGCCCCTTGGTCAGCAAGGTCCACCGCCAGGCCGAACGCCAGATCGAGGCCGGGCGGCACATCGTGTTCATCGGTCACAAGGGCCATCCCGAGGTTATCGGCACACTTGGCCAAGTGCCCGAAGGCACGATCACGTTGGTCGAAACCGTCGCCGATGTCGCCAGCCTGCGGTTTGCCGGCGAAACGCCACTCGCCTTCCTCACCCAGACCACGCTTTCGGTCGACGATACGGCAGAGATTGTTGCCGCGCTCCGCGCGCGTTTCCCGCAGATCGTCGGACCCAAGGCCGAGGACATCTGCTACGCCACGTCCAACCGCCAGGCCGCGGTCAAGGTGATCGCGCCCGAATGCCAGCTCGTGCTGGTGATCGGCGCACCTAACAGTTCGAACTCGCTGCGGCTGGTGGAGGTGGCGGAGCGCTGCGGCGCGCAGGCGCGCCTGATCCAGCGCGGGAGCGAGATCGAAGCGGAATGGCTCAATGGGGTTGAGGTCCTGGGCCTCACCGCCGGGGCTTCCGCTCCCGAAGAATTGATCCAGGAAGTCATCTCGCGGATCGGCGAACTGCGAGAGGTCACGGTCGAACAGGTCGTCACCGCCGAGGAAAAGATGGTGTTCAAGCTGCCCAAGCAGCTCGCCGACTGATGGCGGTCTATACCCAGCTTGGCGCCGAGGAGCTGGCCGCGCTGATCGCGGAGTTCGATGTGGGCGAACTCAGGATGGCCAAGGGCATCGCCGAAGGGGTGTCGAACAGCAACTGGTTGATCGAAACCGGCGGCAAGGACGGTGCAGGTGCGCGCTTCATCCTGACGATGTACGAATACCGGATCGAGCTGGAGGACCTGCCGTTCTTTCTTTCGCTGCTCGATCATCTCGCCGCGAGGGGCTGCCCGGTACCGCGCACGATACATGACCGCTCTGGCGCGCTGTACCGCAAGGTGGGTGACAAGGCGGTCGCGCTGATCGAGTTCCTGCCCGGGGTGTCGGTCAGCAGTCCGACGCCCGGGCAGGCGCGCGCGGTTGGAGAGGCGCTGGCCCAGTTGCACCTCGCCGCCGCGGATTTTGCGGGCAACCGGGACAACGGCATGGGCCTTGCCGAATGGCAGCGGCTGGCGGGCGAATGCGGCGATGCCGGATTGCGCGAAATCGACCCTCAGCTGGCCGAATTGGTCACGCGCGAGCTTCCAGCGCTTGCCGCGGCATGGCCTGCCGACCTGCCGCGCGGGGTGATCCACGCCGACCTGTTCACCGACAACGTGCTGATGCTGGGCAATCGGGTCACCGGACTGATCGACTTCTACTTCGCCTGCACCGACCTTATCGCCTACGATGTCGCGGTAACCCATGCGGCTTGGTGCTTTGACAATGATGGCCGCAACTTTTCGCCCGCAATTTCGGCAGCGCTGCTCGCCGGGTACGAGAGCTTGCGCCCGTTAAGCGGCGCCGAGCGTGCTGCGCTGCCAACCCTTGCCCGCGGCGCGGCACTGCGCTTTACGATGAGCCGGGCGTTTGACTGGCTCAACACCCCGCCCGGCGCTCTGGTGGTGCCCAAGGACCCGCTGGCCTTCGCCCGCCGGCTTGAATTCTACGCCGCCAATCCCGCTATCTTCGCCGCACAATGAAGAAGATCGAGATCTTCACCGACGGGGCCTGCAAGGGGAACCCGGGGCCCGGCGGCTGGGGCGCGGTGCTGCGCATGGGCGCGCATGAAAAGGAAATGTCCGGCCACGAACCCGCGACCACCAACAACCGGATGGAGCTGACCGCGGTGATCGAGGCGCTGCGCGCGCTCAAAAGCCCATGCGACATCCAGCTTCACACCGACAGCCGCTATGTGATCGACGGGATCACCAAGTGGATTTTCGGCTGGCAGAAGAACGGCTGGAAGAACGCCGCGAAGAAACCAGTTCTCAACGCCGATCTGTGGCAAGCGTTGTGGGAAGCGAAGAATGGCCACCGCATCACCTGGACCTGGGTCAAGGGACACGATGGCCATCCCGAAAACGAACGCGCCGATCGCCTTGCCAGCGATGCGGCGTTAAAGGTCGTGCGTTAGCTGTTGTCTTCGACCGGGGCGCCGGGCCCGTTGGCTTTGATCGAGTCGATCGCATTCTGCGCCGAAGCCTTGCTCGAATAGCCTTCAGTCGAGAACATCACTTCCGAATTGTACTTGAAGCGGGCGCGGTATTCGCCACCCTTGTCCTTATAGATTTCAAACGTGTGCGCCATGGGACCCTCCTCAAATGGACAAGGGCCAGACTAACGCGCGCGGGCTGATTCGCTAGTGAACAAACCGTGCCGGGTTGTAAGGCGCCGGATCCACGGCACCGGCCGGCTTATCCAGCAGCAGCCGCAAAGCCAGGTCGGCGGCGGCAGGTGCGGTCTGGATGCCGAAGCCGCCTTGCCCGGCGAACCAGAAGAAGTGCGGCTCGCGCGGGTCGAAGCCATAGACCGGTAGGCGATCCGGGGCAAAGCTGCGCAGTCCTGCCCACTTGTGCTCAAGCGCCGCGATCGGCCAGTCGATCACGTGTTCGAACCGGTCGATCGCGGTCGCGACGTCGATCTCCTCGGGCGCTGCATCGCAGGGAAGGCTTGGCACTTCATCGTGCGGGCTCAGCCACAGCTTCCCGCTTTCGGGCTTGAAATAGAAGCTTCCGTCGTGCCCCATGACCAGCGGCAGGTCGCCAGGCACCGGCGTTTCCATGCGCAGCTGGAGCAATGTGCGGCGCAGCGGCGTGATACCGATGGGCATGACCCCGCACCGCTCGGCCACGATATCGGCCCAGGCACCGGCGGCATCGATTAGGATGCGCGCAGCGGCAGTGCGTCCGTCCGCCATAGTCAGCGCCCAACCCTCGCCCGCCCGGTGCGCGGATGCGAGTTCGGCCTTCAGCCAGGTCTCCACTCCGCCGCGCCGGGCTTCCCCCAGGTATAGTGCATGCAACCCGGCGACATCGATGTCGCGGCAATCGGGTTCGAACACCCCGCTGACCCATTCGGTCCGCAATCCCGGCAGGCGCGTTTCGAGCGCAGTGCGGTCCATCCGCTCGACGCGCACCCCGAGCGCTTCGAAAGTCCGGGCGAAGTGCTCCAGCTCTTCGGCTTCATCGGCCCTTGCCAGGGTCAGGCCGCCGCGATCGGCAAGCAGGCCGTGACGGTCGAGGAAAGCCAACGAGCCGACGGTAAGCGGCAAGACGAGCGGCCCACCGTAGCTTTCGGTCCAGAACGCGGCCGATCGCCCCGTGGCGTGGTAGCCGGCGCGGGCTTCGGCTTCGAGCACCAGCACTTTGCCATGCGCAGCGAGGCCTGCGGCAAGCGAGGCTCCGGCCATGCCCGCGCCAACGATAGTAAAATCGAACATATCCTATTTCGCCGCGATCCGCGCCAGGAAGGCGTCGCACGCCTTCAGTGCGCGGTTCAGCACCGGATCGGCCTCACGCAGGATTTCGTGATGCGCCTCGCTGCCGAAGTGGACCAGCTCGCAGTCGCGCAGCCGTGTCGCTGCCCTGGCGATGGCCCGCCACGCGACCAGCTTATCATTGTCGGTACCCAGCATGAGCACCGGGCATGACACGCGTTCGAGAATGCCCGTCGATCCGAGCAAACGCATGGAGGCATAGCCGCGTTCGACCCAGCCCCAGCTGCCCGGCCCCATGACCAGTTCGGGCCGCCGGGTGCGCCACCACAACTCGTCCGCATAGCGATCGGGATCATGGGTCAGGAGGTGTTCGCGCGCGTTGGGTACTTCGCCCGGCTTTTCGCTCCACTTCCACGCCGGACGGCGGGGATCGCCAAGCGCCTTCATCAGCCGTGCCGCTGCGTGCATCACCGCTTCGGGCAAGACGCTGGAGGTAAAGCCGAGCATTGGCGCGCACAGGAGCATCCCGTCCGGGTCGACCAGTCCTTCCGCCGCGGCACGAAGCACCAGGTGCCCGCCCATCGAGTGGCCCGCGAGAACATGCGGGCCCGGCGTATCTGCCTTCCAGTTGCG
This sequence comes from Novosphingobium sp., assembly GCA_046063295.1. GTDB lineage: Bacteria > Pseudomonadota > Alphaproteobacteria > Sphingomonadales > Sphingomonadaceae > Novosphingobium. Next base: position 17,336 of record JBJTMA010000153.1, read on the forward strand.
CCACAGGTGAAGCAGATCTCCGGTCCAGGTAGCGAAATCGTCGATGTGGCCGGTCACCGCGTCATTGCCGAGACGGCCCGATCCGGCCTGGCCGCGCCAGTCGCTGGCGGTCACCCGCCAACCCTGCCCAGCCCAGTGCGACAGCGTCTCAAGGTACTTTTCGTAGAAGTCTCCGCGGCCCGGCAAGAACAGGATCGAGCCCCTGGCGGGCGCTGCGGGTGCCGGCCAGTCGATCCGGCGCACCGCAAGGCCATCGGCGGTTGTCCAGCGGCTTTCCTGCACGCCCGGCGGGATCGCGCGGCGATCGAAGGTTGGCTCGTCTGCTGAACTCATTTGGCTAATTTCAGCCTCTTGGCACTGGTTACTTTTTGGTAAGTCCTGCCCTTTACACACGCTCCCAGGGGACCTTTTCGAGCGACCCGGGGGGGCATCAATGCCGGACTTCGAGTTTCGTTACCTATTGCTGGGTGCATTGGCAATCGCGCTGCTGGTTGCCGCGTTTACCGACCTTCGCCGCCGCCAGATCGACAACTGGCTGAACGGCGCCATCGCAGCTGCCGCACCGCTCTACTGGTGGTCGAGCGGACTGTCGCTGTGGCCCGATGTAGCCTGGCAAGTCGGCGTAGCCGCCCTCACCCTTATCGTCCTTGCGGTGCTGTTCGCCTTGCGCGCGATGGGCGGGGGCGACGTCAAGCTGCTGACCGCGCTGGCGCTGTGGATGCAGCCGTTGTGGTTCGTGCGCCTGCTGATCGGCATGGCGCTGATCGGCGGCGTGCTGACGCTTGCAATGGGCGCCTGGCACGTGGCCCGGCGCCGCCGCGAGCGACTGGCCATTCCATACGGGGTCGCGATTTCAAGCGCGGCGCTCTGGGTTCTCGCACTGCAATTCATTCCCGCTTTTGGAGCCACCGCGGTGGCCGCCTCGGCGGGGTGAACCGGATTTTAACCAGTTTACCCGATTAAGCACATACGTACTTCGGGATTTTCTATGGGGCTTGTCTAGCCATGGATAAAAAGAAGCTGATGCTGC
>JBJTMA010000154.1:0-5083 GCA_046063295.1 Novosphingobium sp.
GCGCAGCGGGCGGTGACCTTCTTCTTCGCGGTGCTTATCCTTTCGGGGCTGGTCGCGGCGATCGTCGTCCCGGGATTGCTCGAACTCTCGCCCGTCCCGCCCGAGGCCGCGGCGCAGCTTGGCGGCGGAGCGAGCGCGGAAGGCGCCAAGGTTCCGGGTTTTGCCGAGATCCTGCTGGCGATGATCCCCGACAACATCTTCGGCGCGGCGGCAGCGGGCGCGATGCTGCCCTTGGTGCTGTTTACTTCGGTGCTGGCGGTGGCCACCACGCGGATCGCAGAGGCACCGCGGCGTCAGCTTGCATTGCTGTTCGAAGGCCTCGCTGCGGCGATGATGGTGGTGATCGGCTGGGTGCTCGCGATCGCGCCGATCGGTGTGTTCGGGCTTGCCTCCGCAGTGGCCGCAAGCGCCGGAACCGACGCGATCCGGGCGCTTGCGCATTACGTTCTGTTGGTCACCGCGGCAGGCACGGTGATCATGATTGGCGGCTATGTGATCGCGGTGGTCTTCGCCCGCCAGTCGCTGGGCAATTTCATCCGAGCCATGCTGCCGGTACAAGCGGTGGCGGTATCGACCCAAAGCTCGCTTGCCTGCCTCCCCGCGATGCTGGTGGCGACCCGCAAGCTCGAAGTGCGCGAAGCCACCGCCGATTTCGTCCTGCCGCTCGCCGTGGCGATCTTCCGCGCGACCAGTCCGGCGATGAACATGGGGGTGGCGATCTACGCCGCGCATCTCACCGGCACGCCGCTTTCGCCGTTCCTGCTGGTGGTTGGCGCGGCGGTGGCGTTCCTTGTCTCACTAAGCTCGGTCTCGCTGCCGGGGACGCTCAGCTTCGTAATCTCGGTCGGCCCGATCGCCAACGCGATGGGCGTGCCGATTGCCCCGCTCGGATTGTTGGTGGCGGTCGAAATGCTGCCCGACCTGATGCGCACGCTGGGCAACGTGACGATGGATGTCGCGGTGACCGCGGCGGTTGATCGCGGGCGGGAGTAGGAGTCATTTGTCGGGTGCGCTGATCGCGGCCGCGATCAGCTTGGCGGCGGGCCAATGTTGCGATGCAAGCCGCACGGCTATTCTGCACCCGCGTGAGTGGGGCTAAAGCCCCTTCTCGTAGATCGTGTATTCCTTGTTGACCCGGCTTTCGATCGCGTCGGCAATGGCATTCATGCCCTGGTTGTCGTCAAGCACCCAGCCGATCTCGCCGCGCGTGGCGCCATAGTTGGCAACCGCGTTGCGGCGGATCTGCTCGATCATCATGAAGGCAAGCTGGCTGGCAAGGCGGCTGGCCTGGTGCTTCTTGAGCACGCCCATCAAGGGCACCCGCATCGTCTCGGTGGTAGGTTTGCGCAGCCACCACAACAGCTTGGCCCAATTGAACGGGAACAGGCTGCCGCCCATAGGCTTCAGCACCTCGTTGAGGTTTGGCAGGGTCATCATGAAGGCGACCGGCTCACCTTCGTATTCGGCCACCATGATCAGGTCTTCGCGCACGATCGGTTTGAACTTCTTGCCGGCGTAGGCGATTTCCTTGTCGGTAAAGGGGACGAAGCCCCAGTTATCCGACCAGGCATCGTTGAGGATGTCGAGGATGATCCCCGCTTCTGCGTCGAACTTTGACTTGTCGACATTGCGGATCCGGATCTTCGAATTGCGGTGACCCGACTGGACGATACGCTGCACCAGCGGCGGAAATTCCTGCTGGATATCGAGGTCGTAGGTCCTGAGGATCTTGGCCGGGGTATAGTCCAGCGCCTCGATGTAGTGCTGGTAGCGTTCGGGCTGATGACCCATCATGACCGTAGGCGGATGGTCGAAGCCCTTGGTCAACTGGCCGGGTTCCTCCCAGATCGACATCGACAGCGGGGCGAGCACGCGGGTCATGCCCTTGTCCCGCAGCCATTGCTCGGCCCGCGTGATCAGCGCCTGTGCGGTCTCCTCGTCCTCGGCTTCGAGCAGGCCCCAGTTGCCGGTGCCGGGGCCCATGCCCTGCGCCGGGTCCATCGCTTCGGCAAGGTGATCGATATGTGCCGAAATCCGTCCGACCACCTTCTCGCCGCGGCGGGCCAGGAACAGCTGCACATCGGCGTGGTCGAAGAACGGATTCTTGCCCGGAGTGAGCAGTTCGACCACTTCCATGCGGAGCGGCGGGACCCAGCTGGGGTCTGAACGGTTCAGCCGATAAGCCAGATCGATAAATGCGTTAAGGTCGGCCTTGCCCGCTACAGGCGACACAATTAACTCGGTTTTTGCCACGATGCTGCCTTTGTTTGAGGTCAATGAGACCCGCGTATGGCTCCGGCAATAGTGAAGCCGGACCGGTTTGGAAACTTTGTGATGACTGTGCAGGAAAAGATTGCAGCGCCCAGCGCGGCGGCGGGGATTCCCGACGACATGGCGATGCTGCGCGCCGCGGTGGAGCTGACCCGCGACATTTCGGCGGCGCGGCCGGGGATCTATTGGCCCGACATGCTGCTGTCGGCAGCGATCGGCTATGCCGCGCTCTTCGGCGCCATTCTGACGCCGAGGTGGCCGCTTGCGCTTGGCTTTGCGGTGCTGGCGGTACTGGCGCTGTACCGCGCGCTGCTGTTCATTCACGAGCTGACGCACATCCACCGCACCGCGCTGCCCGGCTTTCGCACCGCGTGGAATGTGCTCGTCGGCATTCCGATGCTGACCCCCAGCTTCATGTACGAAAACGTGCACACGCTGCACCATGCGCGGACCCGCTATGGTACTGCGGAAGATCCCGAATATCTCCCGCTCGCGCTGATGAAGCCTTGGTCGCTTCCCGCATTTATCCTGATCGCCGCGCTGCTGCCGGTCGGCCTGCTGATCCGCTCGGCGATCCTGGTGCCGCTGGGCGCGGTGATCCCGCCGCTGCGCAAGCTGGTGTGGGAACGCGCCTCTTCGCTGTCGATCAACCCCGACTTCCGCCGACGCCCACCCGAGGGAGATTTCGCGCGGATGGTGTTCTGGCAGGAAGCGGGGACCTTCGTCTGGTCATGGGCGCTGCTCGCCAGCACGCAGGTATTCGGCTGGCGGCCGCTGCTGATCGCGCTTGGAATCGTCTCCGCTACCGCAGTGTTCAACCAGGTCCGCACCCTGGTGGCGCACCTGTGGCAGAACGAGGGCGACGCGATGACTGTAACCGCGCAATACCTCGATTCGGTCAACGTCCCCCCGCCAGGCTTGTGGGCCGAGCTGTGGGCACCAGTCGGCCTGCGCTATCACGCACTACACCACCTGCTGCCTTCGATGCCGTACCACTCGCTCGCCGAGGCGCATCGGCGGCTGGTGGGCAAGCTGGGCGCGGGGTCGACCTACGCGCAGGCCAATTATCCGGGCCTGTTCCCGCTGGTCGCGCGGATTGCTCGCAGCACGATGCTACGCGGCCGTTGATCTGCTACTCTTCGGTGCGGACCAGCACGGTCTCGCCGACCAGGAAGAACAGCACGAATGGCGCCCAGGCTGCGATCAGCGGGGAATAGCCGCCGAAATTGCCCATCGCCAGCGCGGCGTTGTCGACCACGAAATAGGTAAAGCCCAGCGCCATCCCCGCGACGGCGCGGATCAGCAGCGTGCCCGAGCGCGCCAGCCCGAAAGCGGCGACCGAGCCGAGCAGTGGCATCAATATCGCCGAAAATGGGCCTGACAGCTTGTGCCACCACTTGGCTTCAAGCTCGCTGGTCCGCCGGCCCGAAGCCTTCACCGCGTCGATCGTGCGGGCAAGCTGGACGATGTTCTGGCCATCCGGATCGACCTTGGTCAGTGCAAGCTGCGCCGGTGTCACCCGCGGTGCGATAATCATGGTCTGCATCGCGGTCTGCACCGTGGTCGCAACGTCGAAGCGCGTCGGACTTTCAAGCTGCCAGCCGGGATTGGCATAGGTCGCACGCGGGCTGCGCAGCTGCTGGACGACCATGCCGGCCGCATCGCGCTGGTACCAGGTGACCCCGGTCATGACCATGCTTTTGCCGGTTCCGGTCACGCTTGCCGCGGCCAGGATATTGTTGCCATCGGGCACGTAAACGTTGGTTCTCACCCCGCTGTCGGGCGCAACAGGGTGGTACTTGTTTGCAGTCCACGCCTTCAGCTCGCCGGTGGCGGGGGCCACCACGGTTTCGTTGAACACCAGGCTGGCCAGCGAGACCGCCGCCGCGGTCAGCAGCATCGGGGCCAGGATCTGGTGCGCCGAGAGTCCGCCCGCGCGCATCGCGATGATCTCGCTGTTCTGGTTGAGCGGGGTGAAGGTCAGGAGGGTCGCCAGCAGGACCGAATAGGGCAGGAACTTGGCGATCAACGCGGGTACGTTAAGCGCGATATAGTGCAGCAGCTGCGCCTGCCCATTGCCGGGCACAGCCAGGATATCGCCGCTTTCGGACAGCAGTTGCAGGCTCTGCAGCACCAGGACGAGCATCACCAGCACCGCTAGGATGCGGACGATAAACAGCCTCGCAAGGTACACGGTCAGTCTGCGCGATGGGAACATGCCGGCAAACATCAGCTCGCCGCCTCGGTCAGGTCGGTGCCACTGGTGCGGCTCCACAGCTTGCGCAGCCGCTTGCCGAAGTTGCCGGCGAACTTCTCTAGCGCACCGATCGCCTGCCCGCCGGGGACATAGGCGACCCGGTAATACATCCACACGATCAGCGCGGCGAACAGCGCGAAAGGCACCCACAGCACCAGTTCCGGCGGGAAGCGGCCCTGCGCCGCGGCGGCCTGGCCGTATTCGTTGATCTTGTGATAGGCGACCACCATCAGGATCGAGAGAAACACCCCGAGCGAGGAGGTCGAGCGCTTGGGCGGCACCGCCAGCGCCACCGCCAGCAGCGGCAGAAGCAGCATCATCACCACTTCGACCAGCCGGTAGTTGAGGCTGGCGCGGGTCTCGTTCTTGAGCTGCTTGGTCGCGGTGTCGCTCCACCCGATGCGGAGCAGTTCGGGCAGGATATATTCCCGCTCCTTGCCGCCGCGCTGGCGGAAGCGCTCGATCGCCGGGAGATCGATCGGCAGATCGTGGCGCGAAAAGCTCAGCACGCGCGGGCTCATCCCCGGTTCGTCCTGGATGATCTGGCCCTGGGTG
>JBJTMA010000155.1:0-4009 GCA_046063295.1 Novosphingobium sp.
CGCGCTTGCTTGCCGCTGGCGGCCCGCGCGGCTAGCGGGGCGGGCAATGGAATACGTCTCCACCCGCGGCGAAGCTTTGGCGCTCGATTTCGAGGGCGTGACCCTTGCGGGCCTCGCCAGCGATGGCGGCCTTTACGTGCCGCGCGAGTGGCCCTCATTCTCCGCCGACGAGATCGCGGCGATGCGCGGACTGCCCTACGCCGAGCTGGCCGCCCGCGTGATGGCGCCGTTCGTCGGCGACAGCCTCAGACCGGAGCGGCTGCGCGAACTGACCAGCCAGGCTTATGGCCGCTTCGCCCATGCGGCGGTGACCCCGCTCAAGCAGCTCGACGGGCAGCACTGGCTGCTCGAACTGTTCCACGGGCCGACGCTGGCGTTCAAGGACGTTGCGCTGCAGATGCTCGGGCTGTTGTTCGAGGAGTTCCTCGGCCGCGGCGGCGATCCGCTGACGATCGTCGGGGCGACCAGTGGCGATACCGGTTCGGCGGCGATCGACGCGGTCGCCGGCCGTGCGAAGATCGAAATCTTCATGCTCCACCCCAAAGGCCGGGTAAGCGACGTGCAGCGCCGCCAGATGACCACGGTCAACGCGCCGAACGTCCACAACATCGCGATCGAGGGCTCGTTCGACGACGCCCAGGCGATGGTGAAGCGGATGTTCAACGATCCGGCGATGACCAGCCGCTTCGCGATCGGCGCGGTCAATTCGATCAACTGGGCACGGCTGATGGCGCAGGTGGTCTATTACTTCGCTGCCGCGCTGCAGCTCGGCGCGCCGCAGCGCAAGGTGGCCTTCGCCGTACCGACCGGCAATTTCGGCGATGTCTTCGCAGGGTATGTCGCGGCGCAGATGGGGCTGCCGATCGAGCGGCTGATCGTGGCGACCAACGTCAACGACATCCTCCACCGCGCGCTGAGCAATGGCGACTATTCGGCCGGGACGGTCACGCCGACTGCCGCGCCGTCGATGGATATCCAGGTTTCTTCCAACTTCGAACGCCTGCTGTTCGACGTGGGCGGGCGTGACGGCAAGGCACTTGCCGCCCAAATGGCGGGTTTCGAAGCCAGCAAGGCGATGCAGCTGACCAACGCGCAGCGCGAAGGTGCGGCCAGGCTGTTCTCCAGCGCGCGGGTCGATCCGGACCAGATGGCGCAGGCGCTGCGCTGGGCGTGGGAGAATACCGGCGAGCTGCTCGATCCGCATACCGCGATCGGGCTTCATGCGGCGCGCGGAGCGGGGATCGCGGCGGAGACGCCGGTGGTCACGCTCGCCACCGCGCATCCCGCAAAGTTCCGCGACGCGGTTGAGCGCGCAACCGGCCAGCGCCCCAGCCTGCCGAGCCGCATCGGCGATCTTTTCGAACGCGACGAGCACCTCACCGAGCTTCCCGGCGACTACGCTGCTGTCGCCGAATTCGTCGCCGCTCACGCGGTGCCGCGCGGCTGATGGCAGACCTGACGCTCCAGCCGCAGCTCATGGTGGGTGAGGGCTGGGATGACTACCGCCTGATCGACAGCGGCCACGGGCGCAAACTGGAAAGCTATGGCCCCTACCAGTTCGTTCGCCCCGATGCGCAGGCGCTTTGGACTCCGCGGCTCGAAACCTGGCGCGCCGAAGGTGAATTCGTGCCTGGTTCGGACGAGGATGGTGGTGGGCGCTGGCAGTTCGCCGCGCCTGTTCCGAAGGACGGCTGGATGCTGGCGCGCGGCAATGTCAGCTTCACCGCAAGCTGCACCCCGTTCCGCCACCTTGGCTTCTTCCCCGATATGGCGCCGGTGTGGGACTGGATGGGCGCACAACTTGCCGGGCGCAGCGACGCAGCCACCCTCAACCTGTTCGGCTACACCGGGGTCGGCACACTTGCGCTGAGCGAGTACGGCCCGGTCACCCATGTCGATGCCTCGAAGAAGTCGGTTGCCCAGGCCCGCGCCAATGCCGAGCTTTCGGGCTTGGCGGATCGCCCGGTGCGCTGGATCGTCGACGATGCGGCAAAGTTCACCGCGCGCGAGGTTCGCCGCGGCAAGCGCTACGACGGGATCATCCTCGATCCGCCGAAGTTCGGGCGCGGACCGGAGGGCGAGGTGTGGCGGCTCGAGGAGCACCTTCCCGGCCTGCTCGGCGCCTGCCGTGCCTTGCTGGACGGTGACAGCAAGTTCCTGTTCCTCACCGTCTATGCGGTGCGGATGTCTTCGCTCGCGCTGGCGGGCCTGATGGAAGAACTGTTCGCCGACTTGCCCGGCACGATCGAGCATGGCGATCTGGCAGTGCAGGAGCAGGGCGCGGGCGGTCGGTTGCTGCCGACCGCGATCTACGCGCGCTGGTCTAACGCCTAGGCTTCCTGAACCGCAGCACGAACTGGTCGGTCTTGCCGCGAATTCCGGTTTCGACCACCTTCAGGGTGTGGTCGTCGCCGGAATGGGCAAGCACCGCGCTGCGCCCGTCGAGCCTGAAGCCCGCTGCCTCGACCTCCTTGATCACGGCCACGTCCTCGATCCGGTGCAGGGTCGATGTCTGCGTGATGCCCGCGCCTTTCGCGGTCTGGTGATCGTTGATCAGGTAGATGCCTCCTGGTTTCAGAGCCTTGAAAGCGGCCTCGTTGATTACAGTGGCCAGGTCGCGGTCGCCCTGCTTGTTGTTCTTGAAGTCGTGGTAATTAAGCGTCGTCCAGACAATATCGACCGGCACCGGTGCGAGCGGCATCCCGGGCTGCATCACACCTTCGGTTACGTTGGGATTGGTCTTGGCCCATTCGACCACCGCCGGCGATGAGCGCGAGGAGAAAGTGTAGACGTGCCCCTTGGGCCCTACGGCGAGGCTGAGCAGGCGGGTGTAGTAACCGCCTCCGGGGGCAAGTTCGACAATTACGGTGCCCGGCTTGATCCCGGCGAAGGCCATCAGCGCAGCTGGCTGCCGATCGGCATCGCGCGCGGTGTCTGCGGCGGGGCGGGCGGGGCTGCCGATTGCGGCGGCATATTTGGGCGCGGCTGTGGCGCCGGCAGCAAGAAGCCCGGCAGCGGCCAGAGAGACGGCCACGGCACCGTGGATGATCGATCGACGCATGCTAATTCTCCCAAACTGAACGCGCCCAGCCTAGCGGGAAGCCGACCAGCCCCCAAGCGGCGATTTGCTGGACTTTGCCGCGCGCTCATGCCAGTGCGCCGCGCGTGTCAGATAGCCTGATCCTCGAAGTCGCCGATTTCGAACACGATGTCCTGACCGGCATCTATTCGGAAGAAACCGGCCGCCCGCAGCCGCTGCGCTTTACCATTACGGTAGAGCTGGCTTGTGCCGAGCATTACGCACCCGATACTCCGCTCAGCGCCAGCAAGAACTACATGGACTTGAAGTTCGCGGCGAGCGAGGCGCTGCCCCGGGGGGTCCATTTCAAGCTTATCGAGGCGGTTGCGGACCACATCTGCGACACGCTGCTGGTGCAGGACGCACAAGTGAAGGCGGTGACAGTCAAGATCGTGAAGCTCGCAATTGCCGAAAAGGGCGAGAAGATCGGGATCACGCTGCGGCGCGAACGGCGCTGATGGCGCGGCTGGCGCTTCCCCCTCTGCCCGACTTGCCGAGCGCGGCGGCTGCCGAATTCCATCACGCAATAATGCCTCAGGCGGCTGCGCTGCTGGCCGATGCACCTTGTCTGACGATCCTGTTTACGCCCGCCGATCATGCTCACACCGGTTGGCGACTGGCGGCGGTGCAGACGCTGGCGCGGGAACATGCGCCGGCGCGCGTGAATGCCGTGGCAGGCACGGGCGAAGCGGCCATTGCCGCGGCGATCGCCTATCTCGAAGCCGCGGACGGCGTGACCGGGCAGTACTTGCCGCTGGATGACGCGGGCGCGGGACCTGTGGTATGATGCCGCAATGACCGTGGCCACGCCTCTCGTCGACCAGTTCAAGCGCCGGATCAGCTACCTGCGGCTGTCGGTGACCGACCGCTGCGACCTGCGCTGCAGCTATTGCATGCCCGAACGGCAAACCTTCCTGCCGCGCAAGGAGG
>JBJTMA010000020.1:0-2920 GCA_046063295.1 Novosphingobium sp.
TCATGACGCTCCCAAAGATCCGGCCTGCGTAACCGAGTATCGATCTCCGACTGTGACTTGCGCCAAGCCGCGATCTTCGCATGATCCCCCGATCGCAGCACTTCGGGGATCGTGCGCCCTTCCCATTCCACCGGGCGGGTAAAGTGCGGATATTCGAGGAGGCCGTTTTCGAACGACTCTTCGGACCCGCTGGAAGGCGCGCCCATTACGCCGGGAAGCAGCCGAATGCAAGCGTCAAGCAGCATGATCGCCGCAGGCTCTCCGCCCGACAGGACGATGTCGCCGACCGAGACCTCTTCAACCTCGCGCGCGGCGAAAATCCGCTCGTCGAAGCCTTCGAAACGGCCGCACAGCACGATCACGCCGGAACCCGCTGCCAGCTCGCGCACGCGGGCCTGCGAAAGCGGCTTTCCGCGTGGGGTCATGGCGAGGATCGGCACACCTGGATTGGCCGCGCGGGCATGGTCTATCGCCGCCCCAAGCACATCGGCGCGCAGCACCATTCCCGCGCCGCCACCAGCCGGGGTGTCGTCAACGGTGCGGTGCTTGTCGATCGCGAAATCGCGGATCTGCACGCAATCTAATGCCCACTTTCCCTCTTCCCGCGCGCGGCCCGCAAGCGAAACACCGAGCGGTCCGGGAAACATCTCGGGATAGAGGGTGAGGACGGTGGCGTGAAAGGTCATCAGGAGGGCGTCTTTTCCAGATTTGCTGCAGGCCCGCAAATGGTGTCTTGCGGACTGGTCCCGGCCAAGCGATGCTCGCCACCATGCGCAAGTTCACGTTCGCAGCGATGCTCGCCCTCGCCGCCCCCGCGTCCGCCGATACCATTGGAGGGTGCAAGTTCGACCGCGATACGCTGACCTTTGCCGGTACGCCGTTGGAACAGGCGACCTGCCTGCTGCGCAAGGTTGAGTTGATGGGGGCGAAGAAGGCGCAGAAGCTTCCGCCGGTGATCGTGCGACTGATGACCCAAGGCGGCGCACCCTCCGGGGCGCAGAAGGCGGCGGCGATCGCGGCGTTTCCCCAGCCTTACCGCGACTATGCGCTGAGTTATGCCGACCTGCCCGCTTCCCAGACCGAAGCCGGACTTCCGCTGCAGTACTTCGTGATCCACGACACCAGCGAGCCGTTCTTCGGCAACAATCCTTTCCCCCGCCATCTTGACCAGGACCCCAAGGTCAACAGCTTCGCATCTTACGCTGACACCACCTTCGCCAAGGAGCCGGTCGCGCACATCTTCCTCAACCGGCAGGGACAGATCTGGGCAGCGCACGATTTCAGCGTTCCCTGGCGCGCGACCAAGCTGGAAAGCCGGGTGATCGGCCCCGCTGCACGCGGGCGCTTCGTGCACATCGAAACCGTACAGCCGCGCCGCTTCCTTCCCGGCGCGACCAATCGCGGGCAGACTTACGGGCCGAAGCCTGGGTTTACCCCCGAGCAGTACCGGATGCTCGCCGCGCTCTATGTCTATGCCAGCGCGCGCGCCGGACACTGGCTGATCCCCGCGTTCCACTCGACCGTCGACGACCAGATCCCCGACGCGCATGACGATCCGCAGAATTTCGATTTGGGGCGCTTCGGCAAGGAGCTGGAGAAGCTTGTCAATCCGCCGCAAAAGCGGCGCTGATTACAATCCGTTCGCCCCATTCGGGTACGGCCTCAGCGCGCATCGGCACCATGAAGCGTTTCCGACTGGGTCGTTCGATTTCGAGCACGTCCCCCGCGCCGAAATTCTCGACCGCAATGCAGATGCCAAGTTCGCTGCCGTCGGTGGAAACCGCGGGCAGCCCGATCAGGTCGGCGTGGTAGTATTCGCCCTCGCCCAGCGCCGGAAGCGCTGAACGCGGGACAGTAAGCGCGGTGCCGCGCAGCGCTTCGGCGGCGTTGCGATCGGTCACTCCGGCAAAACGGGCGACCGCGCCGCCCTTGCCGTCATCGCGCAGTTTTTCGAGGGTAAGCTTCCCGTCGTTGAAAGCCTTGTGCGCCCTCAGCGATGCCAGGCCATCGCCGAACAGTTTGAGGCGGACCTCGCCCGCCACACCGTGCGCGCCGGCAATGGCGGCAAGCGTGACGGGGCGATCCTGTGCCAAGACTTAGCCTTCTGCCGCGTCCTGGGCGCTTTCGCCGGTGGCGGCATCAGCGCTGTCTCCGGCATCGGCTTCCGGAGTGGCGACGTTGACATCGGCCGGCGCTTCAGCGGGTTCTTCGGCCGGTACTTCCGCAGGCTCTTCAACCGCAGGAGCTTCAGCGGGTTCTTCAGCAGGAGCTTCGACCGGGGTGTCTTCAGCCGGGGCTTCGGCGGGCTCTTCAGCCGGCACTTCTTCGGGACCGGCGGCAGCAGCGGCAGCGGCTTCGGCGGCTTCAGCCTTGGCGGCTTCGGCAGCTTCAGCAGCTTCGGCGGCCTTGGTGGCCTTGTCTTCGGCGCGGTCCTTGGCCTTCTGGCCCGGCTCACCCTTGTTGGGGTTGTTGGTCGCGGCGCGTTCCTTGATCCCGGCCTTGTCGAGCATGCGCGCAACGCGGTCGGTCGGCTGGGCGCCAACGCCAAGCCAGTACTTCACCCGGTCTTCGACCAGGCGAACACGGTTTTCGTCATCCTTGGCGAGCAGCGGGTTATAGGTCCCAACCTGCTCGAGATACTTGCCGTCGCGCGGGCTGCGGCTGTTCGAGACAACCACCTTGTAATAGGGGCGCTTCTTGGAACCACCACGCGAAAGATGAAGAGAAACAGCCATTTGAACTACCTTTCAGATAAATCGAATTAAAGTTGGAACACGTTATTTCTTGAGCAAATCGTTGATGTTAGATGGCAGCGCACCGCCTCCGAGGCCGGGCAGACCGCCGCCGCCAAGGCCGCCTGCGCCGGCTCCGCCGAGACCGCCCATGCCGCCCATCCCGCCACCGCCGCCGAACATTCCGG
>JBJTMA010000156.1:0-19142 GCA_046063295.1 Novosphingobium sp.
CGTCGGCAAGGATGCAGCGAACGTGTCGCTGAACCCGGCGGCGATGACCAACCTCGACAAGAACACCGTCCAGAACGACATCACTGTGATCGACCTGTCCGCCGATTTCTCCGGCAGCGGTCGCATCCTCGGCTCCGCGCATCCGGCCGCGGGCCTGACCGGCGGCAACGGCGGCGACCCGGGCGACCCGACCGTGGTGCCGAACCTGTCGGTGGTGTTCCCGATGAAGGGTGCGCTGGAAGGCATGACCCTGGGCGCCAGCATCGGCGCGCCGTTCGGCCTCAAGACCGAATACGAGACGGGCTGGGTGGGCCGTTACCGCGCACTGATGCCAAAATTCGATTGCGTGAGGCGCAAGTCGAAAGCCGGTCCAGTGCGGTGGGCGCGGCACCTGTCCGACAAGGTGCCGTGCGGTTACCTTGGCGATCCGGGTAAGGAATTCACCCCGCGAGGACAGCGGCCGCGACTGGTCCGACGCAATCGCGCCGAGCTGCGAATCGCGGCTCCGGCTGGCGAAGTAGGCGTCGGCCTGTTGGGGTGACACTTCGCTGACCGTTCCTTCGATACGGATCTGGCGGCGCATCGATTTCCAGTGAAACAGCATCGCCGCCTGCGGGTTGGCGTGGATCTCCTCACCCTTCCGGCTCTCGCCATTGGTGTAGAAGACGAAGCCGCGCTCGTCCCAGTCTTTCAGAAGCACCATCCGGACCGAAGGCGCGCCCTGCGGTGTCGACGTGGCGAGGGCCACGGCGTCGGGATCGTTCGGCTCGGACTTTTTGGCTTCAGCAAGCCATTCGCCGAACAGGTCGAACGGCGCCTGGGCGGGAATGGCATCCTGGTTGTCGGCAGTCATGGCGGCGGCATAGCCGTTGCGGCGGCGCGAAGGAAGCCATGCGAAATGCACCGACTGCCTTGTCGCAGCGGCTTCACGCCCCTAGCTAGGCGAAATGGCCGATCCTTACGCAACCCTTGGCGTGGCGCGCAGCGCGAGCGAGAAGGACATCAAGTCCGCCTATCGCAAGCTGGCAAAAGAGCTGCACCCCGATCGAAATCAGGACAACCCCAAGGCAGCGGAGCGCTTTTCGCAAGTCACCAGCGCTTACGACCTGCTTTCCGACAAGGACAAGCGCGCCCGGTTCGATCGCGGCGAGATCGATGCCGATGGCAATCCCAACATGGGCTATGGCTTCGGCGGGGGCGGGGCCGGGGGCGGCTTTGGCGGCGGCTTCAATGGTGGCCGTCAGGGCGGGTTCCGGCCCGAGGACTTTGAGCAATACGGCGCCGGTGATGGGATCGACATCGGCGATATTTTCGAAGGCCTGTTCGGTGGACGCGGTGCCGGCGGGATGGGCATCGGCTTCGGCGGCCAGCGTCAGCGCGCCGCGCCCAAGGGCGCCAATGTGCAATACAAGCTTGGCGTTTCGCTGACCGACGCGGCGACCCGCGCGACCCAGCGCATCACGCTGGCAGACGGCAAGACCATCGACCTCAAGCTGCCCGCCGGGGTCGAGGACGGAACCCAGATGCGGCTCGCCGGCAAGGGCGAGCCTGGACCCGGCGGTGCCGGCGATGCGATCGTCACAATCCAGATCCAGCCGCACGCATGGTTCCGCCGCGATGGTGACAACCTGCGGCTCGACTTGCCGGTAAGCCTCGACGAGGCGGTGAATGGCGCCAAGGTCCGCGTACCCACCGCCGAAGGCGCAGTGATGCTGACCCTCGCCCCGGGGACCAGTTCGGGCAAGACGCTGCGCATTCCGGGCAAGGGGATGAGCCGCAAGGACGGCACCCGCGGCGATCAGCTGGTAACGATCGAAGTTCAGCTGCCGCCAGGCGACGAAGAGCTCGTCAGGCGTCTCGAAGGCTGGCGCGACGAGCGCGACCTGCGCGCCAGGTTCGGCGTCTGAGCAGGCTAAAGCCGTGGAAGAACGCCCGCTCGACGAAGCGCATCTGCCGCCACTGACCGTACCCGACCTTTCGCCGGAAGCCCGACGCAAGCGGGCGTCCCGCCTTCAGGAAGCCTATGACGAGCACATCGGCCCCGAAGGCAGGTTCTGGCGTTCGCGCGGATGGCGCGTACTCGGCAGGGTCTGGGCGGGGGCCTACAACGACGGCTTCATCCATGCGGGCAATCTTGCCTACATGGGCATCCTGGCATTGTTCCCCTTCTTCGTAACCGTTGGCGCGATGCTCAGTCTGGTGGGCGAGCAGGGACAACGCGAGGCGTCGGTCCACGCTTTCCTCCTTGCCCTGCCTCCGGTTGTCGCCAAGGCGCTCGAACCGGTGGCGCGCGACGTGATCGTGGCGCGCAGCGGCTGGCTGCTCTGGGCGGGCGGCCTGGTTGGCCTGTGGACGGTGGGTAGCCTGATCGAGACGATCCGCGACATCCTGCGCCGCGCTTATGGCACCAAGGCCACGCACGCCTTCTGGCGTTACCGGCTGATCTCGACCGGGGTCATCGTCGGCGCCGTGATTGCGCTCATATTCGCGCTTTTGTCCCAAGTTGCACTCGGCACCGCCCAGCAGGTGGTGGAGGTGCGGTTCCCGTGGCTGTCGAACCTGGCGGGGATCCTCAACCTGTCGCTTTTCGTCCCCCCGGTGATCATCTACGCTTCGCTGTTCGTACTCTTCCTCACACTCACGCCCAGTTCGTATCGCGGCCGGCGCTATCCGAAATGGCCCGGGGCACTGTTCGTGACCATTTGGTGGGCCGCGGTATCATCCGCCCTGCCCGGAGTGCTGCACCGCTTTTTCACTTACGATCTCACTTACGGCAGCCTAGCCGGGGTGATGATCGCACTTTTCTTTTTCTGGCTGGTCGGACTAGGTATGGTGATCGGCGCTGAGCTCAATGCAGCGCTCGCCGAAACGCCCGAGGAACGAAACCTGATCGGGCAGGCAGATGATAGGGCGAAGCGCAAAGACGCTGCGCATTGAAACGAACTACTAGTCACGGCAGGAACGGCATGACCAAACTTATGCAAGGTAAACGCGGGCTGATCATGGGCCTCGCCAACGACAAGTCGCTCGCCTGGGGCATCGCGCAGATGCTGGTCGAGCACGGCGCCGAGATTGCCCTGTCCTATCAGGGCGAAGTGATGGAAAAGCGTGTCCGTCCGCTCGCCGAACAACTGGGCTGCGATTTCCTGATCGACTGCGACGTTTCAACCGAAGACGAACTCGACAAGGCATTTGCAACCCTTGCGGCGCGTTGGCCGACCATCGATTTCGTGGTGCACGCCATCGGCTTTACCAACAAGGAAGCGCTGCGCGGCAATTACAGCGATGTCGGGCTCGACGATTTCCTGATGACGATGAACATCAGCGTCTACAGTTTTACCGCGGTTGCCCGGCGCGCGGCTAAGATGATGCCGGCCCGCGATCCGGAAACGGGGGAAGGTGGGGGGGCGATGCTCACCCTGTCCTATTACGGGGCCGAAAAGGTCGTCCCTCACTACAACGTCATGGGGGTTGCCAAGGCCGCCCTTGAAGCAAGCGTCAAATATATCGCCAACGATTTCGGGCCCAGCGGGATCAGGGTGAATTCGATCTCGGCCGGTCCGATCAAGACGCTTGCGGCAAGCGGGATCGGCGATTTTCGTTACATCCTCAAATGGAACGAATACAATTCGCCCTTGCGCCGCAATGTTACGATCCAGGACGTGGGCGGTGCGGCCCTTTACCTCCTGTCAGACCTCGCGTCGGGGGTCAGCGGTGAGAACCATCATGTCGATGCGGGCTACCACACCGTTGGCATGAAGCAGGAAGACGCGCCGGATATCGCGCTCGGCTGAGCTTATTTGGGCGGCGCGGGCGCCGCAGTATCGTTCGGATCCTTGTCGGCCTTGGCCGCTTCGGCCTTCTGCCGCTCTTCGGTCTGCTGTTCGAGCGCCTCGACCCGGGCCTGCGTCTCGGCCGCGTCCGCGTCAATCGTCGAAAGCCGCTTGGCGCGTTCGGCGGCAACCTGCTCGGCAAACTTCACGTTCGGGTCGAGCTTCTTTTCGGCATAGGCATCGTTGATCAGCTTGCCCGAACAACCGGTCCATCCGCCGGCCCCGACTGCGGAGCAGCTTTGGGTGCCGGTCTTGGTCACCGTCTCGTAAGCAAGGACCTTGTTGTTCCACGCTTCGTTCTGCGGGCTGGCGTGCTCACGTAGGTTTTCCGGGATGCGATACCGCTCGCTCTCCGACTTGCGCGCGCAGACCGTAATTGTGTCATCGGTCGATTCGGGGCATTTGTCGTCGCCATAGACGATCAGTGCATTGACCTTGGGTTCGGGCGCATCCTGCGCGAGCGCAGGGGAAGCATAGGCACCGGCAAATGCAAGCGGGACGGCAAGAGCGATAAACGCGCGCATCGAGTGAACTCCTTGGTCTTCGCCCGGCATATAGGCGCGCCGTGCACTGAATAACAGATGAAGCGGGCAGTGCGTTCCGGCCAGCGGGGGCCTAAATCCGCTCGGCGAGCCTGATGGCAAGACGGCACCCAAGCCGGATTGCACCTGAAAGAAGCGGGTATGCCGGGGCCTGCTCCGCGCCGTTGGCGAAGGCGGCATCGCGGTGCTGGCGTTCGTCTTCGCGAAATTCGGCAATCATGCCGGCAAGTTCGGGATCATCTGTGCCAAGCTCTTCAAGCTGCGCGGTATAATGCCGGTCGATCTCGGTTTCGACCGCGGCGGTGCAGGCCATGGCTGCCTTCGGACCAATCAGGGCGGTCGCCGCGCCTAGCGCGAAACCGGCGACATTCCAAAGCGGTTGCAATGCTGTGGGCCGTACCCCGCGCGCCGCGATCAGTGCATCGAATTTCTCGCGGTGGCCGGCTTCCTGGTCGGCCATCTGGCGGATTTCACCCGCAAGAGGCGCGCGGTCGCCCATCACCGCCAGCTGCCCGGCATAAATCCGCGTCGCGCCATATTCGCCGGCCTGATCGACCCGCAGCATCCGCGCGCTGGCCTCGGCATTCATGCCCGCGCTCCATTGCCGCGGCGCAGCAGCGCGAAGACCAGAAGTGCTGCGGGGACCGAAATCAGGAAATTGAACCCGGCGAGCGAGATGCCGAGCAGCGACCACTGCACCTTGTCGCAAGGCACCATCGAGGAGTTGAGAATCGCGGCGAGCGGATCATCGCCCAGCTTGGTTTCGCTCGTGCAGGCGGTAAACCCTTCCCACCAGTGGTACTCCACCCCGGCATGGAATGCGCCGATCAATCCGCCGGCCAGGATTGCCAGACCCGCGAGCCACACCAGGAGGCGGGCCGATGGTCGCAGCAGCGCCAGGACTGCAAAGCCCAAGGCCGCGAAATGGGCATAGCGCTGCCACCAGCACATTTCGCACGGCACCAGTTTGAACACGTACTGGCCAATGTAGGCACCGCCCAGGAGCGCTGCCGGCACCGCAAATGCCAGTGCGCGTGCCGCCCGGTCCGCGGCCGCGCCTGAGGGAAATCCACTCACTTGCGCTTCGCCATTGCGGGTGACGCGGTCCGGTGAAGCGTCTGAAGCGCGTAGTAGAGCTGGAAGTCTTTGATGCCCTTGGCCTTGAGCTGCTCGGGCGTCATCTTGAAGCTGGGATCGGCCTGACGATCGTTCTCAAGCTTCTTGTCGTCCATGCTGGCTTCGTTGACCAAGTGGTGACGCAAGTCGCTCTCGCGCACCGAAAGTTCGCTGCGGCGCGCCGCGTCGGGATCGCTGAGCTGCGGCACGCGAACGTCGGGATCGATCCCGCCTTCCTGCACTGATCGGCCGGACGGCGTATAATACCGCGCGGTGGTGATCTTGACCGCGCTGGTCCGGCTGCGATCGAGGAAGAACAGCGACTGGACGCTGCCCTTGCCGAAAGTGCGCTCACCCATGATCAGCGCGCGGTGCTGATCCTGCAGCGCGCCGGCGACGATCTCGGACGCCGAAGCCGAACCGGAATCGACCAGCACGATCAAGGGCAAGCCCTTGGCCATGTCGCCAGGGAATACGCTTTCGGCCTTGAAGTATTCGTCTTCCGACGAATCGCGGCCACGCTGCGAAACGATATCGCCCTTGGTCAGGAACAGGTCGGACAATGCGACCGCTTCTTCAAGTTCACCGCCCGGGTTCTCGCGCAGATCGAGCACCAGGCCTTCAAGCTTGCCACCCGATTTGGCCTTGAGGTCGGTGATCGCCTTGTTGACGTCATTGCCGACATCGTGGCTGAATTCGTTGACTGTGATGACGCCGATGTTGTCCTTCAGCTCCCAGGTCACCGGTTCGAGCTGGATCACCCCGCGGGTCACGGTCACGTCGAACGGCTGGTCGCGCCCGGCACGGAACAGGGTGAGGCGGATCTTGGTGCCCGCTTCGCCGCGCCTTTGCGCCACTGCATCGTCCAGATCGCCGCCGTAAATCAGCTTGCCATCGAGGTGCGTGATGTAATCGCCCGCCTTGACGCCGGCGGCTTCTGCAGGGCTGCCGCGCATCGGCGACACCACCTTGACCGCGCCGTCATCCATCACCACCGACAGTCCCAGCCCCGAATAGTTGCCGTCGATCATGGTGTTGAGCCGCTGCATCGTCGCGCCCGAAAGGTACGATGAGTGCGGATCGAGGCTGGCGAGCATCCCGTCAATCGCGCCTTCCTCGAGCTTGCCGTCATCGACCTTCTCGACATAGCGCAGCTTGACCAGTTCATAGACCGTGGCGAGCCGTTCGAATTGCGCCGAGGACCGCGCATCGACCGCAGCTAGGCCGGCGGTGGTTGCGGGGATCAGCGAAACCGCGCTGACCAGCAGGGCTGCACGGAACATGGGGGCAAATTTCATGGCAATCAGAGCCTCTTTCGAATGTGCGTACCTTCTATCGCGCACCGCGGGTTAACGCCAGATGGCGCTTGCCGCCCGAAACGCAATCAGCCGCGAATGAAATCGAGCGGATTTACAGGCTGGCCCTGCCGCCTCAGTTCCAGGGTCACAAGCGGTCGCTCTGGACCGGCCCGGCCAAGCGAATTGCCCCCCACCAACCGGTCCCCCACCCGGCAATCAAGCTGGCTAAGTCCGGTGACGAGCGAAGTCCAACCGCCCCCGTGCTCGATAATCACGATCAGGCCATAACCGCGGTAAGGCCCGGCAAAGGCAACCCGGCCTGCGCCGGGCGCGACCACTTGCGCACCCGCTCCGGCCAGGATGGTGAGCCCGCGCGATTGAGCCTGGCCAGCCTGAACCGTTCCGAAGCCCGTTACCAGGCGGCCCGCAACGGGCAGCAAGTAGCGCGTCGGCGCATCGCTGGGCGGGGCCGGCGCCGCGCCCTCGCTGGGCGGGCTTGCCGACTGCGGCTGGGCGGGGCGCATGATCGGGCCGGGCAGCGCGGCGAGCTGTTCGCGCAAGGCGCCGGCCTTGGCAAGATCGCCAACCAGACTGGACAGGTCCCGCGCCTGCTCGGCCAGCGCCAGCGCACGCTCGCTTTCGCGGTTGGCGGCGCCACTTGCCTGAACCGAAGCGAGCCGCTGGCGTTCTTCAATCACGCCAAGTTCAGCGCGGCGGCGGCCGAGTTCGGCCTCGCCTGCGCGAAGATCGTCGCTTGCCCGGCGCGCTTTGGCAGCCAGCGCCTTGCCGCGCTCGATCGCCTCGCGCAGACCGGCCGTGCGCCGGGCGACTTCGGGCAAGAGGGTTTCCAGCACCGCTCGCAGGTACACCGCTTCGCGCAGCGAGCCCGGGCGCAGCAATGACAGAAGCGGGGGGCGGCGGGTGAGCTGCTGCAGCGCGGCAGTCAGTTCGACCAGGGGCTGCTCCTTGCGCGCCAGTTCGGCGCGCCAACGCGCCTGATCCTGAACTATCAACCTCAGCTGCGCTTCATTCGCGGCGATCTGAGCCTCACTTTCCTGGACCCGTGCAGCAAGTGCGGCGGCTTCTTGTGCGGTCTTGTCGGCCGCGGCAGTGGCGCTCGCCGCGCCGGCCTCAAGCATTTCGGCACGCTTGCGCGCTTCCGCGCCTTGCTGCTGTGCACGGGCCAGCGCCGCGCTCGCGTCTTCGGCGGTGTCGATCCCCGCCGGGGTCTGCGCGGCACTACCGCTCAGCACCGCGAGCGCGAGTAACGGGGCCGCCATCAGGATAAAGCTTCGCGAGTGCAGGCGCGGCATCATGGCGGCCTTATCCCGAACGATGATAGGGATGGCCAGCAAGAATGCTGGTAGCGCGCCACAATTGCTCGGCGAGCATGGCCCGTGCCAGCATATGCGGCCAGGTCATGGCGCCGAAGGACAGCAACAGATCGGCTTCCGCGCGCGCCGTTTCGCCATGGCCATCGGCGGCACCGATCAGGAAGCGCACTTCGCGCACACCGTCATCGCGCCAGCGCCCAAGCAGCGCAGCAAATTCCTCCGAGGACAGAACTTTGCCGCGTTCGTCGAGCAGCACCTCGCGCGCGGGCTTCTGCAGCGCTGGCACCGCTCCTCCGGTATCGGGCAGTTCGGTCAGCTTGTGCGGCCAGCCCAGCCGCTTGGCATATCGCTGGTATAGCTCGGCTTCTGGCGACCGGCCGATCTTTCCGCGCGCAATTACATGCAGCTGCATGGAGGTAACTTTTTACCTCCGAGCAGTTCAGGCCGAACCACTGTCGCCGAATGCCCACATCCGTTCAAGGTTGTAGAAGGTGCGGACCTCGGGACGGAACAGGTGCACGACCACATCGCCGGCATCGACCAGCACCCAGTCGGCAGCGGGCAAGCCCTCGATACGGACATGGCCAAACCCGCCCTGCTTGATCCGCTCCGCGAGCTTCTGGGCCATGGCCGCGACCTGGCGTGTCGAACGACCGGACGCGATCACCATGTGATCGGCGATCGAGCTCTTGCCTTCAAGCGGAATGGAAACGAGTTCCTGGGCCTGGTCGTCGTCAAGCGACTGGATGATCAGGGCGTGGAGCGAGCCGGGTTCGGCCTGGGGCAGCGGCAAAGCTGTAGCAGTCGGGGCAAGCTCGTGAGAATTGGGCGTCATTTAAGCGGGAACGGCTCCTCTGGGCGGGCTACGCGCGCGATCATCATAGGTCGGGTGCGATCGGATGGTGCGTCAGGGAATCGCGGAAACGGCGGCCAGTGAAACGGCGAGCCCATTCCGGTTCGGCGGCCCGCAGCGCGGTAGCCGATCGCGAATCCGGGTCAAAACGCAGATAAATCAGCGCCGGTGCGCTCCATCCTGCCCTGGTGCGAATACTGGCGGCGGAGCGACGAAAACGCCCCAGCCAGGCCCCCGCGGGGCTCGCGAAGGCAGCGCCCTCATAACCCGGACGGGCGATAACCGCAATCGGCATGGTGCGGGCAATGGTCCGCCAGGCTTTCCAGCGATGAAACTGGGCAAGGTTATCGCTGCCCATAAGCCAGACGAATTGCACCTTTGGATAGCGCCGCCGGATCGCGCGCAGGGTGTCGAGCGTGTAGATCGTAGCGAATTCGTTCTCGATCGCAGTAGGCTTAATGCGCGCGCGCCTGGCCTGCACCTGCGCCGACCCCAACCGCGCCCCAAGCGGGGCCATACTGGCCTTGTCCTTCAGCGGATTGCCCGGCGAGACCAGCCACCACACCTCGTCGAGACCCAATGTCTGAAGCGCAAACAGGCTGATCCGGCGATGCCCGCCATGCGCAGGATTGAACGATCCGCCAAGCAGCCCAACGCGCATCAGGGCCGGATCTGACCATTGCCGCGCACCACCCATTTGTAGGTGGTCAGCCCCTCAAGCGCGACCGGTCCCCGCGCATGCAGACGGCCAGTGGCAATCCCGATCTCCGCGCCGAGCCCGAATTCGCCGCCGTCGGCGAACTGCGAGCTGGCATTGGCCATGACGATCGCGCTGTCGACTTCGGCCAGGAAGCGCTCGCAGATGGCCGGGTCCTCGCTGACAATCGCATCTGTGTGGCCGGAGGAATGGAGCGCAATATGGGCGAGCGCCTGGTCAAGCCCGTCTACCACCGCAACAGATGCCACGGCGTCGAGATATTCGGTGTCCCAGTCGCCATCGCTCGCGGGAAGGACACGCGAATCGAGCGTTTGCGCCCGGGCATCGCCGCGTAGTTCGCAGCCATGATCGAGCAAGGCGCCGATCACAGCCTGGGCCGCCGGAAATTGAGCGTCGATCAGGAGTGTCTCCATCGCTCCGCAAACGCCCGTTCGGCGCAACTTCGCGTTGATCGCGATCGCCTCGGCCTTGGCCGGATCTGCATCGGCATGAAGGTAAGTGTGGTTGATCCCGTCGAGATGCGCCAGCACCGGCACCCGCGCATCGGCCTGGACCCGCGCGACGAGGCTTTTGCCGCCGCGGGGCACGATCAGGTCGATATGCCCCGCCGCAGCCAGCATTGCGCCGACCGCAGCCCGATCCTGCGTCGGGACGAGTTGCACCGCCTCCACCGGCACGCCAGCCTCGGCCAGTCCGGCCACCAGCGCAGCGTGGATCGCACCGTTCGAGTGCACCGCCTCGCTGCCCCCGCGCAGCAGCACTGCATTGCCCGACGCGAGACATAGCGCAGCGGCATCGGCGGTTACGTTGGGACGGCTCTCGTAAATGATCCCGATCACCCCGATCGGCACGCGCACGCGCGACATCGCCAGGCCATTGAGGCGCTCGGACGAATCGATGGTTTGGCCGACCGGATCGGGCAGCGCGGCAACCTGTTCGATCGCACTCGCGATTGCTTCGAGTCGCGCTCCATCGAGGCGCAGCCGGTCGAGCATCGCCGCCGAAATCCCGGCCACCTCGCCCGCAGCCATATCGCGCGCGTTAGCCGCCAAAATCCGGGCTTCATCGGCCCTGAGCGCCTCTGCACCAGCGCGCAAGGCTGTCGCCTTCAATGCCGGGTCGAGCCGGGCCAGAACCCGCTGCGCACAGCGCGCTTCGGCAGCCATGCGGAAGATCAGATCTTGCGGTGTTTCGGATGGGTTTGGCGCAGCGCTCATCTGGCGCGCGTAACACCGGGGGCGCGGATTGTCACCGGCACCAAACGACTCATCGCGCGAGTCATTCGACTCGGCGAGTTCATTAGGCAATCGATTCGCTTACACTCGTGCAAGCTGCTAGCGGCGCGCTCGCATAGGTCAAACGAGGCACTGGGGTCGTCTTGAAAAGCACAACCGTCGGCAGGGTGAATGCCCGCCTTCGGACATGGTTCCCGGATCGCGAATTTTTCATGCGATCCGAAGGACAGGTCCGTTTCATCAAGGTTACATCGCGCACGCAAATTCTTGCGGCGAGCGCGGTAGTGTCGCTCCTGTTGATCTGGGCCCTGTCGATGGGCGCAATGGCACTGTCGAGCTATCTCTCCAGCCGCGATCGCACCTCGTTGCTTGAGCGCGAGGCAAAGGTCGCCACGTCGGAAAGCCGACTCAACGCGTATGGCGACAACATCAACAAGGTTGCCGAAGATCTGAAGCGCCGTCAGGACTTCATTGAGAAGACCAATGCTGCCTATGGCGCGCTGCCCACCGATCAGAAGTCGGGCGAGACAGTCTCGAACAGCAGCAGCGAAGCTGCACAGACGGTCAAGAAGGTGTCACTCGCTTTCCCTCAAGCGACAGCCCTGGCCCAGATCGAGGCACGGCAGTTAGCCTATATCGAGGGAATGACACGTCTCGCCGACCGCCGCGCGGCAAGTGCGGAAGCCAAACTTGCCAGCCTTGGGCTGAACCCCCAGGCAGCGCTCGCTTCGATCAACGATCGTTCCGCTCAGGGTGGCCCGCTCATCGTGATGGCAACGTCAGCCGATGGATCGATCGATCCGCGCTTCCAGCGCTATGCGATGTCGATGGCGCGCATGGACGCGCTCGAGCGTTCGGTCGAAGCGCTGCCGCAAGCGATGCCGGCAAACTTCCAGTACATTTCATCGGGCTTCGGCTTTCGCGCGAACCCGTTCACCGGCGGCGGCGGCGAATTCCACCCCGGGCTCGACTTCAAGGGTCCGTTCGGCGCGCCGATTTACGCTGCGGCCCGCGGCACCGTCAGCTTTGTCGGGCAGCGTTCGGGCTACGGAAACTGCGTTGAGATCGATCACGGCAACGGCCTGGTAACCCGCTACGCCCACATGTCGGCATTCCGCACCACGCTTGGCAAGCAAGTCATGCCGGGCGAACAAATCGGCCAGATCGGCAGCACGGGTCGTTCAACCGGCCCACACCTGCACTTCGAAGTCCGCATCAATGACCGTCCGGTGAATCCCCGCCCCTTCCTTGAGGCAGCAACGAATGTTTTCCAGAAACCAGGCGCAGGGCGCGCCGCGCACGCAGGTTAAAGCCATGGCCAATTCGACTTTTTCCGTGTTCGGTGCCGATATCAGGATCAAGGGTGATGTCACCGCTTCGGCCGATCTCCACATCGACGGCAGGGTTGAAGGCGACGTTGCCTGCTCCAGCCTGGTCCAAGGGGAAAGCGGTGAGATCGTGGGCTCGGTGAGCGCCGAAACTGCCCGCTTGTCAGGAACCGTGCGCGGCACGATCAATGCGCGCGAACTGGTGGTTTTGAAAAGTGCGCGGATTCATGGCGATGTCCATTACGACACCTTAACGATCGAGCAGGGCGCCCAGGTCGATGGCCGGTTTGCGCCGCGCGCGGTGATCGACGACAGCGCCGCGGTTGTTGCACTCGCAGCCAGCTAAAGTCCCAGTTCCGATCGCAAGGCCTTCCGGTCGAGCTTGCCGATCATCGTCTTGGGCAGGTTTTCGCGCACCACGATGTCGCGAACCCGCTCATGCTTACCGACCCGAGCATTGAGCCAGTCGCGGATCGTGTCTCCACCGTCGTTGCGGGCTTCATGAAGCGTTACATAGCCGCGCGGAACTTCGCCCAAACGGTCGTCGGGTATCCCGATGACCAGCGCCTCCTTCACCGCGGGATGCGTGAGCAGGACAGCCTCGACCTGGCTTGGGAAGACCTTGAACCCGCCAACCGCGATCATGTCCTTGATCCGATCGACGATACGAACATAGCCTGCCTCGTCCACCGTCGCGACATCGCCGGTACGGAGCCACCGCCCGTCGGAACGATCAACAAACGCTGCTGCCGCGGCTTCAGGACGCTGCCAATAGCCCTGCATGACCTGCGGCCCCTGGATGGCAAGTTCACCCGGTTCACCCGGACCAGCATCGCGCGACGGGTCTTCGCGGTCGAGTAGCCGCACCCGGGTCGATGGAAGCGGCTGTCCGATTGTGCCCACCCGCTCTTCGCCTTCATAGGGATTTGTGGATACCACGCCCGAACTCTCGGTAAGTCCGTATCCTTCGACCAGGCGCGACTGGCTTGCCGCTTCCCACTTCGCCTTGAGCGGCAACGGCAGCGGTGCGCCGCCTGCAATGCACACGCGCAGGCTGGAAAAGTCGGTATTCGGCAAGTCGGGGTGGTCAAGCAGTGCCTGGAACATCGTCGGCACCCCTGGCATGGCGGTAGCGCGAACTCGCTGCAGGGTTTTCAAGGTCTGCTTCGCCTCGAAACGCGGCAGCATCGCAATACACCCGCCGTTGGCCACCGTACGGTTGAGCACGCAGGTGTTGGCAAAAACATGGAACAGCGGCAGCACCCCCATGATCATGTCGCGCTGCCCCGCGCCAGGGTCAATCGCTGCAACCTGCCGCGCATTGGCCGAAAGGTTCTGATGGGTAAGCATCGCGCCTTTGGGTGTGCCGGTGGTGCCGCCCGTATACTGCAGCAAGGCAAGGTCGCTCATGGGATCCAGCGGCACGGGCGCAGAGTCGCACTTCGGGACCAGCTCCGCCCAACGGCTGACGTCGCTGCGCTTCGGAATTGGAACGAGCGATTTGCGTCCCAGAAGCGCCAACGCCAGCCGCTTGAACGGCAAAAGCATCGTGCCCAGCGGGGCGACCACGAGCCGTTCCAGCGCGGTCGTGTCGAGCACCGCGAGGGCCGTGGGAAGCAGGGCCTTCGAATCGATCGTGACCAGAAGCCGAGCGCCAGAATCCGCCACCTGCACCGATAGCTCTTCAACCGTATAAAGCGGACTGAAGTTGACCACAGTCAGGCCGGCAAGCATTGCTCCGTAATAGGCCGAGACATAGATCGGCACATTGGGAAGATAGAGCCCGATCCGGTCACCCTTCGCCAATCCGAGCGCTTGCAGCCCGGCAGCAAAAGCGCATGCTTCGGTATATAGCTGCGTGTAGCTGTAGGTGCGCCCGAGAAAGTCGACCAGCGGGCTGCTTCCGTGCCGTGCCGCAGCTTGCGCGAACATGGCGGGAAGGGTCAACGGCGGTAGCGCAATGTCCCACGCGCAGGCATGCGCGTAGCGCGCCAGCCAAGGCTCACCCGGAGGATTATTGACAGCCATGTAAGCGGCTTAGCCGGAAATCCCGGCCAGCGTCACCGAAAATCTGCGGGGCCTATTCAGCCTCGCCCGCGGCCTCCGCAGCGCGCTTGGCTTCGAGCCATGCCGCCGCTTCGGCTTCCTGCGCGGCTTCAGCGGCTTCCTTAACGTGAGCTTCACGTTCGGCGCGCAGCTCCTCGATCAGCGCGGTGCGATCATCGCCCAGACGCGCATCATCACCGGCTTCGTCGTTAAGCCCGGCCTTCTTCGCTGCCTTGGCCACGATCGCATCGAGCTCACGCTGCGAACACAGCCCCAGAGTGACCGGGTCCTTGGGCTGGATATTGGCGATGTTCCAGTGGCTGCGGTCGCGGATCGCTGCGATGGTGTTGCGGGTCGTCCCGATCAGCTTACCGATTTGCGCATCCGAAATTTCGGGATGGCTGCGCAGGATCCAGGCGATACCGTCGGGCTTGTCCTGGCGCTTTGACACCGGGGTATAGCGCGGTCCCTTGGTGCGGCTGACGGTGACCGGCGCCTTCTGCATCTTGAGCGCGTAAGCGGGATCGGCCTGCCCCTTTTCAATCTCGGCCATGGTCAGTTCGCCGGCACGTACCGGATCGCGCCCGGTGTACTTCGAGCTGGCCAAGTCATCGGCCATCGCTTGTACTTCAAGGATGTGCAGCCCGCAGAATTCGGCGATCTGCTCAAAGCTCAGCGCGGTATTGTCAACCAGCCACGAAGCGGTGGCGTGCGGCATGAGCGGGGTCGGCTGGGTCACGGGTTTCTCCGTCAAAAATAGATAGGGCCGCCCCTTGCGGAGCGGCCGTTCGACCACGCATCTAGGCGCAAAGTCGCAGCGGGGCAAGGTGCAAACCCGATGTTAAAGGGTCCTGAGCTAAGTTGCCGAACTGGACGCACTGATGGCTTTGGGGTCGCAGACAATGGTACGAGGGATTTGGGCAGCATTGCTGGCAGTATTACTGCTGGGCGGATGCGGGCGCGGAAGCGAAGACTTTACCGTGCACATCGCGCGCCCGACCGAGCGGGTCATGGAAGCCCTGGGTCATGCGCAGCTCGATAGCGCGATCGCCAGCCATTTCCCGGGACTCAAGGTCGACCGCACTTCACCCGCGCCCGGAGATGTTCTGTATACGATACCCGGTGACGGCCGATTTCCGGCAACGGTCCACCTGACTTTCGAAGGCGCGAACGGCGGCAAGGAAACGGTGGTTCATGCGGCGGTCGATGTTCCGGGCGTCAAGGTCGATTTCGACGGCAAGACAAAGGTCATCAGCGAGTTCAAAGTCGAGCTTGCGCTGCGTTCGATCATTTCGGCGATGGGTAACAAACTCGAATCGGGCGGCGATCTCGCGTCGGATCAAAAGGCTTTTGCCCAGCTGCTGACAGCACTGGCGATCGTTACCGATTCCAAGCAGCTCGCCCTTGCCAAGGATATCGAGCGTAATCCTGACTGGTACATGGGCGGGTTCGGCTCGCTTTACGACGGGGACGATTCGGGCGATCGCGCAGACGCTGCCTACGGCAACCCGGCGGTAGGCGAGGATCCGAACGAAGCGGCGCGTGAGCAGGTCTACAGGGAGAAGGAACGCACCGCAGCGGCGGCAGCTCCGGCAGACGATACGGCGGGTGAAGACACGCGCGGATCGGGCGGCGAAGCAGAAGAATAGGCTTCGGACATTCGCGACTTCGACGAGTCTTCCGACTAGGGAACCGCGAGCACGATTTTGCCGATGTGCGCTCCTGCTTCCATCCGGGCGTGAGCCGCGGCGGCGTCCGCCAGCTTGAACGTCCGGTCCATCACCGGGCGGACGACGCCTCCGGTTATCAGCGGCCAGGCAAAGCTGCGAATTTCCTGGGCCAGCAGTGCCTTGAACTGGTTCGAGCGCGGACGCAGGGTCGATCCGGTCAGGGTCAGGCGGCGGCGCATGACCTCAGCCATGTTGATCGTCGCCTGCAAGCCGCCCTGAACAGCGATCGTGACGTGGCGACCATCGTCGGCAAGGCATTTCAGATTGCGCGTGACGTAATCGCCCGCAACCATGTCGAGTAGCAATTCGACGCCCTTTCCGCCGGTAATCCGGGCCACTTCCTCCACGAAATCGCTAGCCTTATAGTCGATCGCATGATCGGCACCGATTTCCAGCGCCGCCGCGCATTTGTCCGCGCCGCCGCAGGTAACGATGACCGTCAGTCCGAATGACTTGCCGAGCATGATCGCCATTGTGCCGATCCCGCTGGTTCCGCCATGGACAAACAGGGTCTCACCCTCCTTGGCCCAGCCCCGTTCGAATACATTGTGCCAGACGGTGAACAGCGTCTCGGGCAGGGCAGCTGCCTGGTCAAGCGGAAGCCCTTCGGGAATTTCAAGGCAGTGGTCAGCGACCGCCAGGCAATATTCCGCATAGCCGCCGCCCGAAACCAGCGCGCAGACATCGCGCCCGAGCCAGCCCGCATCCACCCCTTCGCCAAGGGCGACGATCCGTCCCGAAATCTCGAGGCCCGGGATTGGCGATGCGCCGGGAGGGGGCGGATAAAATCCCTGGCGCTGGATGACATCGGGTCGATTAACCCCGGCATAGGCGACCTTGACCAGTACTTCGCCAGTCCGCGGGCGAGGCACCGCTGTTTCCGCTATCTGCAAAACCTCAGGGCCACCGGGCGCTTCGAAACCAGCATATTGCATGATTTCAGGAACGATATCAGTCACTTGACAACCCCTGTTGCAGCGAAGACACTTGCGGGACGCTCTAGCCTGCGGCCGTGTTGACAGCAAGGCCACATGGACCGATTCTGGTGACTGCAATGGATGACGACCTGCCCCGGCCCAAAGGCGACGCTGCCGCCGCATTGGCGAAGGAAAGTCTCGACCCTTATTCGCTGGCAGAACTCGACGAACGCGTTGCTCTGCTCGAGGCAGAGATCGCACGGATCCAGGCACACCGAAACAAGGCCGCGGCGCACCGCGCAGCGGCAGACGCGCTTTTCGGTAAATCGACCTGATGGATGCGCACCGGCCTTTTCGCCGCAGCAGCGCTCCCCATATAGGTTTGGTTAACCACACGCCTTCATATTCTCCGTTACGGCCAAGTTCACCGTTCGGAGCGCCTACCTCACAACCGAGAGACCACTAAATGCCCAGTTTCGCCCAGAGCCTTGAGAAGACGCTGCACGCCGCGCTCGCCAACGCGTCGGAGCGCAGCCACGAATATGCGACGCTGGAGCACCTACTGCTCGCACTGATCGACGATCCCGACGCGGCCGAGGTGATGCAGGCCTGCGGGGTCGACCTGCCCGAACTGGCCGATGTGGTGAAGCAGTACCTCGATCAGGAATACCAGTCGCTGAAGACCCAGGAAAAGGGTGATCCTTCACCCACCGCAGGCTTCCAGCGAGTGATCCAGCGCGCGATCCTGCACGTCCAGTCGAGCGGCAAGGACACGGTCACAGGTGCCAACGTGCTCGTCGCGCTGTTTTCCGAGCGCGACAGCTACGCAGTCTATTTCCTCCAGCAGCAGGACATGACCCGGCTCGATGCAGTCAGCTTCATCAGCCACGGAATCGGCAAGGGCGGCAAGCGGATCGAGGATCGCACCCCCAAGTGCAGCGAAAGCGATGCGCCGCAGACCGAGGAAAAGGCCGCAGCCAAGGACGGCAAGAAGGAAACCGCGCTCGACCAGTTCACGGTCAATCTCAATGAAAAGGCGCTGGCCGGGAAAGTCGATCCGCTGATCGGCCGCGGGCCGGAGGTCGACCGCACGATCCAGATTCTGTGCCGCCGTTCGAAGAACAACCCACTCTACGTGGGCGATCCGGGCGTGGGCAAAACCGCGATTGCAGAGGGACTCGCGCGCAAGATAATCGAGGGCGAAGTGCCCGAAGTGCTTCAGAACGCGGTGATCTACTCACTCGACATGGGCGCGCTGCTTGCGGGTACGCGTTATCGCGGCGACTTCGAAGAGCGTTTGAAGCAGGTCGTCTCCGAACTCGAGAAGATGCCCGACGCGGTACTGTTCATCGACGAAATCCATACCGTGATCGGTGCGGGGGCAACCAGCGGCGGGGCGATGGATGCCTCGAACCTCCTGAAGCCTGCGCTCAGCGGCGGGACAATCCGCTGCATCGGTTCGACCACCTACAAGGAGTTCCGCAACCACTTCGAAAAGGACCGCGCGCTGCTGCGCCGTTTCCAGAAGATCGACGTCAACGAACCCACGGTCGAGGACACGATCAAGATTTTGAAGGGACTGCGTTCGGCCTTCGAGGATCACCACAAGGTCAAGTATACCCCCGACGCGATCAAGACCGCGGTCGAGCTTTCGGCGCGCTACATCAATGACCGCAAGCTACCCGACAAGGCGATAGACGTGATCGACGAGGTTGGCGCAATGCAGATGCTGGTGCCGCCCTCAAAGCGCAAGAAGACCATCACCGCGCGCGAGATCGAAGCGGTAATCGCGACCATGGCGCGGATCCCGCCTAAATCGGTGTCGAGCGACGACCGCACCGCGCTCGAACACCTCGAGCGCGATTTGAAGCGCGTCGTGTTCGGGCAGGACCAGGCGATCGAATTGCTGTCGAGAAAAAGGAAGCGCAGCCGCGCAGACCTGCGCGATCCCGAACACCCGATCGGCTCGTTCCTGTTCTCGGGTCCCACCGGGGTCGGCAAGACCGAGGTATCGCGCCAGCTGGCCGACATCATGGGCATTCCGCTGGTCCGCTTCGACATGAGCGAATACATGGAGCGCCATTCGGTCAGCCGGCTGATCGGCGCCCCTCCGGGCTATGTCGGGTTCGACCAGGGCGGGCTGCTCACCGATGCGATCGACCAGCAGCCGCACTGCGTCCTGCTGCTCGACG
>JBJTMA010000021.1:0-29204 GCA_046063295.1 Novosphingobium sp.
CATGCCCGGCCGCAATCGGCGATCCAACCACGGCTTCGACATCGAGATGCGCATTCTGCACCGCTTCGGTGATGTTGCGGATCGGCGCGCCATCGGCCAGCATCACGTGGATATCAACGCCCAGCCGTTCTGCATGGAGCCCCTTGGGATCGGCCACACCGTCTGCTCCGTCGAGCGTGTAATGCGCCGGCTGCGCGTGGAGCACCATTCGCCCGTCGGGCTGGATCACTTCGCGCCCGGCGACCAGCAGATGCTCGACATCGTCCTGCTCGATCCGCCGCCCGCCGATATCGACCTCAACCTGCGCAACCGAGCTGGCAAGGCCGGCGCCCGAGGTACCGATCCACACGCTCGAGACCGAGGTGTTGGCCATCTTTTCGGCGCGTTCGACCGCGTCGCGCACGGCAAAGGTCGCCGCCGCCATATCGGTCACATAGCCGCGCTTGATCCCCTGCGCCGCGCGGTGGCCGCTGCCCAGAACCAGCATTTCGCCGGTTTCGCTGAGCCCGGCGACCATCGCCGAGATACGGAAGGAGCCGATGTTGACTGCGCCAAACACGCGGGCGATGCGGGGCGGCGGCATCAGTTGTCTTCCTTCTTGGCAGGTTTGGGCATGGCCGGTGCGGGCACAGCGCTGGCGGTGGTCGTTGGCGCAGCGTGCGCGCTTTCGATCGGATCGGTCCGTTCGGGCATCCGGATGTAGATGCGGTCGCCGGCGCGCATGTCAAAGGCCGTAGCCTTGCCGCCGAGCAAGCGATTGCGCCCATCAAGCTGCGCAAAAGTGATCAGCGACTTCGCACTTTCATCCTTGCCCTCGGGCAGCGCGAGGAGTTGCCCGGTCTTGAAGGTCAGGTTCCAGCGCCGGTTGCCAATCCACTCGGCACTTTTGGGCTGCGGCCACAGCGCCGGGGCAGCATCGAGCAAGGCGGATAGCGCCGCCACCTGCTGCCCGGCGCCGGGTCCGCTGAGCACCAGTTTACCCTTGGCGCGCGCTTCCGAAACCACTTCCAGCTCTCGCCCGGTCCCGTCGATCAGCACGAAGCGGTCTGGCTTGGCGAGCACGGCCACGGGCTTTCGCTCGACGATGTCGATCACCAGCGTATCGGGGAGCTGGCGCGATACCCGCGCATCCTCGACCCACGAAAGTCCCATCAACCGGTCGCGCACCGCGCCAACGTCGATGAACGGCATCGCCCGGTCGCGGTCGGCCAGTGCGATCTGATAGACCTTGAGCTCGTTGAGGTGCTTGGTCCCGCGCACGTTGACGTTGTGCAGCTCAAACCCGGCCTGGTGCGAAAGCTGCGCGACCTGTTCCTGCGCCATGGCCGGCACTCCGGCAAAGCTCGCCGCGATCCACGCCAGCGCGACCGCGCCGCCAAGGATGATCGCCAGGAAAATGCGGTGCAACTGGCGTTCGTTGAACGGCTGGATGGCCATCACGGTGTCGATTGCCGACCCGGTGCGCGCCTTGGCCGCGCGGACCTGCCGCGCCTTGCCCTGCGCGGACGCCGCTCGCCGAACGCTCTTCCCGCCGCGCCTGATCTTGGTGCCGCTCACGCCTTCTTGCCCCTGTGGTCCAATGCGTCCTGGATGATGATCTCGACCAGTTCGCCATATTCGATGCCGAGCTTGCGCGCCTGCTCTGGAACGAGGCTGAGCGGCGTCATCCCGGGCTGGGTGTTGGTTTCCAGCACGAACAGCCCTTCGATCCCGCGCTCGTCGTCCCAGCGGAAATCGGTGCGGCTGCACCCGCTGCAACCGAGCAGCCTGTGGCAGCGCAGCGCGATGTCGAGACAGGCCTGGGTGATCTCGTCGGGAATCTCGGCCGGGCAGATGTGCTCGGTCATCCCCTCGGTATACTTGGCGTCGAAATCGTAGAAGCCCGACTTGGGCTTGAGCTCGGTGACCATCAGCGCCCTGTCACCAAGTACCGCCGTGGTCAGCTCGCGCCCGCGGATGTAGGGTTCGGCGAGCAGTTGGTCGAACTCTTGCCACGGCCCGCGCGCCTCGCGGCTGATCGGATTGCCGTAATTGCCTTCCTTGGTGACGATCGCCACGCCCACCGAAGAACCTTCGTTGACCGGCTTCAGTACATAGGGCCGATCAAGCGGGTCCCTTTCATGGATTTCCGCAACCGGCACGATCCGCCCGCCGGGCATCGGGATGCCGTGCGGTACCAAGGCTTGCTTGGTCAGTTCCTTGTCGATCGCGATGACCGAGGTGACCATGCCGGAGTGCGTGTAGGTGAGGCCCATCAGGTCCATCATACCCTGCACGGTGCCGTCTTCGCCGGGGGTGCCATGAAGCGCGTTGAACACCACGTCGGGCGCGGTTTCGGCGAGTTTCTGGGCGACCTGACGGTCCATGTCGATCCGGGTGACCTTGTGCCCGCGCTCTTCGAGCGCCTTGGCGACGCCCTCGCCGCTCATCAGCGAAACAGGGCGTTCGTTCGACCAGCCGCCCATAAGTACCGCGACATGGAGTTTCGGAAGACTCACTTCGACTTACCCACCCTTTGAATTTCCCATTCGAGCTCGACACCCGACTTTGCTTTCACGCGGCGCCGCACTTCCTCGCCCAAGCCCTCGATATCTGAGCTGGTCGCATCTCCGAGATTGAGGAGGAAGTTGCAGTGCTTCTCGCTGACTTGCGCTCCGCCCATGGTGAGGCCCCGGCAACCGGCTTCATCGACCAATTGCCAGGCCTTGTGGCCTTCGGGGTTCTTGAAGGTGCTGCCGCCGGTCTTCGAGCGCAGCGGCTGCGAGGCTTCGCGACTGGCGGAGATGCGGTCCATTTCGGCCTGGATGTCTTCCGGTCTGCCCTCGCGACCCTTGAACCTTGCGGCAACCACGATCGCGCCATCGGGCAATTCGGAGTGGCGGTAGGTATAGCCGAGCTTAGCCGCAGGCAGGGTGTGCAGCGAACCGTCGCGCAGCACCACGTCGCAGTCGACCAGAATGTCCTTGACCTCACCCCCATAGGCGCCGCCGTTCATTCGCACGAAGCCGCCAACGGTGCCGGGGATTGAACGAAGAAATTCGAGACCGGCAATGGCATTGTCGCGCGCGGTAGAGGAAACGAGGATACCGCTCGCCCCCGCCCCGCAATCGAGTGTCAAATCGGCACTTTTGCTGACTTTTGCAAAGGCCTTGCCCAGTCGCACGACCACGCCCTGCACGCCTCCGTCGCGCACGATCATGTTACTGCCGAGACCGAGCGCCATGACCGGTACCGCAGGATCGAGATCGCGCAGGAAGCCTTGCAGATCGGCCAGGTCCTTGGGCTCGAACAGCCACTGTGCGGTGCCGCCGCTCTTGAACCACACCAGCGGAGCCAGCGGTGCCTCCGGGGTGAGCTTCCCGGCGACGCGCGGGACGGTTTCGGCCATCATGCCGCCCTCCGCTTGCCAATTGCCTCAGCCAGACCCGCCGCCCATTTGGTGATGTCGCCCGCGCCGAGGCAGACCACCATGTCGCCCGGCTCGATCGTCTCGGCGAGCACTTCGGCCAGTTCGTCCGGCCCGGCGACGACTTGTGCGCTACGATGCCCGCGCGCCTTCATGCCCTTGACCATCGCGTCCGAACTGACGCCTTCAATCGGCTGCTCGCCCGCCGGATAGACCGGTGCAGCAAAAACCATGTCGGCATCGTTGAACGCGCTTTCGAAGTCTTCAAGATGGTCGCGCAAGCGGGTGAAGCGGTGCGGCTGGACCACTGCGATCACGCGGCCGGTCTGCACGCCCTCGCGCGCCGCAGCGAGCACCGCGCGGATTTCGACCGGGTGATGGCCGTAATCGTCGATGATTGTGGCGCCGGCAACTTCGCCAACCTTGGTGAAGCGGCGCTTGACCCCGTGGAACTTGGCAAAGCCCGACTGGATCGTCGCATCAGGGCAACCCATTTCGACCGCGACGCCGACCGCGGCGAGCGCGTTCTGGACGTTGTGACGGCCGGGCATGGGGAGGTCGATCCCCTCGATCCGGCGCTGGCTGCCATCGCGCTGGCGGATCACCGCGTCGAACCTGTTGCCGCCGGGATAAGGGGTGACGTTCTCGCCGCGAACGTCGGCCTGCGCGGAAAAGCCGTAGGTTACCACGCGGCGATCGCGCACCTTGGGGATCACCGCCTGCACTTCGGGGTGATCGATGCACAGCACCGCGCAGCCATAGAACGGCACGTTCTCGATGAATTCGACGAAGGCCTTCTTGACTGCGTCGAAGTCGCCGTAGTGATCGAGGTGCTCGGGATCGATGTTGGTGACCACTGCGATGGTCCCGTCGAGCCGCAGGAACGAACCGTCGCTCTCGTCAGCCTCGACCACCATCCATTCGCTGGCGCCGAGCCGGGCATTCGAGCCATAGCTGTTGATGATCCCGCCGTTTATCACGGTCGGATCGACCCCGCCGGCGTCGAGCAGCGCGGCGACCATAGAGGTAGTGGTTGTCTTGCCGTGCGTTCCGGCGACCGCGACAGTGCGCTTCAGGCGCATCAACTCCGCGAGCATTTCGGCACGGCGCACCACCGGTACGCGGGCTTCAAGCGCGGCGGCAACTTCGGGGTTAGAACGCTTGACCGCGGTCGAGGTCACTACAACCGCGGCGTCGCCAAGGTTCTCGGCGGCGTGGCCGATCATGACCTTGATCCCGCGCTTGCGAAGACCCTCGACCACGTAACCTTCTGCGATGTCGCTGCCTTGCACGCTATAACCAAGGTTGTGCATCACCTCGGCGATGCCCGACATGCCGATCCCGCCGATCCCGACGAAGTGGATGGTCCCGATTTCAGTGCCGACGCCCTTCATGCCGGCACCTCGGCGCCGCTGGCCGAAACATCGCGCGCGACCTGGATCACGTCCATCATTGGCACCCCGCCGAAGCTTTCTACCAGATCGGCAAGGTCGCTGGTGGCGTTCGGGTAGCCGCAGTTCCACGCTGCATGCGCGGCGGTGGCCAGCGTTTCAGGGTTCATCGCGATCGCCTGGATCTGCTTGGCCAGTTCGACCGGCGTGAAGCGATCCTGCCGGATCATCCGCGCCCCGCCCAGTGCGGTCACTTCGCGGGTGTTGGCGGCCTGGTGATCGTCGGTAGCAATCGGCAGCGGAACGAGGATCGCGGGGCGGCCCACCGCGGTGAGTTCAGCCACGGTCGATGCTCCGGCACGGCCGATGAACAGGTGCGAATCCGCCAGCCGGCTCGCCATGTCCTCGAAATAGGTGCCCAGTTCGGCGGGAATGTCGTGCGAGGCATAGCGCGCGCGCACCGCCTCGATATCTTCGGGCCTGCACTGCTGGGTCACTTGCAAGCGGCCGCGCAAGGCCGGAGGAAGCATGGCGAGGCCATCGGGGACGACGTTCGAAAGGACGCTCGCCCCCTGGCTCCCGCCGGTGACCAGTACGCGCAGCAGGCCTTCCTCGCTGAAGGCGGGAAACGGCTGATCTCGCAGCGCCAGCACTTCGGCGCGGACCGGGTTGCCGACAAGATGGACCTTGTGCGCGAGCTTGTCCGAGAGCCGGTCAACCTCTCGGTAAGAGGTCGCGATCGCGTCGACCCGCTTCGCCAGCAGGCGGTTGACCCGGCCGAGCACGGCATTCTGCTCGTGAATGATGCTGGGCACCTTGGCGCTCGATGCCGCCCACAGCGCGGGGAACGCGGGATAGCCGCCAAAGCCGATCACCGCGCTGGGCTGGAAGCTTTCGAACAGGCGCAGCGCCATGCGTTTGCCTTCAAGCACCGCCTCGAGAGCCTTTGGCCACTTCAGCGGGTTCTTGCCGAAGCGCCCAGCGGGAAGGACGTGGCTGACCAGGCTGGCGGGTTTGCCCGGAAGCCGGCTGCCGCGATCGTCGGTGATCAGCGCGACATGATGCCCGCGCGCCTCAAGCTCCGCTGCCAGTGCAAAAGCGGGGATCAGGTGCCCGCCGGTGCCGCCCGCGGCGAGGACGTAATGTCGTGAAACCCCGCTCATCGACGCTGTTCCTTCGGCTTGGTCCCGATCTGGCTCAATGAAAACCGCTCACGCTTGATAAAGGGATTGCGCCGCGTGATGGCAAGCAGGAAACCCACGCCAAGGCAGATCGCGATGGTCGATGAACCGCCGTAGGAAATCAGCGGCAAGGTCATGCCCTTGGACGGGAACAGCTGCAGGTTCACGAGAATGTTGATGAACGCCTGCCCGCCAAGCTGCGCGGTCAGGCCGGCGGCGGCCAGCGTGGTGAACAGGTCTTCCTCATCGAGCAGCCGCACCAGCACGCGCATCACCAGCGCGAGGTAGAGGATCACGATCACCGCGCAGGCGATCAGGCCGAATTCCTCGCCGATCACCGAGAAGATATAGTCGGTATGCGCCTCGGGCAGGCCCAGCTTGCGGGTGCCGAGCCACAGCCCGGTGCCGGTCCAGCCGCCGCCAAGCAGCGTGCGCTGGGCGATGTCGACCTGGTCATATGCCGTGCCGCCGCCAAGGAAGCTGTCGATGCGGTTCCGCGCGTTGCCATAGAACATGTAGGCCATGACCACCCCGGTCACCACCGCGCCAATCGCCATGCCGACGCGTTTGACCGAGATGCCCGACATCAGCACCATGACGAACCACACCCCGCCGAACAGCATGGTCGATCCGAAATCGGGCTGGGCCATCAGCAGCACCGCGATCAGTCCCATCAGCGCGGTGCTGAGCTCGATCGCGGGAAGCCCCGGATCGCGCACCTTCCACGACAGGATCCAGGCCAGGATGATCGCGAAGGCAGGCTTGAGGAATTCGGACGGCTGGAGCGACATGCCGAGGTTGAGCCAGCGCCGCGCGCCGTTCACGCTGAAGCCCGCGACCGGAACAAGCACCAGTCCCACCAGCATCGCAAATCCGAGCAGGATCCCGGCGCGCCTTGCTGTTTCGCGCGGAAGCATGGAAGCGCCGAACATGGCGATCAGCCCGACGAACTGCCAGCGCAGATGAATGTAGAAGAAGTGCAGCTCGTCGAGCTTGACCTTGGCGGTCGAAAGACGCCGCGCGCTGGCCGGGCTCGACGCCGCGACCGCAGCCGTTCCGATCGCCATCAGCACCAGCACGATCAGCAGCAGCGTACGGTCGATCTCGCGCCACCAGATGGCAAGGTCGCTGCGCCTGCGCGCCTTGCGCGAAGGCAGCGCCGCGCCGGTGGCCATGCCGCCGCGCGGCACCAAAGGCGGGTTCGAGGCCATTACGATTTCGCTCCCGCAGGTTCGGGCGTGGACAGCGCTTCGACTATCTGGCGGAAGGCGTCGCCCCGCGCCTCGTAATCGCGGAACTGGTCGAAGCTGGCGCATGCTGGCGAAAGCAGCACCACATCGCCCGGCACCGCGACGTCCATCGCCTGGCGGATCGCCTCGCACATCATCTCGCTGCGGGTCACCGGGATCTGCCCTTCGAGCAAGTCGGCGAACAGCGGACCGGCCTCGCCAATGGTATAGGCAGCGGCCACGTTCTTCACGAAGGGCATGCATTCGCCAAGGTTGTCGTCCTTTGGCAGCCCGCCGACGATCCAGTGGATGCGCGGGTTCGGATTGGGCGGAAAGGCGGCAAGCGCCGGTGCGGCCGAAGCCGGG
This sequence comes from Novosphingobium sp., assembly GCA_046063295.1. GTDB lineage: Bacteria > Pseudomonadota > Alphaproteobacteria > Sphingomonadales > Sphingomonadaceae > Novosphingobium. Next base: position 7,574 of record JBJTMA010000021.1, read on the forward strand.
TTGGTCGCCTTGCTGTCGTTCACATAAATCACGCCATCCGCCTCGGCGACGCATTCCATGCGGTGCGGCAGGCCGCGGAAGCTGGCGAGCGCCGGACCCCATTGCGCGCGGGTCAGGCCAAGTGCGTCGGCAATCGCCACGGCCACCGCCGCATTCTGCAGATTGTGCGGCCCCTGGAGCGATGGCCACTGTGGCTGTAGTGCGGCAAGATCGTGCCCGTCGACGCTGCGCACCTTGCCCGAATCGCGCAGCTGCGCCTCTCGCGCGGCAATCGCCTGGGTCTTGGCGTCAGACATGCCGAACACCGCAAACTGGTCGCTGCGCTGCATCGCGAACAGCCGTGCCTTCGAGGCGGCATAACCGGCAAACCCGTCGTAACGATCGAGGTGGTCGGGCGTCAGGTTGAGCAGCGCGGAAACATCGCACTGCAGCGTGTGCGTGAGGTCGATCTGGTAGCTCGACAGTTCGAGCACATAGACCCCGCCAGCGGTGAGCGGGTTCTGGCTGAGGATCGGCAGCCCGATGTTCCCGCCCATCCGCGTTGGCATCGCGGCGCTTTGCAGGATGTGGTGGAGCAGCGCGGTAGTGGTCGACTTGCCGTTGGTCCCGGTGATCCCGACCACGCGGTGTGCGGGCAGACTTGGCCGCGCAATCGCAAAAAGTTCGATGTCGCCGATCACCGGAACGTTGTAGCTCGCCGCGTGTCCTGCGATCGGGTGCTGGTTGAGCGGGACCCCGGGAGAGACGACAACGCCGTCGAAGCCCGTCAAGTCGCTGATCACCGGATCGGCGAGTTCACAGCGCCCGTGCAGGGCGCGCCGCGGTTCTTCGCGGCTGTCCCAGGCCATGACCTGAGCACCGCTTTCGAGCAGGCTATTGACCACAGCCATTCCCGAGCGCGCCAGCCCCAGCACGGCATATTTCTTTCCGGCGAAGGCGGGACTGGTGATCATCTCAGCTTGAGCGTGGAGAGGCCGATCAGCGCGAGCACGATCGAGACGATCCAGAAGCGGATCACCACGGTCGATTCAGCCCAGCCGAGCTGTTCGAAATGGTGATGCACCGGCGCCATCTTGAACACGCGCTTGCCGGTCCGCTTGTACCAGAAAACCTGGATGATGACCGAGACCGCTTCGAACACGAACAGGCCGCCAACGATCGCCAGAACGATCTCGTGATGCGCGGCAACCGCGATCGCTCCCAGCGCACCGCCCAGGGCAAGGCTGCCGGTATCGCCCATGAACACTGCTGCGGGCGGCGCGTTGAACCACAAGAAGGCAAGGCACGCGCCCATGATCGCGGCGCACAGGATCGCCAGTTCGCCCGCGCGCGGCACATGGGGAATGCCAAGGTAATGCGCGAAGTCGACGCGTCCGGTGAGGTAGGCGATGATCGCGAAGGCGCCGGCGGCGATCACTACCGGCATGGTGGCAAGCCCATCCAGCCCGTCAGTCAGGTTTACCGCGTTGCCCGCTCCGACCATGACGATCGCAGCGAACGGATAATACAGCAGGCCCAGCGGAATGTAGTGATAGCTCAGCACCGGCACATAGAGGTTGGTCCCGGTGTGGCTGACGATGATCCAGCTGGCCACGCCCGCCACGGCGAACTCGGCGAGCAGACGGACCCGGCCAGAAACCCCGGCGGTGCTGCGTTTCTTGACCTTGTCGTAATCGTCCATGAAGCCGATCAGGCCGAACCCCCCGGTCACCGCCAGGCACGCCCAGACAAACGGATCGCTGAGGTCCATCCACACCAGCATCGAAACGATCAGGGCGATCAGGATCATCAGCCCGCCCATGGTCGGCGTGCCGCGTTTGGCGAGGTGGCTTTGCGGGCCGTCCTCGCGGATCGGCTGGCCCTTGCCCTGGCGCAGGCGCAGCATGTTGATGAAGCGCGGCCCGATGATCAGGCCGATCACCAGCGCGGTCATCAGCGCAGCCCCGGCGCGGAAGGTCTGGTAGCGGATAAGGTTCGCCAGCCCTTCGAAATGAAAATAGTGCGCGATCAGGTAGAGCATCGCCCCGCCTTAGTCCTTGTCTTGCGCGAGCGCGGCGACAAGCGTCCCCAGCCCGACCGAATTCGATCCCTTGACGAGGATCGCGTCGCCGCCTTCCACCCCAAGTCCCCGGAGGTGCTCAAGCGCCTCTTGGGCGGTCCCGCAATGGGCGAAGGTCGGCACAATGCCAAGCGATGCCGTAGCGGCTTTCCCCAGTTCATCGGCCAGCGCGGTCATCTCGTCGCCAACCAGGACCAGGCGGTCGATGCGGGCTTCGATGATGGGTTCGGCCAGGTCAGCGTGCATCGCCGGTCCGTGCTCCCCCAGTTCCTTCATCGCACCCAACACTGCGATGCGGCGGGTTGCCGGAGTGCGGCCCAGCTGCGCCAGAGTGGCGCGCATCGAGGCCGGGTTGGCGTTGTAGCTTTCGTCGATGAGCAAGGCCTGACCCGAACCGTCACCGCCTTGCCCTGAAATCGTGGTCCGTGCGCCGCGGCCCTTGAGGCCCTGCATCTCGGCCAGCGCAAGTCCAGCCGCGCCAAGATCGCCACCGGCGGCTCGAACCGCGGCCATCACGCAAAGCGAATTGGCGATCCAGTGTTCGCCGGGCTCTGCCACGGTGTAGCAGATCCGCCGGTCGCCAAGGTCGGCGGTGATCAGCGAGCCGCCACCGGGAGCCGGCACCGCGTCAAGCAGGCGGACCGTTGCATGCGGCGCGCGGCCAAACGACTGTACCTCGATCCCGTGCCGCTCGGCAGCGGCTTTCAGTCGTTCGAAGTGGGGGCTGTCAGCCGGGATCACCGCGGTGCCGCCGGGTTCGACTGCTTCGAAGATTTCCGCCTTGGCATCGGCAATGGCTTCTTCGCTGCCCAGCATCTCGATATGTGCCGGGGCGATTGTGGTGATCACCGCGACGTGGGGGCGAACCTGGCGGGTCAGCGCGGCGATCTCACCCTTGTGGTTCATGCCCATCTCGAACACGCCGAACTTCGATCGTGCGAGCATGCGCGAAAGGCTCAGCGGCACCCCGACATGGTTGTTGTAGCTCTTGACCGAGCGGTGCGCGTTGCCTCGGCTCGACCGGTCGAGCGCGGCGAAGATCGCTTCCTTGACCCCGGTCTTGCCGACCGAGCCGGTGACCCCGACGATCCGCGCCGAGGCACGGTTCCGCGCGGCCTTGGCAAGAAGCTCAAGTGCGATTGAGGTGTCGTCGACCAGAACGTGCGGGCCATCGACCGGGCGATCGACCACCACCGCGCTGGCACCGCGGGCAAAGGCCATGGGAACGAATTTGTGCCCGTCCATCGCTTCGCCCTTGAGCGCGAAAAACAGGTCTCCGGGCATCACGTCGCGGCTGTCTATCTCAACGCCCGAGGCCTGGAACTGCCCGACCGCGACCCCGCGAACCGCGCGTGCGATCTCCACCGCGTCCCACAGCGCGAGACCGAGAAGGTCTTCCTTGATGCTGGGCCAGGCGAGGATCTTCGCAAGCGCATTCATGCAGCACACTCCCTGGCTACGGTGACGTCGTCGAACGGCAGGACGCGCATTGTCTCGCCCGCTCCAATGATCTGGCCCTGTTCGTGGCCCTTGCCCGCGATCAGGACGATGTCCTGCGGGCCTGCCTCGGCGATGGCCATGCAAATGGCAGCGCGGCGCTCGCCGCCGTCGCGCAGCTTGCCCGCCCCGCCGGCCAGCACGGCCGCCCGGATCGCCTCCGGGTCCTCGCTGCGCGGGTTATCGTCGGTGACGATGCCAAGATCTGCCTGGTCGCTGACCACGCGGCCCATTTCGGGGCGTTTGCCCACGTCGCGGTCGCCGCCCGCGCCGAACACCACGATCAGCCGGCCCGAGCAATGCGGACGAAGCGCCGCAATCGCGGCTTCAAGGGCATCGGCGGTATGGGCATAATCGACATAGATCGGTGCGCCGGCCCGCGTGATCGCCGCGCGCTCCAGCCTCCCGCGCACCGGCTGGAGGCGGGACAAGGCATCGAACACGCGCACCGGGTCACTCCCCGTAGCGATCGTCAGTCCGGCCGAGACGAGTGCGTTAGCGGCCTGGTAAGCCCCGATCAGCGGCAGCTTGACCACATGTTTCTGGCCTTGCCACTCGACTTCGAGGACCTGGCCCAGCTGACCGGGCGTTCGAGCGAGAAGGCGGATGGACGACCCGTTGTCTCTCTCCGCCTTCTCGCCCACGCTGAGCAGTCGCAGCCCCCGCTGACGGACATGCTCAGAAGCTTTTGCCGACCATTCATCGTCGGCCCACACCACTGCGGTTCCTTCGGCATCGACCACTTCGTCGAACAGCCGCATCTTGGCCGCGAAATAGTCATCCATATCGGCGTGATAATCGAGGTGGTCGCGGCTGAGGTTGGTGAACCCGCCTGCCATCACCTTCAGTCCCTCGTTGCGGAACTGCGACAAACCGTGGCTCGAGGCTTCGTAAGCGACATGGGTGATCCCCTCGCGCGCGAGCCCGCTCATGTTGGCAAGGAAGGTAACGATGTCCGGCGTGGTCAGTCCGGTCGAGACGCTCTCATCGGCGGTGGTCACGCCCAGCGTGCCGATCGATGCGGCGCGTTCGCCCAGCATCCGCCAGATCTGCCGGGTCATTTCGACGCAGGAAGTCTTGCCGTTGGTTCCGGTCACCGCAACCACGGTTTCGGGTACGGGGGCGAAGAACCCGGCAGCCAGCCTGGCGAACGCGCGGCGCGGATTGGCCGCGGCGATGTGCACCGCCCCTTCGACTTTCGCTTCGGGCCGCGCAACCACCGCGACCGCGCCGGCGGCGATCGCCGCCGGGATGAAGTCCTCACCATTGACCTGGGTGCCCTGGAACGCGCCGAATACCGTACCGGGGGCAACCTTGCGATTGTCGATCGCAAATCCGGTGACCCGCGCTTCGGCTCCGTCCGGCAGCGCTAATCCCGCTTGCGCTGCCAGCGCGCCGAGTTTCATTCGCCTTCCCCGCTTCCCACCAGAGGGGCAAGGTCGGAAATGTCGACGTCGCGGGTGGCGTCGGGCATGATGCCCAGCAGCGGACCGATGCGCGGCACCAGCCGCCCGACCAGTGGCGCGGCATTCCAAGCGGCGGTGCGCTGGCCCGAGCTTGCGGCGGTGGCCTGCGGCTCGTCAAGCATCGCAATGATCACGTAACGCGGGTGGTCCATCGGGAAAGCGGCGGCGAAGGTCGCGATGATGTTGGTGCGCTGGTAGCCGTGCGCGCCGGGCTTCTCGGCCGATCCGGTCTTGCCGCCGACGCGGTAGCCAGCGGCGTTGGCCTTGCGGCCAGTTCCGATATCGACGATCAGCCGAAGCAACTGGCGCATCCGCGCTGAAGTCGAGGCCTTGAACACGCGGCGACCCGGAACGTCAGTGCCGGGCTGGACCTTGACCAGGGTTGCCGGGCGCCAGACCCCGCCGTTGACCATTGCAGCATAGGCCTCGGCAAGGTGCATCGGCGTAATCGCTAGGCCATGGCCAAAGCCCACGGTCATCGTGGTGATCCGCGACCAGTCGCCCTTGGGATAGAGCGGGAATCCGCGTGCGGGCAGCTCGATATAGGGCCGCTCGTCCATGCCCAGCGCACGCATCGTGGCATTGAGCCGCGCCCCGCCAAGATCGTCGGCGACCTGCGCGGTGACGATGTTGGACGAGTGGATCAGCGCCTCGGGAATATTGAGCGAAGCGCCGAAGCTGTGGCTGTCGTGGATCTGGAAGCCGCCGATCGAGATCGGCCGGGCTGACTGGTAGCGGCGCGAAAGGTCGGTCACCGTCCCCGCGTCGATCGCCGAGGCAACCGTGATGGGCTTCATCACCGAGCCGAGTTCGTAGACCTGGTTGGTCACCCGGTTGAAGATGTTCGCCTCGCCCGCGCTGTCGATCAGATTGGGATTGAACGAAGGAAGCGAGGCCAGCGCGACCACTTCGCCGGTATCGACATCGAGGATGACCCCGGCCGCGCCCTTAGCGTTGGTGTCGGCCATCGCGCGCGACATTTCGTCCTCAAGCGCGCCCTGCACACGGGTGTCTATCGCCAATGCCGCGGACACTCCGTGGGCCGAAGGGTCGGTCAGGCGCTTGTTGAACACCTCTTCCATCCCGACATGGCCCTGCCCGTCGGCGCCGACGAAACCGAGCACGTGCGCGGCCATCGATCCTTGCGGGTAGAAACGTTCGGTTTCACGCGGGAATTCGAGTGCTGGTTCGCCCAGCGCGTGGATCCTGTTGGCATCCTCGGGCAGGATCCGGCGGCGCAGGTAGCCCGGCTTGCCCTCGGCCAGGCGCTTGGTCATTTCGGCGACATTGATATCGGGGAAGATCCGGCCCAGCGCCGCAGCCACATCGGCCGGGCTGTGCACCAGCGGCGGACCGTCTCCGCCCAGCGCAGCGGGATTGAACCACAGCGAATATGCCGGGAAGGCGCGCGCCAGCGGCACGCCGTTGCGGTCGGTGATATCACCTCGCTGGGGTTCAAGCGCGGCGGCGAGATCCGCCGCGGTCGGCACGCCAGAAAAGAAGCCCAGGAATGCAATGCGCAGGATCGCCGCCATGGCTATGGCAGCGAAACCCAGCACCACCCACAGCACGCGCCACTTGGCCATGAGCAGGCTGCGCGTGCGTACGTTGACGAGATCGCGCCGTCCGGTGTGAATAGCAGTCGAGACGGCGATCGAATTCATTCGCTGCGCGTCCCCCGGTCATCGATGTGGCTCAGGCGGTCAACCAGGTTGGCTGCAGTGGTGGCCTTGGCCTTGCCGTTCTTGGGCGGCTCGGCGGCCATGGCCTTGCCGGTGAGCGGCGAAACCATCGCCGGCACCTGGCTGTCATCCCCGGCGCTGGCGACGCGGATCGGGCTGGGTGCGCCCGCGCCGCGCGGTTTGCCCAGTGCAGCAAGCTGGCGTTCTCCTTCCAGGTACTGACCAGCGGTCGGCGCCTGATAGCCGAAATCGACATCGTTGAGCGTCTTGAGCTGCTGCTGGCTGGCGCGCGCCTCGAACTCGGTTTCGAGGAACAGCTTCTGCTGCTTCGTTGCCGCGATCTGGCGCTCGGTCAGGCGGACCTGGCTCTTCACCGCGTTGACCTTGAAGGTCAGGATCACGGTCAGGGTGAAACAGGTAAGCAGAACGGCGAACCAGCCGACCTGGCGCAAACGGTCCTGGGTCAAGTTCATGCGGCCCTCCTCTGGCGCGGGGCGGCTTCGGTACGCGTCGCAGCGCGCAGTGTGGCCGAACGCGCACGCGGGTTGCGGTCAAGCTCGGCGGCGGAAGGACGGATCGCTTTGGAAAGGCCAGCGAAAGTCGGCACCGCGCCCGATGTCTGCGGCAGGTGGCGCGATGCATTGGCAACCGCCCCCGAAGCACCACGCAGAAACTGCTTCACGATGCGGTCTTCAAGGCTGTGAAAACTGACCACAGCCAGCTTTCCACCGGGACGCAGCAGGGTCTCGGCGGCACCCAGCCCCTGCGTCAGCTCGTCGAGCTCGGCATTCACATGGATGCGGATCGCCTGGAAGCTGCGCGTGGCGGGATCTTTCGGCGCGCCGGGACGATAGCCCAGCGCCTTGCGTACCACGGCGGCGAGCTGCCCAGTGGTCTCAAGCGGCCGCGCGGCGACGATTGCGCGGGCAACCCGGCGCGACTGGCGCTCTTCGCCATAGGTATAGAGCACGTCGGCGATGTCGCCCTCGGCGGCGCTGTTAAGGAAGTCCGCCGCGCTGGGTCCGTCCTGGCCCATGCGCATGTCGAGCGGCCCTTCGAGCGAAAAGGCAAAGCCGCGCTGCGCCTGGTCGAGCTGCATCGAGGAAACGCCGATATCCATCACCACGCCATCGACCTGCGCCACGCCGGCGGCACCCAGCGCATCCACCATCTCGGAAAAACGGCGCGGGTGCAGCACCAGACGTGGAGGGCATTCCGCGGCCTCTGCCCACCCGCGCCCGGCAGCGATCGCGTCTGGATCGCGGTCGAAGGCGTGAACGCTGGCACCGGCATCCAGCAAGCGGCGGGTATATCCGCCCGCGCCGAACGTCGCATCGACGATCACCGCGCCGTCAAGCGGCTGCAGCGCGTCGATCACTTCATCGAGCAGCACCGGGATGTGCGGAGCGGCACTCACTTGCGCCCCTTCCCGGCCATGGCCTGGGCTTCAAGGTCGGCGCAGGCTTCCTGCGCGTCTTCCCAGCCGGCACCCATCTTCGCGAGTTCGGATGGGTTCCACAGCGTGAACTGTTTGCCGCCACCCTGGAAATAGACCCGGTCGGTCAGCCCGCCCAATTTGAAATAGCGTTCGGGCAGGACGAAGCGCCCGCTATCGTCAAACGGAATGCGGGCGAAGCCATAGAGCTGCTGGGCGCGCATATCGCGGTCGAAGTCCTGTTGACGCTCAAGCGCGATCTCTTCCTCACGGTCGAGTTCGGCTTCGAACTGGTCGGCGCGGCTCAGGCCGAAACCGGTCAGGCACTTCCAGCGGGGATGCTTGGCAAGGCACAGCAGGCGTTCGCCGCGGCCGCTGTCGCGCACCGCCTTGCGCAGGTCTGGCGGCAGCACGAAGCGGCCCTTTTCGCCTAGTAGCGAAAAGCCCTGACCGCTGTAAGTGATCGGCTTGCCCGCCTCCACGTCCCGTCCCGCCATTTGCCGGTTCCCCGGCGTCCCCAGAAACAACCTCCCCGTTCCCGCCCGCGCGTAAACGCGTCCGGGGCGACCCATCTCAGGATCGTCGGCAAGTCTGCATGTCGATGAAACGGTTCATTAACCCTGCTTTCGCAGGGATGGAAGGGAAATTTGCGGGATTTTACGGGAATAGACGGTAACCTGTTGAAAACTCGGTTTCACGGACGCCTAATCTTGCAGCACAAGCCGTCATGTTGCGCAAATGTTCCGTTCGTGATTTCAAGGATTTACGCCAAATTGCCGCGACTCGGCGCGAGCAGTCCCGTAATTTCCCGCAAGTCCCCTGAATTTGAGATCAGCGGACCAGGAACGCGCTGTCGAGCAATGCGGAAAAGGCGTGCTTGCCCACCCCGTCGGGATCATCGCGCTCAAGCAGGGCGGCATCGGCAAGCGCCAGGACCCGGCCCTTCCCGATTGCACAGGCGACCGCCAGACCGCGACTCCAGGTTCGGCAGTTGCCGCGCGCAGGCGCAGCGAAATAGCCAGGCAGGATCGTGGGAACCTCTATTCCCATCACATCGGCGGTTCCGGCGGCAAGCGGTTGATCCGCATCGAACTTCAGTTCCAGCCCCCACCGCGCAAGGATTGGGGACAGCATTGCCTGGTCTGGCGGGCGGCGAGGGTCGCCAATCGGAAAAGCGGATTCCTCGGTATAAGCCGGGTCGATAATGAGCAGCAGGTGGCCGCCACCGCGCACCCAGTCATCCAGCGCCACGTTGTCGGCCGGGCTGAGGATCCGCGGCTGGGCGATAACCAGCCAGTGCAGGCCAGCCAGCTTGCCTCCTCCGACGCCGCTCAGCGTATCGAGCGGCACGATACCGCCGTGCTCGTCCATGACCTGTGCGGCCCAGTGCGGTTTGCTGCCCGGGCGCAACTCCGCGCCCAGGTCGCCGCCGTCCTGCCAAAGTAGCGGCAATGCGGTGAACAGCCCGATCGGATCCTGTGAACGGGATTGCGATTTGCCGCCGCTGCAATTGCTGAGGCCCAAGGCGAAGACCACACAGGCCAGGCCAAGCCAGAACCCGCCTTGCTTAATGCGGCGTTCCGGCAGGGACTGCAGCGGCATTTGCAGCGGGCTTGTTGTGCTGCTGGGCATCCGGCTGCTGCGAGGGCACGACCCCCACTTCGGCCAGGGGATCGCTTCCCGCCGAGCTGGTCGAGCTGCTCGCCGCGACCTGCGGCCGCGCGGAAGCATCGGCAAGCCGCGCCCGGTCATTGATGATGTTGGCCAGTCCTACAATAAGCACGATGGCAGCGATGCCGAACAGCCCGGATTGCAGCCGTTGCACAGCCTGCGCGCGCAATTCACGCGTGCTCGGCGGCGCATAATGCTGCGGCGCTGCCAATGGTTGCAAGACCCTATGTGGCGGTTGTGTTGCCATCTGGCGACACTGTTAGCGCATCATTGCAGCCAGGGGAAGACCGGCAGTCCCTTGGCGCGAAGCCACTCGGCGTTGTAGAGGCTGGAGAGGTAGCGGAAGCCTGTATCGCACAGGATGGTTGCGATCCGCGCGTCTTCGCGGCCCTCGGCAACCAGCTGCCGACCCAGAGCCACCGCCCCGGCAACATTGATTCCCGAGGACAGCCCGAGGCACAGCCCTTCTTCGGACAGCAACCGCGCCACCCATTCGAGGCCCTCCTCATCGGATATGCGGAACTGGGTGTCGATCGGCGCACCTTCGAGATTGGCTGTGATACGCCCCTGGCCGATCCCTTCGGCAACGGAAGAGCCTTCGGCCTTGAGTTCTCCGTGAGCGTAATAGTTGTAAAGCGCGGCACCGTGCGGATCGGTCAGCGCGATGCGGATGTTTTCATCGAATGCCTTGAGGCCAAGTCCCACCCCGGCGATCGTCCCGCCGGTGCCAGCGGCGCAGGTGAAACCATCGACCCGCCCGTCCATCTGTTCCCAGATCTCACGCGCGGTGCTTTCGATATGCGCCTTGCGGTTGGCGACATTGTCGAACTGGTTGGCCCAGATCGCGCCCTCGGTCTCCTCGGCCAGCCGGCGCGAGGTGTGGACGAAATGGCCGGGGTTGGAGAACTTCGTCGGCGGCACCAGCACCAGCTCGGCACCCAGCGCGCGCAAGGTGTCCATCTTTTCCTTGGACTGGTTCTCAGGCATCACGATCACGGTCTTGTAGCCAAGCGCATTGGCGACCAGCGCCAGCCCGATCCCGGTGTTGCCCGCGGTCCCTTCGACGATCGTCCCGCCGGCCTTGAGCAGGCCCTTCTCTTCGGCGTCGCGCACAATCCACAGCGCGGCGCGATCTTTGACCGAGGCGCCGGGGTTGGCGAATTCGCACTTGCCCCAGATTTCGCACCCAGCGGCTTCACTCGGCCCCTGGAGCAGGACAAGCGGGGTGTTGCCGATAAGATCGAGCGATGAGGAACGGGTAGCGGTCATGCCGCGAAAGTTAGGGAGCGGTCCCGCCAAGCGCAACGCAAATGCGCTTGGGACAGGCCAAGTCAGTCTTCCGGCGCGATCGTGACCTTGAGACCGCTGAGTTCGTCCGACATCTGCAGCTGGCAAGACAGGCGCGAATTGCCCTGGCGGTGGTCGGTCGAATCGAGCAGGTCGTTCTCGTCTTCGCTCAGCGGGGTGACCTTGTCGGCAAACGCTGGATCGACATAGACGTGGCAGGTGGCGCACGAACAGCACCCACCGCACAGCGCGAGCAATTCATCGAAGCCATTGTCGCGAATGGCTTCCATCACCGAAACGCCGGTGGCCGCGTCGACTTCCTTTTCCTCACCGGCGCGATTGACCACAATGAGCTTCGGCATCTGCACAGTCCTTTGCAATTCACGCCTGTTCGGGCTTTCGCCGGGCTGCTAATCGCTTGGCTAATCTTTGGCAAGCGGGACAGACCATGGGCATCAGCGCCGAGCAGATCAAGCATGACCTCGACGCATTGGGGGGCATCGAACCCGCCTTCGCGCGCGCACTTGAAGCGGCGGGCTATCCCGAACCGCGCATTCGCCCGCGAGGTTATGGTACCCTGATGCGCGCGATCGTCGGCCAGCAGGTCAGCGTCGCCGCCGCCGCATCGATGTGGCGCAAATTCGAGGAGTTCGCGGGCGAGGACCTGCATCCGCCCAAGATCCTCGCCGCCGATTTCGATACGCTGCGCGCCTGCGGACTTTCGCGGCAGAAGCAGGGTTACATGCGCAGTCTGTGCGAACTGGTGCACAGCGGCGAGCTGGACTTCGAAAGTCTTCCCGCCGACGACGAGGAGGCGATCCAGCAGCTGACCCAGATCAAGGGCATCGGCCGCTGGACCGCCGAAATCTACCTGCTGTTTGCCGAAGGCCGCGGCGACATCTGGCCTGCGGGCGACCTGGCGGTGCAGGCGGGCCTTCACAAGATCCTGGGCCTGGAGGCGCGGCCGACCGAAAAGGAAACCCGCGCGCTTGCCGAAAAGTGGCGGCCTTACCGCGGCGCGGCGGCTATTTTCACTTGGCATTGCTATAACAACCCGGCGCTGTAAGCACTGCTGACACAAGTGTAAGCGCGAATCGGGAGGGCATGATGGCGCACAAGACGATCTTCATCACCGGCGGGGCGAGCGGGATCGGCCGCGCGGTGGCGGTCAAGTTCGGCACGCAGGGCTGGTTTGTCGGTCTCGCCGATGTGAACGATGCCGGAATGCGCGAAACCGCGGGCATGATTCCCACGGGCATGACCTCGCTCCACAAGCTCGACGTGCGTGATCGTGAAGCATGGGACGACGCGCTTGCCGCCTGCGCCAAGGCGAGCGGCGGCAGGATCGACGTGGTGTTCAACAACGCCGGCATTCCCCTCGGCGGAAACCTTATCGAAAACAACGTGGCCGAGATCGAGCGCTGCCTCGACATCAATCTCAAGGGCGTGCTATTCGGCGCGCAAGCAGCACATCCGTGGCTCAAGGCGAGCGCGCCGGGTTCATGCCTGCTCAACACCGCCAGCGCGGCAGGTATCTATGGCACCCCGGGCGCCTCGGTCTATTCGGCGACCAAGTTCGGGGTGCGCGCGATCACCGAATGCCTCGACGCCGAATGGGCGCCCGACCAGATCAAGGTCGCCGATCTGATGCCCGGCTTCATCGATACCCCGCTGATCGACATGAACCCCAACCAGCAGAGTAACGAACATATTCGCGGCCGGGTGATCGAGGCCGGGCTGGAAATCACCCCGGTAAGCGAAGTGGCAGAAGCGGCATGGAAAGCGGTCCACGGCAGCGACTTGCACAACCGCGTCGGCAAGACCGCGCACCGCATCGCCTTCGCCGCGCGCTGGATGCCGGGGCGGCTGCGCAAGATGACCAAGGCCAGCGGCCAGCCGCTCGGCGGGCGCTAAGGCGCGGCGGTCATCTCCGCCAGCTTGCGCACGGTGTTCATGTTGCGCGCGGTCCCGGCCTTGGCACAAGGAATGCGCAGCTTGGTGTCCGCCATGCCATCCCGGTAATCGACGTAAATCGCCCGCTCGCCGAGTGAGATGACCTCGTCGCGCTGCCCGGTGATGCCGTCGAGCGACAGCGGTTCATCGATGAAGATCGCCACGACGCGGTTACCGGGCCGATCGGGCCAGGGGTTGTTCGCCGCCAGCGCGCCCAGTTCCGCAGCACTGCGGACCAGCACGCCCGGTTGCTTGCCGTAGCTGTCCAGCAATGCCCGACCGACCAGCTCGCGAAGCTCGTCCTCTCCGCGGTCGCTGGAAAACACGACATTGCCGCTGGCGATGTAGGTCTGGACCTGCTCGAACCCCAGCCCGGCGCAGATCTCGCGCAGTTCAGCCATTGGCAGATTACCGGTGCCGCCGACGTTGACTGCGCGGAGCAGCGCCGCCCAGCGTTTCAAAGATAGCCCTCGATCGCCCGCGCCATATCGGCGTCGCGCTGACTGAGGCCATCGGCATCATGTGTGGTCAGGGTCATCTCGACCCGGTTGTAGACGTTGAACCATTCGGGGTGGTGATCGGCCTTGTCGGCGTAGAGCGCAACGCGGGTCATGAAGCCGAATGCGGCGTTGAAGTCCTTGAACTTGAAGGTGCGGGTGATCGCCTTGCCGTCATCGCGCAGCGACCAGCCGGAAACCTCGGCGAGCAGGCTATCGACTTGGGCTTGGCTAAGGCGGGGGACGGACATTTGGGCTCTCCTTGGCAGGCGCGCAGCTTTCCCCTATCCGCAGCGGCCATGCAAGTCGGGGGTTTGACAGCGAATGGAATTGCTTGCCGCAGGGGTGATCGCATCCTGTTTGCGGGGCTGAACCTCGAGATTGAACCGGGCGGCGCGCTGCATCTGGTCGGACCCAACGGCACCGGCAAGACTTCGCTGCTGCGCATCTTGTCCGGCCTGCTGCAACCAGCGCAGCCCTGTGCCGTCGAATGGGATGGATCGCTGGCCTTCCTCGATGGCAAACTGGCGCTCGACGAGCACTTGACGCTTGGCGCCGCATTGGACTTCTGGCGCAGGCTCGATCAGTCCCCGCCCCCTCCCCTTCAGCGCCTCGGGCTTGACCGGCTGGCCGACATCCCGGTGCGCTACCTCTCGACCGGGCAGCGCAAGCGCGCGGGATTGGCGCGGCTGCTCGGCCAGCAGGCCGACCACTGGCTGCTCGACGAACCGCTCAACGGCCTCGACAGCCAGGGCGCGGCCTTGGTCGAGGAACTGATTGCCGAACGCCGCGCAGGCGGCGGCGTGGTGGTTGTCGCCTCGCACCAACCGATCGCGATGCCAGACGCACAAGTTCTCGACCTCAGGGATCACCCGGCGTGAGCGGCACCTTCCTCACCCTGCTTCGACGCGATCTGGCACGGCTGTTCTCCGGCGGGCGCGGCGGCGCCTTGCTGCCAGTGCTGTTCTTCCTCGCGGTGGCGATGCTCTATCCGTTCGCGGTCGGACCCGATGCGCCGCTGCTGGCCAAGACCGGCGGCGGCGTGCTGTGGGTTGCCGCGCTGCTCGCCGCCATCCTGCCGCTCGACCGGCTGGTCGAACCCGACATCGAACTCGGCATGTTCGACCAGTGGGCGCTGCGCGGGATCAGCGAAGAAGGCGTGGTCGCAGTGCGGATGCTCGCCCACTGGCTGAGCTTCGGCCCGCCGCTGATGCTCGCCGCCTTACCCGCTTCCGCACTGGTGGGGATCGACGGGACGAAATTGGCGACGGTGGAATGGGGCCTGCTCGCGGGCACACCGGGATTGGCCGCGCTTGGCGTGCTGGTCGCGGCGATCACCGCCGGCCTGCGCGGCGGCGCGGCACTCGGCGGATTCCTGGTGATGCTGCTCGCGGTACCACTGCTGATCTTCGGCGCGGGGAGCCTATCGACCGGGGGCGAGGCGGGGGTTGCGCTAACTGGTGCCGTCAGCCTGGTGCTGGTGGCGATCACGCCCTTCGCTGGTGCTGCGGCGGTGCGGAGTGGACGCGGCTAATAAGGCGGCCGGTCCAGTCCCTTCGGGCTCTTCGTAAAGATCTCGCACCCGTCCTCGGTGATCCCGATCGAGTGTTCGAATTGCGCCGACAAGGAGCGGTCGCGGGTCACGGCAGTCCAGCCATCTTCCAGCAGCTTCACCCCCGGCTTGCCCAGGTTGATCATCGGTTCGATCGTGAAGAACATGCCGGGCTTAAGCTCGGGCCCGGTCCCGGCGCGCGCGGCGTGAACCACTTCGGGTGCATCGTGAAACAGGCGGCCCAGCCCATGCCCGCAGAATTCGCGGACCACACCGTAGCGCTGGCGTTCGGCATGGTGCTGGATCGCCGCGCCGATATCTCCGAGCCGCGCGCCGGGCCGCGCTTGCTCGATCCCGAGCATCAGGCATTCGTAGGTCGCCTCGACCAGGCGGCGGGCCTTCAGCGGCACATCGCCGACGAGGTACATCCGGCTGCTGTCACCGTGCCAGCCGTCGAGCAGTGGCGTCACGTCGATGTTGACGATGTCCCCGTCTTTAAGCGTCTTTTCCGACGGAATGCCGTGGCACACCACGTGATTGATCGAGATGCAGCAGCTATGCGCGTAGCCGCGATAGCCCAGCGTCGCCGGAACCGCGCCGCCGGCGATCGTCATCTCGCGCACCACATCGTCGAGCTCGCCGGTGCTCACCCCCGGGCGGACGTGATCGACCATCGCGTCGAGGATCTCGGCGGCAAGCCGCCCGGCCTTGCGCATCCCCTCGAAAGCGCCGGGGCCGTGCAGCTTGATCGTCCCGTCGCGCAGCAGGACTTCGTCATCGGCAACTGTCTGATAAAGGTTCATGCGGCGCATATAGCGGCAAAGGCGGGAAATTGCGAGGGGGCCTCGCCGACTACTTGGCCACTGCGAACGCGCCGCGATACATCGGCTTGACCGCCTTGAGCAGCTCCGGGGTCACCGGCAAGGTCACTTCATAGTTGCCTTCGGCATAGGGACCTGCCTCATAGGGATCGACCAGAATGCCGATGCGGTTGAAGTGCTGCTTGTCGCTTGAGCCCAGGATCACCGTCTGCACGGCGGGATCGATGCAGGCGTCGAACGGGTCGCCCGACTTGCGGTTGACCGGCTCGCCGCGCTTTTCGGCACGCTGTTTATCGAGCGCGGCGCAGAATTGCGGACGGATCGCCGCCGAAAGCGCCTTTTGCGTCAGGAAGAAATCGGTGCCGCGGTGGCGGGTGCCGGTGCGCTGGTCCCAGACCAGGCTTTCCTGCCACGGATTGGGATGAGCGCCGCCCAGCGATTCCCATCGTTCGGCCGAAAGGCTGAGATAGCCAGGGATTCCGGCGACTACCTGCCACTTGGTACTGTGCCCGTAAGGGTAATAGGTGCGCTTGTCGGCCTTGGCTTCGGCCTGGCCTTCCTTGGCCTGAACGATCAGCTCCTTCTTGTGCTTGGCGGCATCGATCCTGAACCAGCCGGCCAGCGCCGGGATCGCGGCGGCCTGTTCGGGGTAGGCATAGTTGAATTCGTAGAGCGGCGTGCTGTCGGTGATCGCCACCGGCTTGGCGCTGGGCATGGCCACTGGTGCCTCGGTCGGCGTATCGCTGGCTGCGGACGCGGCGCCAGTGGCGGGTGCGGTGGGCTGCGCGGTCTTGTCGGGACTTGAGCCCGAGCAGGCCGCAAGCGCCAAGACTGCACTCATCAGGGACACAGATCGCATCATCGTTTTTCCGCTCGCATCGCCCCCGCGCATGGGGTTATGGCACAGTCCGCATGACTGACAAGAACGCATTGATCCAGCCCGACAAGGGCCAGAGCGCCACCGCGATCCACCTCGTCGACAAGGCAAGCCTGGAAGGCAAGCTCAAGACCCTCTCTGCGGGGCAGCGGGCCGCAGTGGCGGCGCAGAAGTTCACCGGCGAAGGCTTCACCCATGCGGTGGTCCCCGATGGCGACGGCTGGTCCGTGATAGCCGGGGTTGCCGATCCGGCCGAACTCTCCAGCTGGTGCCTGGCAAGGCTGGGCGAAGTCCTTCCCGCGGGGACTTACCGTCTTGTCGATGGAGATCCCGGACCCGCGCTGCTGGGCTGGGTAACCGGGCAGTACCGCTTCGAACGATACCGCAAGGATGCCAACGCCGAAGGACCGCGGGTATTGCTGACCCATGCGGTCAAGGCAATCGAACCGGCGCTGGCCGAAGCCGCCGCCACCGCGTTGGTCCGGGATCTGGTCAACACCCCGGCCGAGGACATGGGCCCCGCGCAGCTTGAGGCCGAGGCGGCGCGGATTGCCAAGCAGTTCCACGCCCAGCTCACCGTCACCAGCGGCGATGCGCTCGAACGCGGCTACCCGATGATCCACGCGGTCGGGCGAGCCGCGGCGCGCAGCCATGCCCCGCGGCTGATCGAACTCACCTGGGGCAATCCAAAGCACCCGAAGATTGCCGTGGTCGGCAAGGGCGTTTGCTTCGATTCAGGCGGGCTGGATATCAAGCCCGCCTCCGGCATGCTGTTGATGAAAAAGGACATGGGCGGCGCCGCTCATGCCCTGGCGCTGGCGCAGCTGATCATGCAGGCGCACCTCAAGGTCCATCTGCATGTTCTCGTCCCGGCGGTCGAAAACGCCATTTCGGGCGGCGCCTTCCGCCCCGGCGACGTGCTTTCCAGCCGCGCCGGGCTCACGGTCGAGATCGGCAACACGGATGCGGAAGGCAGGCTGGTGTTGGGCGATGCGCTGACCCGCGCGGGTGAGGAAGAGCCTGAACTGGTGATCGACTTTGCCACCCTTACCGGAGCCGCCCGGGTAGCACTTGGCCCGGACCTCCCCGCGCTGATGACCCGGCGCGACGAAACCGCGCATGACCTCATCGAAGCGGGCCTTGCCGCAGACGACCCGTGCTGGCGTTTGCCGCTGCCCGACAGTTACCGTGAGTGGCTGAAGAGCGACATCGCGGATCTCAATAACAGCCCTTCCAATGGCTTCGCCGGGGCGTCGGTCGCCGGCCTGTTCCTTGACCGCTTCGCTCCCGAAGGCGTCGACTGGGCGCATTTCGATACTTTCGCGTGGCGCCCAGCCGCCAAGCCCGGCCGGCCCAAGGGCGGCGACGCACTGGGTCTGCGCGCGGTCTGGGGGATGCTGAGGAAGCGGTATGGCTGATCCTGCTGCCCC
Organism: Novosphingobium sp.; assembly: GCA_046063295.1. Classification (GTDB taxonomy): domain Bacteria; phylum Pseudomonadota; class Alphaproteobacteria; order Sphingomonadales; family Sphingomonadaceae; genus Novosphingobium. The sequence goes on from JBJTMA010000021.1 coordinate 25,801, forward strand.
TTGGCACGCGCACATTTACTTCACCGAGCGAGACCGTGCCGCAGCCGATGATCTGCGCCGTAACTTCGCTGCGGATCGCGCAATCCTGTTCACCGGGACGATGACCGACGGTCCCGCTGGCCCGCATCCGATTCCGCAGTACGAAGTGCACTTTCGCGAGACTGACCTTGCGCACATCCGCAGCCTGATCGTTGAAAGCGGGCTCACCGCGCTAGTCCATCCGCTGACGCTCGACGACCTCGCCGATCACACCACGCTCGGCCAGTGGATCGGCGAGCCGGTTTCGCTCGACCTGACCACGCTCGACCCACCCGGAATCAACCAGGGCATCCCACGCTTCGGCCTGCGCGATTTCTGAGCCGCCGGGGGACGCACGGCTTGGACAACTTGATAGACGGGCAAAGCACGGCTAAGCGCGCCATCTTCACCTTTGCGGGGCGAGACGAATTGACCGACAGCGGCATTCCCACCGGGCAACTAAGCCTCAGCGGGCCGAGCGAAAAGCTCGACGCGCCGCACTGGCCGGTGCGCGGTGACCTTGCCCATGTCCGCCTGGCGGGCAAGGTCTTCGTGCCGCACTACGTGGTGCCGATGCCGCGCAGCGTGGTGCCATGCGGAGCTAAGCTGTTCGCGGCCGGCAGCAAGGATGCCGAAGTGCGTGACACATTGGGCGGCGGCGCCCTGTTCTACGTGCTCGATATCGCCGGCGGCTGGGCCTGGGGCCAGGTCGGCGAGGACGGCTTCGTCGGCTATCTGCCGCTTGAAGCGTTGCAGGAACGACGAGGCTGACCTTAACAGCCACCGTTACTTGTCACGTCCGGAATACCAATATGCCCCAAACCCTGTTTATCGACGGTGCCGCCGGCACTACCGGCCTTGAAATCATCGACCGGATGGCCGGTCGCAGCGAATTCGAGCTGCTGATCCTGGGCGAAGAACAGCGCAAGAGCGCCGAGGCGCGCCGCAACGCCTTCCATGCGGCCGACTTCGCTGTGCTGTGCCTGCCCGATGATGCGGCGATCGAGGCCGTTGCCCTGGCCGAGGACAGCAAGGTGCGGATCGTCGATGCATCGAGCGCGCACCGCACCGCGCCGGGCTGGACCTATGGCTTCCCCGAGCTGGTCGGGCGCGACAAGGTTGCGGAAGCCAGCCGCGTGACCAACCCTGGGTGCTATCCCACCGGGTTCCTCGCCCTGCTCGCCCCGCTGGTGCGGCATGGCTTGCTGCCAGCCGACTGGCCCTATGTCTGCCACGCGGTCTCGGGCTATTCGGGCGGCGGCAAGGCTCTGATCGCACGGTTCGAGGAAGACTCCGATATCGCCTACCGCGACTACGGCCTGGCGCTTGGCCACAAGCACGTGCCCGAGATGCAGAAGCACGCCGGGCTCGCCTTCCCGCCAGTCTTCGCGCCGGCGGTGGTTCCGGCGCATCGCGGCATGGTGGTCGAAGTGCCGCTGCACCTCGAACAGATGGAACGCGCAGCACCGACCGACGGGCTGCGCGACCTGCTGGTCGATTTCTACAAGGGCAGCCCGGTGGTTCGCGTGCATGAGGCCAACCCGGAGGAGATCCTCCTGCGCCGCTCCGCCGCGCCGAGCGACAGGCTCGACCTCTACGTGTTCGGCGCCAAGGACGGCCGCCAGGCGCGGCTCGTCGCGGTGCTCGACAACCTTGGCAAGGGAGCCAGCGGGGCTGCGGTGCAAAGCCTCAACCTGATGGCAGGACTGCCCGAAACGGCAGGCCTTGGCCTCTAGCGTGCACAAAATTTAGGCACATGCTGCCGAATATTTGTGCAACGATTCGCGGCAACCGCAATTCAATTGTTTCACAGCTGCCCCACGCACGATTCAAATCTTGCGAATAGGCCCTTTTCGCGTCCTTCTGCATCGCCTAGGGCCAGAGTCATGGTGCTGGCACGATTCTTGGATACGCAGGATCGTCGCAAGCGATAATCATCCGGACCGCCTTACCGGGAGGGACAGGCGGTACCGGCATGCTGCGCAGGGGAATTCACGTGAAGAAGATCGAAGCGATCATCAAGCCGTTCAAGCTCGACGAAGTGAAGGAAGCGCTCCACGAAGTTGGCGTTTCGGGCATCACCGTGACCGAGGCCAAGGGCTTCGGCCGCCAGAAAGGCCACACCGAACTCTATCGCGGGGCCGAATATGTCGTCGACTTCCTGCCCAAGGTGAAGCTTGAGGTGGTGGTGCCTGACGACCTGGCCGAACGCACTGTCGAAGCCATCGCCCAGGCAGCGCAGACCGGCCGCATCGGCGACGGCAAGATCTTTGTCATGAACGTCGAAAGCGCGCTGCGCATTCGCACCGGCGAGCGTGACAACGACGCGATCTGATCACCCAAGAATTTGCACTCATTCCTGGCCCGGGCGGGCGGGACCAACCAAAGGACGTGAAATGGCCAAGGCAAAAGACGTACTGAAGCGGATCAAGGACGAAGAGATCGAATGGTTCGACCTGCGCTTCACCGATCCCAAGGGCAAGTGGCAGCACCTGACCATGGTTGCCAGCGTCATCGGCGAGGACGAACTAGAAGACGGGCTGATGTTCGACGGTTCCTCGATCGAGGGCTGGAAGACGATCAACGAAAGTGACATGATCCTCAAGCCGGATCTCGACGCGGTCTATATCGATCCGTTCAGCGCGACCCCGATGATGATCATCTGCTGCGACATCGTCGAGCCTTCGACCGGCGACCTTTACGCCCGCGACCCGCGGTCGACTGCCAAGCGCGCCGAAGCCTTCGTCAAGGCCAGCGGCACCGGCGACACCGTCTATGTCGGCCCCGAAGCCGAATTCTTCCTGTTCGACGACGTCCGCTTCTACGATGGCTATGACGGCAACGGCTTCAAGATCGACGACATCGAATTGCCCACGAACGGCGATACCAAGTACGAAGCCGGCAACCTGGGCCACCGTCCCCGCGCCAAGGGCGGCTACTTCCCGGTCGCCCCGGTCGACAGCTGCGTCGATATTCGCGGCGAAATGGTCTCGACGATGATCGAGATGGGTCTGCCCTGCGACAAGCATCACCACGAAGTCGCCTCGGCGCAGCACGAGCTGGGCCTGACCTTCGGCACGCTGGTGCAGACTGCCGACCGCATGCAGGTTTACAAGTACGTCGTGCAGCAGGTTGCGCAGGCGTACGGCAAGACCGCAACCTTCATGCCCAAGCCGATCAAGACCGACAACGGCAGCGGCATGCACACCCACATCTCGATCTGGGACGGTGGCAAACCACTGTTCGCCGGCAACGGCTATGCCGGTCTTTCGGACATGTGCCTGTACTTCATCGGCGGCGTGATCAAGCACGCCAAGGCGCTCAACGCCTTCACCAACCCGACCACCAACAGCTACAAGCGGCTGGTTCCGGGTTACGAAGCTCCG
>JBJTMA010000157.1:0-19367 GCA_046063295.1 Novosphingobium sp.
GTCGGCGGCGAGGCCCCGACGGTCACCGCACTGGCCCCGGCCGAGAGCGGTGAGGCCGACCTCTTGCAGGCGATCGGGCCGCTTGCCGCCAACAGCCTGCTGGCCGGCGCCATTCCCGGGGTTACCTTGCTCGCCTCGATCGAAGGCCAGGCGGTGCTGCGGCTGGTCGACCGCGCCTATGGCGGGACCGGCGAGCACCACGGGCCGCTGCCCGACAGCTTCCCGCTGTCCGCCGAAATGCTGGTGCAGCGGCTGGAAGGGACGGTTGCCGAGTGCCTTGCTGCCGCGCTGGGCACCGGATCGGTCGAGGCGCTCAAGCGCTCGACCCGCCTCACCGAGTTCGCGCCGTTCCCGGCTGGGGCAAAGCTGGCGGTTTTGCCGCTCGAAGTGATGGAGGGGACCAAGGCGCCGTGGCTGCTGACGCTGGCCCTGCCGATCACCGTTCTGCCCAAGCTGATGGCGGCGCTGGGCGATGGCCCGGCCGCCGCGCCGCGCCGCAGCGGAGCCGCCGATCCCGCCGCGGCGCCCTTTGCCGCGCTGCCGCTCGGCCTCACCGCGACGCTCGTCGACATGCCGGTCAGCCTCGCCGCGCTGGCTGCAATGGAACCGGGCACGGTGCTGCCGGTCGCGGTCGCGCGCGCGGTGCCGCTGTCGATCGGCGGTCGCACGATCGCGCGCGGCACCGTGGGTACGCAGGACGACCGCATCGCGCTGCGCCTGACGGCGCTCGCCAGCTAGATATTTCAGGGGGAAAGAGATGACCATTCACACCCGCGGATTCGACCTGATCAAGGAGGTCGACGTCCGCCTTTCGGTCGAGCTGGGCCGCACCCAGATGCCATTGAAGGACGTCCTCGCGCTCGGCGAAGAAAGCGTCGTGATGCTCGACCGGCTGACCGACGAGCTGCTCGATGTCCACGTCAACGGCACGCTCATCGCGCGCGGCGAAATCGTTGCGCAGGGCAATCGCTTCGGGCTGAAGATCGTTGAGATGCTTGGGCAAGATGGCGGAGCGGCGGCATGATCTGGTACCTGGTCAAGCTGCTCGTCCTCCTACCGCTGATCGCCGGGCTCGCCTGGGGCAGCCTCAAGCTGGCGCAGCGTATGCAGGCCCGGCTCGGCGGACCGCAGGGCAATGCAAAGACGGTACGGATCGTCGAGACGACCATGCTTTCACCAACGCTCAAGCTGGCGGTGATCGAGTTTCGCGGGCGCGAAATCCTGGTCTCTGCCTCGCGGCAAGGGCTGGTTCGCCTTGCCGAAGCCCCGGCGCGGGAGACGGCGGAATGAAGCGTCTTGCTGCGCTATCGGCAACCATCGCCGGTCTGACCCTTCCCGCCCTCGCCCACGCGCAAAGCGCCATCCCCGGCGCGCTTGACCGGGCGCTGGGTTCGGTCTCTCCGGCGCAGGGCGGCGGGCTTTCGCTGTCGCTGCAACTGTTGCTGGTCATGGGGCTGCTCACGCTGCTCCCGGGCCTGCTGCTGATGATGACCAGCTTCACCCGCATCCTGGTGGTACTCTCGATCTTGCGCCAGGCGCTCGGCCTGCAGCAGAGCCCACCCAACCAGGTGCTGATCGGGCTGTCGCTGTTCCTTTCGCTGTTCGTGATGGCACCGACGCTCGACCGGCTCAATGCCGAGGCAATCCAGCCTTATTCCGCCGGGACGATCAATGCCGAGCAGGCGTTCAGCGCGGGCGGGGCGGCGTTCCACCAATTCATGATCCGCCAGACCCGGCAGAAGGACCTCCAGATGTTCGCCGAGATGGCCAAAGCCCCGCGCTTCGAACGGTCCGAGGATGTGCCCTTCTCGATCCTGCTTCCGGCCTTTGTCACCAGCGAACTCAAGACCGCTTTCCAGATCGGGTTCATGCTCTACCTGCCGTTTCTGGTGATCGACCTCGTCGTCTCATCGGTGCTGATGAGCCTCGGCATGATGATGATGAGCCCGACGATCGTCTCGCTGCCGTTCAAGCTCCTGCTGTTCGTGCTGGTCGATGGCTGGGCGATGCTTATGGGCAGCCTGGTGGCGAGCTTCGGGTGATGGAAGACACTTCCCTCCTCGCCCTGGCTGACCGGATGCTGTGGGTCACCGCGCTGGTCGCGGCGCCAGTCCTGCTGGCAAGCCTCGCCGTCGGCCTCGTCGTCGGGATCATCCAGGCGGCCACTTCGGTGAACGAGCAGACTCTGACCTTCGTCCCCAAGCTGGCGGTGATTGCTCTGGTGCTGGTTCTGCTCGGCGCTTCGATGATGACCCTGGTGGCCGATTTCATGACCGAAATCTTCGCGCAGATCGCGGCCGTCGCGCAGTGAACGGGTTCACGTTCGGGTTTGGCGCGGTCGAGGTCGAGCTGTGGCGGCTGGTCTTCGTGATGATGCGCATCGGCGCCGCCCTGATGGCCGCGCCATTCTTCAGCGCGGCGGCGGTCCCGGTGCAGCTGCGCATCGCGATCAGCGGTGCGGTGGCGGTGCTGGTCTGCGCCTGGGTGCCGGTCACGGTGCCGCCCGCGCTGCTCAGCCTGCCCGGCCTGCTGATCGTTGCCAACGAGGCGCTGATCGGGCTCGCGCTGGGCTTTGTACTGCAGCTCTCTTTCGCCGCACCAGTGATCGCTGCCGAACAGATCGGCGGGGCGATGGGGATGAGTATCGCCAGCGCCGCCGATCCGGTCAGCGGAACCCATTCGCCGGTGCTCGGCCAGTATTTCACCGTGCTGCTGACGATCATCTTCCTGGGTATGGGCGCGCATCTCACCTGGCTGCGGTTGGTGGTGGAGAGCTACCGGCTGCTGCCGCCCGGGAGCGGCTGGCTGGGCGCGGCAGCGCTGGAACAGGTTGCCGCTCTCGGCAGCCGGATGTTCCTGGCCGGGCTGGTTATCGCCCTGCCGGTCACGCTGCTGCTCCTGCTCGTCCAGCTGGCCGCGGGGGTGCTGAGCCGATCCGCGCCCTCGCTTAACCTGTTCTCGCTCGGGCTTCCTGCGGGCGTCCTGGCCGGGCTGGCCGCGCTGATCGCCGCCGCGCCGCTCACCGCCGACCAGTTCGCATCGCTCACCGATGAAGGCATCGAAAACGTGGCCGGGCTGTTGCAGCGATGAGCGAAGAGAAGACCTTTGCCCCAACCGAGAAACGCAAACGCGACGCCGCCCTGCGCGGCGACGTGCTGCGATCGCGCGACATGGCAACCGCCGTGGCGATGCTGGTCGGAGCGGCGTGGCTCAAGTTCGCCGGGCCGTGGCTGTTCGCGGCCCTGGTCAAGGGCGCGCGCAGCGGGCTCAGCTGGGACCGCGGCGCGATCGAGCACTTCGAACCGGGCGCGGCAGTCTGGTCGCTGGCCTGGGGGGTACTGCCGCCACTCATCGTGCTGGCCGGGTCGGTCATGCTGGCGGTGCTGGCTATCCAGCTTGGCCCCAGCCACGGGCGCTGGGTGGGCGCCAACGCCCTGCCCAAAGCCTCGCGGCTCAATCCGCTTTCGGGGCTCACCCGCATGTTCGGGGCGGCGGGCTGGATCGAGGCGGGCAAGGGCCTTGCCAAGGTGCTTCTCCTCGGCGCGATGACGTACGTCTGGGCGAAGAGCCACGTCCCCGCGCTGCTCTCGATCGGGCGCCGCGCCGAACTGGGCGCGTCGCTGAGCGAGGCGTGGGGTGCGCTCACGGGACTGCTCGTGCTGCTCTCGGTGGGGCTCTTCGCGGTCGCGATGCTCGATTGGCCGATCCAGTGGCTGCGCCGTAACCGCCGCCTCAGGATGAGCAGCCAAGAGGTGCGCGACGAGCACAAGGAAAGCGATGGTTCGCCCGAACGCAAGGCCGCGCAGCGCCAGCGCGCGCGGCAATATGCCACCGGCGCAGTCGCCAAGGCCATGCAGCAGGCGCAGTTCGTACTGACCAACCCGACGCATTTTTCGGTTGCCATGGCCTACGATCCCGAGAAAGCCGGCGCGCCGATCGTCCTGGCCAAGGGGCGCGGCGAAAAGGCCCTCGCGATCCGCGAACTTGCAGCCGAGCTGCAGGTCCCGATGCTCGAATATCCCGCCCTTGCCCGCTCGGTCTATTTCACCACGCGTGAGAACCAGGTGATCCGCGAGGAACTCTACGCCGCGATCGCGGCGGTGCTTGCCTTTGTCTTCTCGCTGCGCCGCGGCGAAAGCCCCGTGCGTCCGGCGATCGAGGTTCCGGTCATGCTGCGCTTCGATGCCGAAGGCCGGCTTGAAACCGCTTAATCTCCGGCCTCCTCCGTCGTTCTACGGATCATGGCAACAAGCTCGGTCACCAGCTCCATCGTCTCCACGCTCGGCGGGGGTAGCGGCATCGATATGTCCGCCCTCGCCGAGAACCTGGCGGCGGCGCAATTCGCCGCGCGGATCGATCGCAACAGCACACAGGCCGATACGGTCGAGCGACAATTATCGGCCGCCTCGACGCTCAAGAACCAGTTCGCCCAGCTGGTCAGCGCGGTGGGTGACCGCGTGCGCACCGGCGACCTTTCAGTGCAGCCCCAGATCGCCAACACCTCAGTCGCCACGGTGACGAAGGGCATTGCCAGCGGCAAGGGCAGCTATTCGCTTGAGGTCAGCGCGCTTGCCGCAGCGCAGGTGCTGAAGAGCCCGCCGCTGGCCGGCGGCACCAGCGTGGTCGGCGCAGGTAGCCTGACCCTGCGCTTTGGATCGATCGCCGCCGGCGTCTTTAGCGAGGATCCGGCTCATGCCGCGGCGACGATTACCATCCCTTCGGGCAGCACGCTGGCCCAGGTCGCCTCGGCGATCAATGGCGCCAATGCCGGGGTGACCGCCTATGTACTGAACGGCGATGACGGCGCGCACCTGATGCTGAAGGGTGCGACCGGGGCCGCCAATGCCTTCGTCCTCGAAGCGAGCGAGACTGCGGGCGAAGAAGGGCTCGCCGCGCTTGCCTGGGATGGCAGCGACGCCGCGCGCCAGCTTGCCGCCGCATCGAGCGCCGCGTTCAAGCTTGATGGCCTTGCCATGTCGAGCGCGTCGAACAGCATTGCCGACCTGGTTCCCGGGCTCAGCCTGACCCTGACCGGCACCAACGCGGGCAATCCCACCACCGTGCGGTTCAGCGATCCGGCTGCCGCGGTCACGACTTTCATGACCGACCTGACCGCGGCCCTCAACGAATTCGTCGCCGAGCTCAACAAGGATGTCGCCGCACAGGGCGGCGATCTGTCCCGCGACAGCGGCGCGCGCGCGCTGCGGCGGATGATGTCGGGGCTGGCTGGTACGATCGTGATGCCCGGCGCCGCCAGTGGCGAACCGCGCACGCTGGCCGACCTCGGCCTCGCCACCAATCGCGACGGGACTTTCCGGCTCGACAGCACCCGGCTGACCGCGACCAGCAAGGCCTCGCCCGCCGGGGTGGCGGCGATGCTGACCAACGGGATTTACGGTGTCTTCGCCACGCTCGACAAGCTTGGCCGAACGGTCGCATCGCCCACCGATCCCGGCACGCTGGCGGGGTCGCTGCGGCGGCTGACCGACCAGAAGGCCAAGCTGGCGACCGAAAAGACCGACCTTGCGGCAGCGCAGGAAAAGCTGCGCACCCAGCTGGTCACCCGCTTTGCCGGGACCGATAGCCGGGTCGGCGCGAGCCGCGCGACGCTGACCTTCCTGCAGGGCCAGATCGCGGCCTGGAACGCGAAGCAGAACTGATGCTGGCGCGCACCTCCCCCCATGAAGCCTATCGCCGGGTTGAATTCGATGCGCGTGTCAGCGGCGCCGACCCGGCGGGGCTGGTGCTGGTGTGCTTCGAGCAGTTCGACCGGGGATTGGCCGCCGCACTGGGTGTGGACAAGGCAGGCGATAATCACAGGCGCAGCGCCGGGCTCACCTCTGCGTTAGCCGCGGTCACGGCATTGCAGCTTGGCATCGATCGCACGAGCAGCATGGCGGCGGCGCTCGAACAGTATTACGGCGCCGCGCGCGCGGCATTGCTCGATAGTGTGCTGCACTTCCGGGCAAGCACGATCGCAACGCTCAGGGCCGACTTTGCCGAGGTCGCCGGGGCAATGGTCAGGCGATGACAAACGATTGTCTCCGAATTGGTTGCAATCCGGGCAAGGAAATCCGGCATGGTTAACGGCAAATTAGGTATAATCCCGATGCCAATCGCGTCGATTTCGACCCATCCTGCCGCGCCGCAGAGCGCGGCCCGCGATAACCCTTAGGCGTTAATCACTAGGGGCAATTGACGATGACGGGGCAATCTATCGTATTGATCGACAGCAATTTTCGGCGACGTGCGGCGATTTCACACAGCCTTGCCGGCACATCGATCCACGTCGAACCGTTCGAGAGCGTTCAAGAGATGAGCCGGCGGTGGCCGCAGGGTGCCTTGATTATGGTCGGCGATGAAGACGCGGTCTTGCATGACCTGTTCGCCGCTATGACCGAGAACGGGTGCTGGTTGCCGGTCGTCGCCTATGCTGAGGCGCCATCCATTCCACGCGTGGTCCGTGCCGTGCTGGCCGGCGCACTCGATTACCTCAACTGGCCGTTCGGTGAGAGCGAAGTGCTTGCCGCGCTGTCCATGGCCGAGATCGGTGGGTCGGGGATCGGCAACGCCAAGCTGCGCGAAGCCATGGCGCGCAGCCGGGTGCAGAAGCTGACCCGGCGCGAACGCGAAGTGCTCGCCGGGGTTGCTGACGGCCTGTCCAACCGGCGGATCGGTGAACGGCTGGAAATCAGCCCGCGCACGGTCGAGATTCACCGCGCCAACATGCTCAACAAGATGGGTGCGAGCCACACTTCCGAGGCCATCCGCATCGCGATCGAAGCCTCGCTGGTGGCTTAGACGAACCTGCGCCGCGCCCGGCGCCGTTTCGACAGTACCCTCGCTCTGCAATGAAAAGGGGCCCCGGGTTTCCCCGGGGCCCCAATCAAGCATCCCTCCCAGGACTGCTTAGAACTTCAGACCCGCGGTCAGGCCGTAACGGCGCGGTTCGAGGGTGAAGACGTTGGTGTAGTTACCCGACGACTGGTCGGTCACGTAGAGACCCGTGATCGCATCGTTGTTGGTCAGGTTCTGCACCCAGCCACGGACGAACCACTTCTTGTCCGGCCCATCCAGCTGGAGCTGAGCGTTGACCTGGCTGAAGCTGGGCACTTCGTTGACCGCACCGTTGAAGATGTTGCCGGTCGACTTGCCGGTGTAGACATAGTCGACACGCGGGGTCAGGGTCATGTCACCGAGCGGGGCAGCGTACTGCACACCGGCCGAGAACTTGTAGTCCGGTGCGCCGGGCAGCTTGTTGCCCTTGATGTTGACCGGGATACCCGAGGTGTAGACGTCAACCGGAGCACCGGTCAGCGCCGCATATTCCTTCAGGCCGGGCAGCGCACCGGTCGGCAGCGAGCAGATGCTGAACGCGCCGGTCGAAGCGATGCCGCTGTTGGCAGCGAAGGTGTAAGGCACGGTCTGCAGGTTGTTGCCGGTCGCGCCGTTTACCAGCCCGTTGTAGCTGGCGAGAAGCGCATTGACGGCGGCGGTGTTGCCGGCAGTCTTAGGCGCGATTGCGCAGTTGGCACCGTTGGTGATGTCCTTGATGATGATCGCATCGCTGCGGCCACCGCCAAAGTCACGCGGGTTGGCCAGGAACTTGTCCTGCGACACTTCGGTGTGGAGGTAGCTCGCACCGATGTTCACAGTCAGCTCGCGGCTCGGACGGAAGATCATTTCGGCTTCGAGACCGTAGATCTTGGCGCTGACGTTATCGTTGACCGAGGTACGGGCGACGATGCGCGACAGCTGGAGATCCTTGTAGTCGTAGTAGAAGCCGGTCAGGTTGAAGGTCATCTTGCCGCCGGCGAAGGTGTTCTTCGAACCCACTTCGAAGGCATTCACGAATTCCGGGGCAAAGCCTTCAGGCACCGAGAACACCGGCGACAGCGGCGGGTTGATGCCGCCCGACTTGTACCCGCGCGAATACGAGAAGTAGAGCAGGTTGTCCGGTGTCACCTGGTAATCGAGCACCGCCCGGCCGGTCCACTCGGCGAAGCTCACCTTGCGAACCTGGAAGCCTTCGCAGCCCGCAACCGAACCGATCGCACCGACCGGAGTCGCCACGGCGCAGGTCGTAGCCGGATCGGCATCGAACTGGGCACCGTAAGGCGTGGTGTACGCATTGGTCGCACCATAGGGGACGAGGAAGCTGGCCAGCGTGGTGCGGGCCGAGATCGACTTTTCGTCGTGGTTGTAGCGCAGGCCCAGCGTCAGCTTGAGCTGATCGTTGAACTTGAAGTACGTTTCGCCGAACAGACCGTAAGTCGTGACCTTGAGGTCGTCAGAATTGTTGCGGTAGGTCGGCGTACCGAGGAACGACGGCGGCAAGCCTGCACCAAGCGCGGTGAACGAACCCACGACGCCGGTGAAGTAGTCGATCCCGAACGAGTCAACGTAATAGCTGTTCTCGGTCATGTGGAGCTTGCCGTAGATCCCGCCGAGCAGGAAGTTGAACATCCCGTCCTTCTTCGACGAAATGATCGCTTCCGCAGTCCAGCTGGTCTGCTGCTGGTTCGAACGGTCAAAGTCCTGCGGGGTCATCGAGCAGACACGCTGCGGCGTCGCACCGAAGGCACCCATACCGCTTTCCTCGGGCAACGAGGTGCAGAGCACGTTGTTCGCGCCGTTCGGAGTCAGGGCGTTGTAGACCGGGGTCAGGTAGGTCTGCAGACCCGCACCGAACGATCCGGCACGCGCCGCCGCCAGGTTGGCAAGAGCCGGCGCAAACAGCGCGCGGTTCTGCACCGACAGGTTGTAGTCCTGCGACGAGTCAACGAGAACGTTCTGGTAGTTGCCTTCCAGCTTCAGGCTGATGTCACCGCCCATGTCCTGATCGAGCGAGCCCTGCGCAATCCATTCGTGGGTATTGTACTGGGGGGTGAAATCGGTGTTGACCGTGCGGTAGTCCGCCGGATTGGTCGCCCCCGCCCAGTTGTACGGATCGGTTCCGGGGATCGGCGCACCCGGGGTGCTGCCGGGGCCGTACAGGCTGCCGAGTGCGAGATAGAGGCCGCCGAACGAGGCTTGTCCGGCCGGAAGACCCTTGAGCTTGAAGAACTGCTCAGAGGTGAGCACGCCCACGAAGGTCGTGTTCGAGTTGGTCATCTGGAATTCACGGCTTCCGTTCAGACAGCCGAGCACGCCGGTTGGGTCGCGCTGGCACATCTGCTTCTGGATGCGCATGCGAGCGTCTTTTTCATGGAAATACTGGACCATGAAATCGATCGTGGTGCCGCTGGTCGGTTCGAGGCGCAGCGATCCGCGAACGCCGAACATGTCGCGATCGTCGATCTTGGAATTGTCGAAGATGTTCTTCGTGTAGCCATCGCGGTTCAGGTAGAACCCGGCGACGCGCACCGCGGCAACCTCGCCGAGCGGCACGTTGATCATGCCCTTGCCCTTGACGCTGTTGTAGTTGCCGTATTCGGCTTCGGCGCTGCCTTCGAACTGGCCCAGCTTCGGGCGCTGGGTGCGGAAGTTGATCACGCCCGACGTCGCGTTGCGGCCGAACAGGGTGCCCTGCGGCCCGCGCAGAACTTCGACCTGGCCCATGTCGTAGAATTCACTTTCGAACAGGCGCGTGCCGAACAGCGGCGTGTCGTTCATGTGAATGGCGGTCGCGCTGTCGCAGGTCACGCCCACGCACAGGTCGCCGATCCCGCGGATGGTGAAGCTCGACCCGGTGAAGTTGCCCTTGGTGAAGGTGACGTTGGGCAGGGTCAGCTGAAGGTCGGAGGTGTTCTTGATCTGCTGCTTTTCAAGCGCTTCGCTGTTGAAGGCGCTGACCGCGATAGGCACGTCCTGCAGCTTTTCGTTGGTACGCTGCGCGGTCACCACGATTTCAGATGAATCGGTGGCATCGTCAGCAGGCGCGGCGCTCTGCGCAAAAGCCGGAAATGCAATCGCTCCGGCGCATACGCCCGCAAGCAAGGTAAGTTTACCCCTCATCAGCCCTCTCTCCTATCATGCCCGTCCCTCTACCGGGCGGTTGCGCATACGAATAGACCACCGTCCGCCGCGCTTGACAACCGGTTTTAATCGAATGGTTAGAAGTTCTCAAAACCGTAGCGTAAGTGCCACACTTCCGGCTGCGCCCAGCCGCACGCGTCCCAATTCAGGCTTCGCTAAAGTGCGTTGCAAAGCCGTGCGCGCTGAGTCACTCTCTGCCTTCGTCTTGGGGGGCATGATGGACGAAGCAGAGCCAGGACCCGCGCCGGCACGCTACCGCGCGTTCATCAGTTACAGCCATGCCGACAGCCGGTTTGCAAGCTGGCTCCATCGCAAGCTGGAAGCCTGGTCGGTGCCCGATGCCGGGCGCCTTTCGCCGATTTTCATCGACCGCGCAGAATTGGCTGCCGGCCCCGATCTGTCGGCGCAAGTCCGCGAGGCGCTGGCGGGTTCGTCCGCACTTGTCGTCATCGCCAGCCCCGCGGCCCGGACCAGCCATTGGGTGGCCCAGGAGATCGCCTTGTTTCGCGAGCTTCATCCGGCCAGTCCGGTATTGGCGGCATTGATCGACGGCGAACCGGCCCATGCCTTCCCCGAGGCGCTGCTGTCGCACCGCGGAGCGCTGATTGAGCCGCTCGCCGCCGATTTCCGCGCAGGTCGCGACGGCAAGCGGCTGGCGCTCTTGAAGATCGTCGCCGGGCTCACGAGCCAACCGCTCGACCGACTGGTCCAGCGCGATGCGCAGGCCCGCACTCGCCGCGTGATGTGGATCACGGCGGGCGCGCTGCTGCTCAGCCTAATCCTTGCTGCGTTGCTGGTGTCGGCGCTTCGCGCCCGCGCTGAAGCCGAGCGCCAGAGGACCGAAGCGGAAGGACTGGTGGAATTCATGCTGACCGATCTGCGTGACAAGTTGAAGGGGGTCGGCCGGCTCGACGTGATGGATGCGGTGAACGAGCGCGCGATGAAGCACTATGCGGGAGACAACATCGCCTCACTCCCCGACGAAACGGTGCTACGCAGGGCAAAGCTGTTGCTGGCGATGGGCGAGGACGATCTTGACCGCGATGGCACCCGTCAGCAAGCCGCGCAGGAGATCGCCGCCGCGTGGCGCACGACGAACGAATTGCTGAACCGCGCCCCGGATGAACCGGAGCGGATTTTCCAGCACGCGCAAAGCGAATACTGGATGGGATACCTGGCCTTCAGCGATCGGTCGAAGGCGGCCACCGGATTGACCCGCGATTTTGGCGGGGCTGAAACGCACTGGCAGTCCTACGCCCGCCTCGGCGAGCGACTGCGCGTCCTGCAACCGCAGAACCCGCGATCCTACAAAGAGAGCGCCTATGCACGCGGTGCGCTGTGCGGTCTCAGGCTTGAGCGCCGCGCCGATCCCGCCAAGGCGACCGAAGACTGCGTGGCCGCGCGCCGCGCACTGGAACAGGCGATCGCCCTGGCGCCAGGTGACGTGTCCTTGCAGCGCGATCTGGCCAATCGGCTTGCCTGGGAGGCCGACGCGCTTGCGGCCAATGGGAACACCGCAGCGGCGCTGCAGCAGCGCCGCCGCCAAACCGCCATCACCGGGGCGATGGCGAAGGCCGCTCCGCAAGACGCGCAGGCACTTGAAGCGGACATGCTGGCGCAGATGGGGCTGGCTGAACTGCTCGCATCGATGAACCAGCGGAACGAAGCCAGACAGGCGCTGACCCGGGCCGATTTACGCGGATCGGAGCTGGTCCTGCGCGACCCCGCGAATCGCAACTGGGCGGGCTGGCACGCGCAGATCCGACAAAAGCTGGCACAATGATCAAGAAGGAGACCGAGACGATGCCAACCGAGACACCACGTGGCAACCACGGCAACGAAGACACCCTTCCGGCTGGCAATCCAGCGGGAGACTTCAGCCAGGCTCCCATTCGCCATTCGGCGATCGAGCTGGGCATCGACACCGCCGATAAGATGATAAAGTTCACCATGACGCATATGTCGGGCGAGAACCTCACCGGCAGCACCGACGAGGATGGGCATTTTCTGGTCATTCCGAGCGGGGCTTACATTGCCTTGACGATCACGCTCAGCACCACCTGGAAATGGGCGTTCGACAACGAGCCGCTGTCGTTCAAGAAACACGGCGACGCCCACTATTACCGGCTCAAGGATTCGAGCGCGCGATCGATCACCATCTGGGCGAGAAGCACCGATCCGGCGCCGGTGCCGCCCACCGCTGGTCACACCCAGTCGCACGGGTTCAACCTCTACGTCCTGATGGATCAGTCTTCGAAGAAGGCCTTCCCGGTCAGGCTCGACCCCGATCTCAAGAACCCCCCGCCGCCGCAATACCAGCAACCCGCAGCCGGCCCGGTTCCGATCGCCTGAGCCCGATCGGTGCAGATCGTCCCGCTCGCCCAGCTGTCCGCCCTCGCCCGTGCCGGGGCGGTCAGCCGGGCCTGGGAGTTGTTCACCGCTTCAGGCTATGAAGCGCGCAGCTCCGAGCCCGCGACACTCGCGGTCAAGGGGCGGCTGCTCAAAGGCCGCGCCCGGCTTGAAGTCGGCGCGCTTCGAACCGCGCTGATGGCCGAAGCGGCGCAGGCCTATGAATCGGCCAACCGGCTTTCCCCAAGCCCGTACCTGGCGATCAACGCCGCCACATTGCGACTGCTAGGCGGCGATGTGGCGGCATCGCGCCAGCGTTCGGATGAGGTGCTGCGGCAACTGTCCGATCCGGCAGGCGCGGCGGATACCCCTTACTTTCTTGCCGCAACCAGGGCCGAGGCGCTGCTCCTCCTGGGAAATCGCGCGGGCGCCGAAGCCGCCATGACCGAAGCGGTACGCGCGGATCCCGATGGCTGGGCCGACCGCGCCACGACGATTGCACAGCTGCGTGAGATTGCCGCGGCACAGGGTAGCGATGCGGGGTGGATCGACGCCTTCGCGCCGCCGGGCAGCCTGCATTTCGCCGGTCACATGGGCGTGGCTTCAGGCGGCGAGGCGGAAGCGCAACTCAGGAAATTGCTCAGCACGCACCTCGGCGCGCAATCGGTAGGCTTCGCCTGGGGCGCTCTGGCCGCGGGCGCGGATATCGTCATCGCCGAACAAGTGGTTGCGATGGGCGCGGCGCTTAACGTGGTGCTGCCCTGCCCTGCCGATCAATTCAAGGCGCAGTCGGTCGCCCCTGCGGGAGCCGAGTGGAGCAGCCGCTTCGACGCGCTGATGGGCCATGCAGCATCGATCCGCATCGCCGCGGACAGCGCGGTTTCGGTGCACGATCCGCTTGCCACGGCGTTCGCCGGCGATCTGGCCATCGGCGGGGCGCTGTGCAATGCCGCGCAACTGGCCAGCAGCGCTGCGCAGCTGATCGTGTGCGATGAAGCTGGCGGCGGTGCCAACACGGCGCGGCAAGCCGAACGCTGGCCCGGTGCCGCCGGTCCGCAATTCCGCCTTACGGTGCCCCGCGATGCGGCCGTCGACGCGCTGTTTCCGCCCGAGCAGCCGGACCCGGCACGCCAGCTTGCGGTCCATCTGTCGATCCTGCACGACGATCTGGTCCGGGGCGACCGGCTATCCGGCACCGAGCTCAGCAGGATCACGTCGGAAGTTGCCGAGGCCTTATCCGGCTTGCCTGCCGGCTCGGTGCGATCCGCTCCCGGCGGCTGGGAAGCCAGCCTGACCGACCTGCCGGGTGCACTGGTAGCGATCGGCCGGCTGGCGCGGCTTGGCACCCTCGCCATCGGCGCTCACCGGGCGATTGGCCCCCTCATCGAGGATCCGGCAAGCGGGACTGTCGTTCCGTTTGGCCCGGCCCCGGCGCTGGCACGCCGTTTGGCCTTGCTGGCCCAGAGCGGTACGGTCCTCGTCAGCGATGCACTGGCCGTGTCTCATGCCGCGCGCGGTGGAACTTCCTGCCGCACCGAACTCTACTATCCGTGGGAGGATGAACTGGACGGGCCGGTCCATATCCTGGCCAGTCAGTAGACAAGGTCTTCCAGCCGGTGCGGCGCCACCACTGCCAGGCCGTCCACGGTGCGGCTTACGATCCCGCGCCTTTCCAGGCCCGAAACAGTGCGTGACACGGTCTCGCGCGTAGACTGGACGATCACCGCGAACTCCGACCAGACCGGCAATGGGCGGATCACGCCGTCTTCTGCCGCGCGCGAGCGGCGCAGCAGCTCTGCCGCGATGCGCCCGGTGGCAGAGAGCAGCGCGGTCTCCAGCATACGCTGGCGCATGGCGGCGATCCGCGCCGACAAGTGCCGCGCCATGGCAAGGGCAACGCTGGGATAGCTCTCCATCAGGCGGACGATGACGCTGGAGGCGAACAGCAGCGCGGCACCGTCGGACAGCGCCTCGACCCGGGCTTCTCCCCGCGTTCCGGACCCGACCACCTCGCCGAAGAATTCGCCTTCGGCCAGGGCATGGAGCACGAGCACCGCGCCGTCGCGGCCATAGGCCAGTTCGGCGGCGCGTCCCCGGGCCAGCAGGCCGGCCGCGCCGTCATCCTCGCCGCGAGGCCACAAGACGGCTCCGCGTGCGTGATCGCTGCTCCGGCCCAGGGTTGCAATGGTATCGGCAAGCGCAGTGCCGCAGCCGAAAGCCTGCCGCACCGCATCGTGGATGTTCGCCCCCCCGGTCAACGCGCTAGTCCATCATCGCCAGCAGGTCCTTGATCGACGTGGACGCAAAGCCGACCGCACTGTCCGAAATGCCGTAAGGGATAAGCAGCGCATCCCCGACCTTGAGCGCGCCGCAGGTGTAGATCACGTTGGGGACATAGCCCGAACGGTCGGCATCCTCGGCGGTGAGCAGCGGTTCCTTGCTGCGCGCCAGCACCTTCGAAGGATCTTCGAGATCGAGCAGCGCGGCGCCAAGCGCATACTTGCGCATCGCACCGACGCCGTGTGTCAGCACCAGCCAGCCCGCATCGGTCTTGATCGGGCTGCCGCAGTTGCCGATCTGGATGAACTCCCACGGGTATTTCGGACCCATCAGGAAGATGCCTTCATCGTCCCAGGTATCGATGCTGTCAGAGCGCAGCAGGAACAGGTTCTTGCCGTCCTGCCGCCCGATCATCGTATACTTGCCGCCGACCCGCTCGGGGAACAGCGCCATGCCCTTGTTGCGCCCCGCGGCGCCGTTGATCGGCTCGAGCTGGAATGAACGGAAATCGCGGGTGCGGAGCAGTTCGGAACGGATCGAGCTGCCCGAATAGGCGGTATAGGTCCCGATCCATCCGCGGCTGCCGTCGACGTGACTGTATTCGACCAGTCGCAGGTCCTCGAGCCCGCCGCGCTGCTGTTCGGTGATCGGGAAAATCACCGTGTTCGACAAGTTGCTCTCGGCGTGGCGGTGGACCGTCACCGCATCGTCGGCATCGGTCAGCGAGGCATCGTCGATCAGCGCAGCCGTGGCGAAATGGTCCTGCGGCCACAGCTGGAAGGTACCGTCCTTGAACGCGATGCCTTCGCGGAACGCGATCGAGGAGATGTGCCCTTCGCCCACCGCGCGCAGCGACATCACGAACCGCACCGAGCCCCTCGACATGCCCGACTGGTCCGGGTGCGGCACGATGGACGGGTTCATCAGCGCCGCCGCCGCATAAGTGTACTCGTGGCAGAAATAGGCCCCGATCAACTGCTTGCGCGCTTCGGAAAAAGTCGAATCGACGAAGCCGAGATTTTCCTTCACCTCGGCATAGCGTTCGCTGAAAAGCAGTTCGGTCTGCCAGTGGCGCTGGGCGAAATCGCGCATCACCCGCTCGTGTTCGACCGCGACCTCCTCCTCGCTCAGCGAGCAGACATCGCTCACCAGCTGCAGCGCACGGTCGCTCGGCGCCGACACCGATTGCCAGCCGAGATGGAACGGGCGGAGGACTACGCGCGAGGGATCGGCGTGCAGCCTGAGGTCATGGATGCGCAACCGCGCTATCGGTCGGTCGGTCAATTCCAGCAAGTTCATGTCCCAGTCCGCGGCTTCCTGCCGTAACGCGCAACCCCGCGCCAAGATCCCGCATGGTGACATGCGACAGCTGCAATGCAAGGATCGATTCAGCGCCGCAATTCGCATTGGCCCCGCGCGGGGTCACCCCGTCTCGGCAGCGCCCGGTGGCAATATCGCCCAGCACCGCACCACGATCGTTGGCGCCGAAGAACCAGGCATAGGCGGCGCGCGCATGGCCCAGCCAGCGGGCCGATGGCTGGACGGCGTGCGCCGCACCGCTCGCCTCGATCGCCGCCTGCGCTTCAAGCGGTTGCTGGTCGAACGGCCGCTGGTCGCGCTCAAGGCCGAAGCTTTCCGAACCCACCGGGCGAAACTGGCCCTGCGGCGAGGTCTGCCGGTCGGCAATCCAGGCGAGCGTTGCCAGCCCTTCCCCGGTCCAGTCGGATCTTCCCAGGGCCTCGCCCGCGGCAATCAGCGCTTGCGGCAGCCTGGGGTTGTCATAGCCCAGCACCGCTTCGAACCACGCCCAGTCGGGACGGCGCGATGCGGCAAGCAGCCGGGCCAAAAGGTCACCGCCGCGCTCCAGCAAGGCTGCCGCCCGGCGGTGTTCGCCGCTGCGCAGGATCAGCGCCGCGCCGAGCATGCCGAAGGCCAGCGCGCGCGGGCTCTCGGTGCTCTCCAGCGTGGGAAGCGCGGTGTCGAACCAGTCGCGCGCCCAGGCCTTCAGGTCCGGGAACGGCGAATGGGCGACCGTATCCCCCAGCGCCCACAGCGCGCGGCCATTCGAATCGTCGGATCCCTTGGCCTCGAGCCAGGTCCGCTCGAAACTCATGAAGTTGCGGAAATGCCCGCCGTCATGGTTCC
The DNA here is from genome assembly GCA_046063295.1 of Novosphingobium sp. GTDB lineage: Bacteria > Pseudomonadota > Alphaproteobacteria > Sphingomonadales > Sphingomonadaceae > Novosphingobium. Next base: position 16,753 of record JBJTMA010000157.1, read on the forward strand.
ACGCATGCTGGATGAAGCTGGCAAAGGTGCTCGACCAGCGGAGTCGCTCGCCCCAGTCCATGGTCTCGACATGGTTCATCAGCATCAGTGCACGGGCATTGTCGTCAAGGCAGTAGCCATGCCGCCGGTCGGGCACGATCCCGATCGCGTGCTGCAGCATGCCGGTGCAGTCGCACATGGCGAGGAAACCGGTCAGCCCCGGGGTAGCAGTCAGCGGAAGGTCCGCAGCGGGGCGAACCACCGCGCGGCGCAGCATCGCCGCGGTCGCGCGGGCGAATTCGGGCCAGATCGTCTCGCGTCCGGCGGCATAGGCACGCGCCTTGATCGCCGCCAGCCGCGCCGGATTGTCGAGCAGGCCCAGCACCGCCGCGGCAATCGCGTCACTTGATCCCGGTTCGACCAGCACGCCGGCCCCGTCGGCCAAAAGCTCGCGCGCGTGGACGTAAGGCGTCGATACCACCGCCTTGCCCAGTGCCACCGCATAGGACAGCGTGCCAGACGTGGCCTGCTGCATGCCCGGATAGGGGGTCAGGTAGATATCGCAGGCTTCCAGCTGGTCGAGCAGTTCCGAGGTTTCGAGGAAGCGGTTGTCCCACACGATGTGGTCCGCCACTCCCAGCGCTTCGGCCTGCGCTTCAAGGCTGGTGCGGTAAGCCTCGCCATCGCGCGCCACCAGCGTCGGGTGCGTCGCGCCGACGATGCGGTAGACCAGGTCCGGATAGCGCGCGACCAGCGCAGGCAGCGCCGCGATGACCTGCTCAAGCCCCTTGCCCGGGCCCAGCAGTCCGAAAGTCATCAGCACGTGCCTTCCGGAGTGGCCGAGCCGCGCCTTGAACTGCTCCTCGCGCCCGAATGGCCGGTCGGGCGCACCATGCGCAATAACCTCGACAAGCTCGGGCGCGGCCTTGTACCGCTCGATCAGCAGATCGCGCCCGTGGCGCGACATGACCATCACCCGGCTTGCCCGGCTGAGCAGGTGGCGCACCACCCGCTCCTGGTTGGCGGAGGGCTGTGACAGCACGGTGTGGAAGGTGATAACCAGCGGCGCGGCCACGGCGTCGACGAAATCGAGCACCAGTTCGCCGTCGGGCCCGCCGAAGATGCCGAATTCGTGCTGCAGCCACAGCGCGTCAGCGCCGCTCTCGTTGATCCGCCGCGCCGCCGCCAGATAGGCCGCGCGGCTATCGGGATCGATCAGCCGCACGCCGGCGGGATAGTCACCCGCGCGCTCGTGGGCGTCGAGCGCATAGACGCTGCACGCGACATCCTGCTCGAAGCGGCCGAGCTGGGTGACGACATCGGAGGTAAAGGTCGCGATCCCGCACTTGCGCGGTACATAGGTTCCGACGAGCGCAAGCCGCAGCGGCTCAGCCGGCGCCCGGGCTGCCGCCACTGGCTCCGCAGCCGACCGGCGCGGGCTGAACAGCGAGACGACCGAGGCATCCGCCTCGCCACCAGAATCGCCCGGAGAGGTGGGCGCGAATAACAACTTGCAGTCCTGGTCCATCGGTAACCCCGAATTTCGCCACCCTGCTCCACCAATGCGGAACATGACACATCGTTCCGCATCTGCACACGAGATTCGCCAAACGGAGTTATTTTGCGGATGGATAAGGGGTTAGCCGTGCTGCGGTGCAGCAAAATGGAGGCCGTGAGAGTCCGACTCAAACGACCGGGCTAGGCCGCCGCGCGCTCCTGATTAAGGGCAAACAGCCACGCCAGAATTTCGTCGTCGGTCAGCAAGCCGGAGCGGAAGTCATCCGTTCCTTGAGGTCGGCGGCGCGCTATTTGGCAATGAAGTCTTGGGTGTCATGGAAGCATGATCGTGGCGGCGATTGCCAATTGGCGCATCCCGCCAGAACCAATTTTCCTACACCGCCCACGCCTGCTACAATCGCGTCGCCTTCCCTCACCCGGAAGACACGCCAGACCCTCGCGCAAACACGTGCCCGCGCATGTGCATTATCAACTAAGTCCCTCGACTCGGGTGATTTCGGAGAAATGGTGCCAGAAGAGGACTCGTTCTAAAAATATATCATTGTAATAAAATGATTTAATACCGAATGAGGTCCCAATTGGAGCCCCCAGCGGAGCCCCCAAAATTTATTTTTGCTTAGGTTCGAGTCCCATTTCGTTGCCCGAAGTGAGGTCGGGCAAGGGCCAAACATACACCCCAATTTTGTCTAATGCTAACGAAGCTGTCGAGTGAGCCAAGCTACCCTTGATGTTGGGAATTCAAACCGGAACGGCTATTGAAGATTGATCGGCGGCATGAGGCGTAATGCGGGATGTTGATTGTTCCCGAAGATCCAGATTGTGAGACAATCCGCGCCCCTGTTCTCAAAGTGTATGACGGGGACGGCTTTCTTACCCGCATCCAAAATCCTTTGCGCGGCACAAGCCTGGAGGTCACGATAAGGCTTGGCTTCATTGATGCTCCCGAGATGGAGCAGCCTGGCGGCGAGCAGGCGAGAGACTTCCTTCAATCATTGATCGGAGGAAAATGGGTCGATCTGGTGATCCTGATGAAGATGGACACCGGGGGCATCGTCGATCGGCATAACCGGGTTGTCGCAGTGCCCTACCTCAAGGCCGAAACACATGACGCGGTAAGC
>JBJTMA010000158.1:0-4432 GCA_046063295.1 Novosphingobium sp.
GCGATAGACCGTGACCGCCACGATCGCGGCATCGGCATCGATATCGACCATCGTGCGCACCGGCTCGCCGAACCCGCGCGCGCCAGGCAGCTTGTCTGCGCCGAGAGTATAAAAGCGGCCGTTGTCGCAGGCGATCAGCAGCTTGTCGGTAGTCTGCGCGTGGAGCGCGAACGCCGGGCCATCGCCTTCCTTGTACTTGAAGTCCTTGTCGAGCGGCTCATGCCCGCTCGCGCCGCGCACCCAGCCCTTAGCCGAGAGGATCACCGTGACCGGCGCCTTCTCGATCATCGCATCCATCGAGAACTCGACGCTCGGCGCGGCCTCGGCGATCGTAGTGCGGCGGCGGCCGAGCGCGGTATCCTCGGCGTAATCCTTGCGCAGGGTTGCCAGATCGCGCTTGATCCGCGTGCGCTGGCGCGCCGGGCTGTCGAGCAGCTTCAAGAGCTCTTCCTGCTCGGCCTTCAGCTCGTCCAGCTCTCGGCGAAGCTCCATTTCCTCGAGCCGGCGCAAGCTGCGCAGCCGCATATTGAGGATCGCCTCAGCCTGCCGGTCGGTAAGCTGGAACTCGGCCATCATCAGCACTTTGGGTTCATCCTCCGTGCGGATGATCTCGATGATCCGGTCGAGGTTAAGGAACGCGATGATGTAGCCTTCGAGCAGCTCCAGCCGCGCGGCGATCTTGTCGAGCCGGTGCCGGCTGCGTCGAACCAGAATGTCGATCTGGCTCTTGATCCATTCCTGCAGCAGCAGCTTGAGGCTTAGCACGCCGGGGGTGCGTGTCTCATCGAGGACGTTGAGATTGAGCCCGAAGCGGGTCTCAAGATCGGTCAGCTTGAACAGGCTCTGCTTCAAGAGTTCGGGATCGACATTGCGGCTCTTGGGCACGAAGACCAGACGGATCTGCTCGTCGCTCTCGTCGCGCACGTCTTCCAGGATCGGCAGTTTCTTGTCGGCGATCAGCTGGGCAACTTGCTCGATCAGCTTGCCCTTGGCGAGCTGGTAAGGGATTTCGGTGACCACCAGTTGCCACTGCCCGCCGGGCAGCTTCTCGATGCCGGTATCTTCCCACGAACCATCGGCATCGCGCCCGGTCGAGAAGCGCCCGCGAACCCGGATCGCGCCGCGCCCGGTTTCGTAGGCATGGCTGATCACCGCCGGGCTATCGACCACCACCCCGCCGGTGGCGAAGTCCGGCCCATGGAACACCTGCATCAGTTCGGCATGTTCGGCGGTAGGATTGTCGATCAGCAGCAGGGCCGCATCGATTACCTCGGCGACGTTGTGGCTGGGGATGTTGGTCGCCATGCCCACCGCGATCCCGCTCGACCCGTTGGCAAGCAGGTTGGGGAACATGCCGGGGAAGATCTCGGGTTCTTCCTCCTCGCCGTTGTAGGTGGGGATGAAGTTGACCGTGCCTTCGTCAAGGCCCGCCATCAGCTGGATCGCGGTCTTGGTCAGGCGCGCTTCGGTGTATCGGTAAGCAGCCGCGTTATCGCCGTCGATGTTGCCGAAGTTGCCCTGCCCTTCGACCAGCGGGTACCGCAGCGAGAAATCCTGCGCGAGGCGAACCATCGCATCGTAGACGCTGGCGTCGCCGTGCGGGTGGTACTTACCGATCACGTCGCCCACGACTCTTGCGGACTTTTTGAAAGCTTGGGAAGGATCGAGCTTCAGCTGCCGCATCGCCCAGAGCAGACGGCGGTGAACCGGCTTCAGCCCGTCGCGCAGGTCGGGCAGCGAGCGCGCGGTGATCGTCGAAAGCGCATAGATCAGGTAGCGTTCGGAGAGCGCGCTATCGAACGGCGCGTCGACGATGGCATCGAAGGGATCGGGTTCAGTCGTGTCGGTGGTCATTGCCCAAATGCCCTAGCAACGCGGCGGAAGGCGGCAAAGGCCGGAACGGGTTTTTCCGCCGTTCGTTTGCAGCCTGACTTTCCCCGAACATTCCGGAGTTTTGCACTATGACCAAGCGTGTCCTCATTCTCGCCACCGACGGCTTCGAACAGTCCGAACTGATGGGTCCCAAGTTGGCGCTCGAACAAGCCGGGTTCGAAACGGTAGTCGCCAGCTCCAAGGGCGGCGAGATCAAGGGCTGGAAGGACAAAAACTGGGGTGAAAGCGTGCCCGTAGACGCGCTGATCGCCGACACGAACGAAAGTGACTTCGACGCCCTGCTGCTCCCCGGCGGTCAAATGAACCCCGATATCCTCCGCATGGATGAGGCAGCGGTCGACCTTGTCGAGGACTTCAACGACGCCGGCAAGCCGATCGCCGCGATCTGCCACGGTCCGTGGCTGCTGGTTGAAGCCGACGTGGTTGATGGCCGCACCGTCACCTCGTGGCCTTCGGTGCGCACGGACCTTGCCAATGCGGGAGCCAACGTTGTCGATCAGGAAGTGGCGATCGACGGCAACCTCATCACCAGCCGCAAGCCCGATGATATCCCGGCATTCTCGAAAGCCCTGATCGACGCCCTCGCGGACTGATCAGCGCCGCCGCATGTCGTGACTGTCACCGGGGATGCGGACTTCGATCCCGTTGAGCTCCTCGGTGACTTCGATCTGGCAGGACAGCCGACTGGTCGGGCGCACACCCGCGGCGAGGTCGAGGAGATCTTCCTCGTCCTCGCTGGCGCGGGGCAGCTTGGCGAACCATTCGCGCGCGACGATGACGTGGCAGGTCGAGCAAGCCATCTGGCCCTCGCAGGTGCCCTCGAGCGGCATGCCGGCGGCCTGACCGACGCGGAGCAGGTTGTCGCCGGGTTCGGCCTGGGCTTCGACCCGCTCCTCGTTGGCGGTGATAAAGGTGACCTTGACCATCACACCCCCTGTGCCTGTGCGGCAGCTTCGATCGCGCGGCAGGCTTCCTCGACCTCCTCGCGCGTGGTGTAGCGGCCGAAGCCGATGCGAATGGAATTGCGTGCCTGCGCCGGTTCAAGCCCGATCGCTGAAAGCACCCGGCTGGGCGCGCCGGTGCCGCTGCCGCAGGCCGATCCGGCTGAGATCGCGACGTTGCGGCAGTCGCTGAGCAGGCGCGGAAAATTCAGCCCGTCGAGCCGCAGGTTGAGGTTGCCGGGCCAGCGCGAAGTTTCGCTGCCGTTGACCGTCCAGCGCGACAAGATCGAGCGAGCGAGTTCGGCAAGGCCAGACAGGTGCTGGTAGTCCGCATCCATCCGTTCCTTAGCTAGCGCCGCCGCTGCGCCGAACCCTGCGCACAGCGCCGGGCTGAGCGTGCCCGAACGCAAGCCGCCTTCCTGCCCACCACCTTCTATCCACGGCGCGGTCTTGACGCCATCGCGGACCCACAAGGCGCCAATGCCCTTTGGTCCGTACAGCTTGTGCGCGGTGATCGCGATCATATCGGCGCCTTCGGGCGGAGCGATCTTGCCCGCGCCCTGCACCGCATCGCACAGGAACAGCGCGCCGATCTCGCGCGCCCGCTCGGCCAACCTTGCGACGGGCTGGATAGTACCAATCTCGTTGTTGACCTGCATCACCGCGACGAGGCCTGTGCCCTCGGCGATTCCCACTTCGGGATCGACCAGACCCTCCTCGCTCACCGGCAGTTCCTGCATTGGCGCACCGGTCGCCACGACCGAGTTGACAACCGCCGAATGCTCGATCGCCGAGTAGGCGATCGCCCCGCGATCCACCGAACGGATCGCCTGGTTCAGCGCCTCGGTCGCGCCGCTGGTGAAGATGACGCGCCCACCCTTGGGCAGCAGCCCCTCAACCTGCTCGCGCGCGACCTCGACCGCCGCCGCCGCCGCACGCCCGGCGCGGTGCATCGAGTGCGGATTGGCAAAGCCCATTCCCTCCGGCCCGCCCAGCCATGGCAGCATTGCCTCACGCGCCTCGGGCGCGAGCGGCGTGGTCGCCTGGTGGTCTAGGTAGATGAATCGGCCGGTCATGCTCACAATCGTTGCTTTTCGGGACTTTGTTTCTATATAGCGCCTGCTTCCCGATCCTAGCCCAAAGCGGTCCGGCATCCGAGAATTCTGCGGACGCCGCGCCATGGGCCAGCCAGTACAGGTACCCACGCCAATGCCACAGGTCATTTTCCCCGGTCCCGAAGGTCGTCTCGAAGGGCGTTTCCAGCCTGCCTCGCGCCCGCGCGCACCTGTCGCGATGATCCTCCACCCGCACCCGCAGGCGGGCGGAACGATGAACGAGCGCATCACCATGGCGCTTTACAAGACCTTCCAGGCGCGCGGATTCGCCACTTTGCGTTTCAACTTCCGCGGCGTCGGGCGCAGCCAGGGCAGCTTCGACAATGGCATCGGCGAACTGAGCGATGCCGCCGCCGCGCTCGACTGGGTGCAGTCAATCCACCCCGAAGCTTCGACCACCTGGGTCGCGGGCGCCAGCTTTGGCGCGCTGATCGGTATGCAGCTCCTGATGCGCCGTCCGGAAATCCGGGGCTTCATCTCGAT
>JBJTMA010000159.1:0-6847 GCA_046063295.1 Novosphingobium sp.
CTTGAGGTAGGCGCAGACCTTCGCCGCGTTCTCGCCCGCACGGCTCATGCGAAGCTCGATCGTCTCGAGGCTGCGCATCAGCATCCACGCGGTGTGCGGATCGAGGATCCCGCCCATGGTGTTGCGCAGCATGCGCACCGGGGTCATCCACTTCGACGCCCCACCGACCGACCCGGCCACCAGGTCCGAATGCCCGCCGACGTATTTGGTCAGCGAATAGACCACGATATCCGCGCCGTGCTTCAGCGGCTGCTGCCACAGCGGCCCCAAGAAGGTATTGTCGATCGCGATCGGGCAATCGGCGCCCAGCACCGCATCGCGCGCGGCCTTGACCGCTTCGACATCGACCAGCGCATTGGTCGGGTTGGCGGGGCTTTCGAGGTATACCATCGCCACCTTGCCGCCCTGCGTATCGGCCTGCGCCTTGGCGCGTCCCATCACCGCGTCCAGTTCATCACGGGTCGCGCCGGCGGGGAAATCGACATAGGTAATGCCGAAGCGGCTCAGTGTCTTGGCGACGAAGCCTTCGCTCGCGGCATACAATGGCCCCGAATGAACGATCACGTCGCCCTTTGAAGCGAAAGCAAGGAAGAGTACGCAGATCGCGGTCATCCCGCTGGAGAAGACCAGGCTTTCCTCGGCCCCGTCCCACAGCGACAGGCGCTGTTCGAGGATCTGCTGGTTAGGTCCGTTGAAACGCGAATAGACCAACCCTTCGGTGCCGCCGGGGCGCTTGCCGGTGATCCCTTCAAAGAAGTGTTTGCCCTCTGCCGCGTTGGCGAAGGCGAAGGTGCTGGTGAGGAAGATAGGTGCCTTGAGGCTGCCTTCGGACAGCACCGGATCATATCCGTGGCCCATCATCAGGGTGGCGGGCGAAAGTTCGCGGTTGCCGATGGTGGTCTGTGCGGGCTTGGGCTTGCGCGCGGGCGTGGGGGTTTCGTCAGCGGCCATGACGGGCGCTCCTTCCAGATTGCGTATGCTCCCAGGAAGGCAGGAGCGGGGCCGGTCCCGGGGGCGCTGGCCGATCTAACCTCCGCAGACCGGCATCTCCGCCCGGATGCGGAATGCCCGCGGGCCTTATCGCCGTGCGAAACCGATTTCAACTGCAACCAGTTTGATCGATGCCGGGCTGGGGCAGACAGCGCTTGCCGCGCGTGGTAGGCGCTCCGTTCATGAGCGGCGCGCACCACCGATTGGCGATTTACGGGACACTGGCTCCGGGGCGAAGCAATCATCACCAGGTAGCGATGATCCCCGGGAGCTGGCGGCACGGCACCGTGCGCGGGCGCCTGCTGCCCGAGGGCTGGGGCGCGGCGCTGGGCTACCCAGCGATCGAGCTCGACCCGGATGGGCCCGAAGTTGCAGTGCAGGTACTGGACCACCGCAGCCTGCCCGACCATTGGGAGCGGCTCGACGCGTTCGAGGGCGATGGATACCGGCGCGAAATCTGCGAGGTCGATCTTGGCGGCGAGATCATCGCCGCCTCGATCTATGTGCTCAACCGCTGACTTACTTCGGCGAAAGCACCATCAGCATCTGGCGGCCTTCCATACGGGGATAGGCCTCGATCTTCGCGTCTTCGGTGGTGTCTTCCTGGACGCGCTTCAGCAGATTCATGCCGAGCTGCTGGTGCGACAGTTCGCGGCCGCGGAAGCGCAGGGTGACCTTGACCTTGTCACCTTCGCCGATGAACTTGTGGATCGCCTTCATCTTCGTCTCATAGTCATGATCGTCGATGTTCGGACGCATCTTGATCTCTTTGATCTCCTGCGTCTTCTGGCTCTTGCGGGCGAGGTTGGCCTTCTTCTGCGCTTCGTAGCGGAACTTGCCGACATCGAGGAACTTGCACACCGGCGGATCGGCGTTGGGCGACACTTCGACCAGATCGAGGCCGACTTCGGCGGCCTGCTCGATGGCTTCACGCGTGTACATGACGCCGATGTTCTCACCGTTCTCGTCAATCACGCGGACTTTGTCGGAAGTGATCATATTGTTGTAGCGCGGCCCGCTCTTGACGGGGGGCGTCATCATGCGCCGGGGTGGGGGTGCTATAGTCGTATCTCCTGAAGCGGAATGCTGCGCGGCTCCTTAGAGGGATTCGCGTGAATAAGGAAGTGGGGAAGCGTCAGGCCGCGGCGCGGTACAGCGGGAACTGCACCAGCCGGCCCTGGACCCCAAGCAAGGCATCGACTTCGCGGGCCGGCTGCATCGCGCGCAGGATTGCCGGGTCGCTGGCGTCGAGCCCGCCGGTAAGCGTACCGAAGGCGGGGAGGATCAGCTTGCGCTCGCTGCGCACGGCGCAGGGCCGGCTGATCGAGCGCCCGCGGGCATTGACCCGCAGCTTGGGGTGGTAGTGGCCCGACAGTTCGGGACGGGTCTCTCCCGCCAGCGCCTCGTGCCGCAGCACCAGCGCGCCGAGATCGAGCTCCTCGACGCTGGTCCCGCTCGGCACCGCGCCAAGATCGTGGTTGCCCGCGATCCACACCCAGTCGGTCGCCCGGGTCAGCGCATCGAGCATGCCGGCGGCGTGCGGCTCAAGGCGGGCAGCTCCGGCCTTGTCATGGAAATTGTCGCCCAGGCAGAACACCCGCCGCGCCCCGGTCTCGCGGATTGCCAGCGCCAACCGCTCGAGCGTTTCGCGGCTGTCGTAGGGCGGCAGCATCTGTCCGAAGCGGGCGAAGAAGCTCGACTTTTCAAGGTGCAGGTCGGCTACCAGCAGCGCCCGTTCGCGCGGCCAGTAAAGCGCACGACCGGCGACCAGCGCCAGTTCCTGACCTGCGAACGAAAAGGGAACCATGCTTGGCTATTGCCGGACTCGCCCCAGCTTGGCAAGGCACTGTCATGACCGAGTGGACTCAGCACACCGCATTGGCGCGCGACTGGTTCGAAAGCCTTCGCAGCCGCATCTGCACCGCCTTCGAGGCGATCGAGGCCGAAGCCGGCAGCCCGGCCCGCTTCGAATACACCCCATGGAGCCGCGAGGAGGAGGGCAATTCCAATCCTGGCGGCGGGGTGCGCGGGGTGATGAAGGGCAAGGTCTTCGAGAAGGTCGGGGTCAATGTCTCTACCGTCCACGGCAAGTTCGCGCCCGGGTTCGCCGCCAGCATAAACGGCGCAAGCGAGGAAGATCCCGGCTTCACCGCCACGGGCATCAGCCTGGTCGCGCACATGGCAAACCCGCACGTCCCCGCGGTGCATATGAACACGCGGTTCCTGGTGACCAGCAAGGCCTGGTTCGGCGGAGGCGCCGATCTCAACCCGCCGCTGCCTTACAAGGAAGACACCGAGCGCTTCCACGCGGTGCTGCGCGCGGCCTGCATGAAGCATAACCCGACCTATTACGAAAAGTTCGCCAAGTGGGCCGAAGAGTACTTCTGGATCCCGCACCGCAACGTGAGCCGAGGCGTCGGCGGGATCTTCTACGATCACCTCGAATGCGATGACGAGCCGGCCTTCGAGCGCAATTTCGCCTTCACCCGCGATGTCGGCGAAGCCTTTCTCGAGGTTTATCCCGAGATTGTTCGCCGCCGCATGAATTCGGACTTCACCCCGGCGGACAAGGCGCAGCAGCTCGAATGGCGCGGGCGTTATGCCGAATTCAACTTGGTCTACGACCGCGGCACGCTGTTCGGCCTCCGGACCGGCGGCAACATCGACGCGATCCTGATGAGCCTTCCGCCCGAGGCGACGTGGAGCTGATCTTCTGATAATCTCACCGCGATGACCGCGATCGACCAGACCATCGTGCACACCCGGCTCGAGGATGGTCGGCGCATCTGCATCCGCGCGGTGACCCCCGATGACGAACCGCGGATGCGCGCCGGAATCGATGCGCTGTCGGCGCAGTCTCGTTACCTGCGGTTCTTCTCCCCCGCCCCGCGCCCGCCCGAACGCGTCATCACCCAGCTCGTCGCGGTCGATGGTCACCGCCACCTTGCCTGGGGAGCGATCCTCAGTGACGATCCGCAGCACGTCGCGATCGGCGCGGTCCATGCGGTGCGGAGCGATGAAACCGCGGGATTTGCGGAATTCGCGGTCGGGGTGCTCGATGCCTTTCACGGCCTTGGCCTGGCCCGCATGCTCAGCTGCGTGCTGCTGATCCATTGCCGCGCCGAAGGGATTACAACGCTCGACGTGCAGATACTCTCGGAAAACCGGGCGGCTGCCCGCCTCGTCCGCTCGCTCGGGGCGAGCCGCGTGACGACCGCGCAAGGGGTGTCGGATTACCAGCTCGATACCTCGGCAGCGCTTGATCTGCTCAGGGACGAGACCAGCCCCAAAGGACTTCGCGACGTCTTCGCCGCCTTCGGTAGTTTCCTCTAGAGGCGCTGTCTTTGCAGCAAAAAAGCACCCCAACTTGCGAAGACCCTTGCCCTGCGCCGCATAAACCCGCCACACTGGGCACCTGATGCTGCGCCAGTATGAACTTGTTGAACGCGTGCTCGCCTACGATCCCGAAGCGGACGAGGCGATGCTCAACCGCGCGTACGTCTATACGGTGCAGAAGCACGGCAGCCAGAAACGGGCCAGCGGCGACCCATATTTCAGCCACCCGGTCGAGGTTGCCGGGCTGATGACCGAACTCAAGCTCGACCAGGAAACGATCGTCACCGCGCTGCTGCACGATACGGTCGAGGATACGCTGGCGACGGTGGATGAGGTCGAAAAACTGTTTGGTCCCGAAGTCGCGCGGCTGGTCGACGGGGTGACCAAGCTCTCCAAGATCGAAGCGATGGGCGAGACCGAGCGCGCGGCAGAGAACCTCAGGAAGTTCTTCCTCGCGATGAGCGACGACATCCGCGTGCTACTGGTCAAGCTCGCCGACCGGCTGCACAACATGCGCACGCTGCATTTCATCAAAAGCGAGGAAAAGCGCCGCCGCATTGCCCGCGAGACGATGGATATCTACGCACCCCTGGCGGAGCGCGTGGGCATGTACGAATACATGCGCGAGATGCAACTGCTCGCCTTCGAACAGCTCGAGCCCGAGGCTTACGGCATCATCACCGGCCGCCTCGCGCAGATCCGCGAGACCGATCACGGCCAGGTCGATGCGATCGCCCTGCAGGTCAAGCAGGCGCTGGCCGAAGCCGGATTGAAGGTTGAGGTTTCGGGGCGCGAGAAGCACCCCTATTCGATCTGGAAGAAGATGGCCGAACGCCATGTCAGCTTCGAACAGATCACCGACATCATGGCTTTCCGCGTGCTGACCGAAAGCGTCGAGGATTGCTACCGCGCGCTGGGCATCCTGCATTCGACCTGGCAGATGATCCCGGGACGCTTCAAGGACTATATCTCGACGCCGAAGTCGAACGGCTATCGCAGCCTCCACACCGCGCTGATCTTCGAGAATTCGATGCGCATGGAAGTGCAGATCCGCACGCAGGAAATGCACCGCACCAACGAGTACGGGCTGGCCGCGCACTGGGCCTATAAGCAGGGCGGAGTCCCGGATGGCCAGGTCGGCTGGCTGCGCGACCTGATCGAGATCGTCGACGAAAGCCACGACGCCGAGGAACTGCTCGAGCATACCAAGCTGGCGATCTACCAGGACCGCATCTTCGCCTTTACCCCCAAGGGCCAGCTGCTCCAGCTGCCCAAGGGTTCTACCCCGGTCGACTTCGCCTACGCGGTTCACTCGGATCTCGGCAGTTTCGCGGTCGGGGCCAAGATCAACGGCCGCCACATGCCGCTGCGCACGCCCCTCAATAACGGCGACGTGGTGGAGATCATCAAGAGCAAGAACGCCTCGCCCCAGCTCTCGTGGCTCGGCTTCGTGGTCACCGGCAAGGCCCGCGCCGCGATCCGCCGCGCGGTGCGCGCCAAGGAGCGCGAGGAAGTCGCCGCGATCGGCCGCAAGCTGTTCGACCAGATCGCCGAACGGCTGCCTTCGAAGATCGGCAAGAAGGCGGTCAAGGACGCAGCGAAACGGCTCGGCCTGGGCTCCGAGGAAGACCTGATGGCGGCGATTGGTACCGCCAAGGTTGAAGACCGGGCGGTGATGGAGGCCTTGGTTCCGGGCAGCACCAAGGACCTCCCCGAGCCCGAAACCTGGAACAAGCAGGACCGCGCGATCTCTATCCGCGGGCTGACCGCCGGCATGGCCTTCCACCTTGGCGAATGCTGCCACCCGGTGCCGGGCGACCGCATCGTGGGCACCCGCGAGGAGGGGAAGGGCGTGGTGGTCCACACGATCGACTGCCTCGCGCTGGCCAACGGGGTCGATGCCGACTGGCTCGACCTTAGCTGGGGCGAACGCACCACCGGCGCATTGGGCCGGGTCCGCGTGGTGCTGTACAACCGCCCCGGCACGCTGGCCGAGGCGGCGGGCATCTTCGCCGGCAACCGCGCCAATATCGGCAGCCTTGAAAACACCGGGCGCGACGACCTGTTCTCAACCTACGAGATCGACCTTGAGGTGTCGGACCTTGCCCACCTCACCCGGATCGTCTCCGCCCTGCGCGCCAGCGACGCAGTGGCCGAGGCCGAGCGTATCTAGTGCTTACCGGGATCGACCATGTGCAGCTGGCGATTCCCCCGGGAGGCGAAGACCGCGCGCGGCCATTCTACGCCGACCTGCTTGGCCTCACCGAAGTGCCCAAGCCCGAACCGCTCGCCTCGCGCGGTGGGTGCTGGTTCGAGGCGCCGGGTGTGAATATTCACCTCGGCGTGGAGATCGAGTTCCGCCCGGCGCAGAAGGCGCACCCCGCGCTGCTGGTGAGCGATATCCGGGCGCTTGTGGCAAGGCTCCAAGCGGCGAAGGTTCCGCTACGCTGGGACGATGAACTGCCCGGCGTGCAGCGCTGCCATGTCAGCGACCCCTTCGGCAACCGCATCGAACTGATCC
>JBJTMA010000160.1:0-9120 GCA_046063295.1 Novosphingobium sp.
CAAAGTCGACCTTGTCGAGATCGGGAAGCTGGCCGTAGTCGGCGCGCAGCACCGTCGGTTCAAGCTTCAATTGCTTGACCGCGTCGGTCACCCAGCCTTCGCCAAAGCTTTCCCAGGCCAGCGTCGTCACGCCGCGCGCGCCGAGCATGGTCCACATCGCCATTTCAAAGGCGCCAGTGTCCGATCCGGGCACGATGCCGATGCGGTGCGTGTCGGGAAGCTGCAGCACCTCGCGCATCAGATCGATCGCGTATTGCAGGCGCGTCTTGCCGATCTTGGCGCGGTGCGAGCGGCCGAGCGATTCGGTGGCGAGTTTGGCGGGGGAATAGCCCGGCGGCTTGGCGCAGGGACCGGAAGAAAAGAAAGGACGCGCGGGTTTGCGCGCCGGCATTGGTACAGTCATGTAGTCTCTCCTTGCAGAGAGCTCGCGCGGCGTTGGGACCGCGTGGCCCGGAGCCGCAGTTAATGCTGCGCCGCAACAAGTCAAGCGCGCTCCGTGTATTGTCGGCAATAACTGCGATGAACCGATTGGCTCGGTGGCAATTTGTTAACCATCATCATGGCAGGTTTCCCGCCATGCGCACGACAATCGCCTTGTGCCTTACCCTTTCCCTGCTCGCCGGATGCGAGGCAATTCCGTCTGCACCCGCACCGCGCAAGAGCGTGGCCGCGCGATCAACTGCCGTCATTACCCCCAACCCGGTGGCACAGGCCTGCTTTGCCGATCTTGGCTCGCGCAGTGCCAATTTCACGCCGCTTCCCGATCAGTATTTCGGTGCGGGCTGTTCGACTGTCGGCACGGTCCGTCTGGCCTCGCTCAAGAGCGATCGCGCCGATCTGCGCCTTGCCGGCCTCGGCCCGATGACCTGTCCGCTAGCCGATACGCTGGCCGGCTGGGCGCGCTATGGCGTAGACCGCGCCGCGCAGCAGATACTCGGCTCACCGCTGGTCAAGATCGAGACCATGGGCAGCTACAATTGCCGCAACATCGCCGGCTCGCCCCGTCGCTCGGCCCATGCCACCGGAAACGCGGTAGACATCTCGGGCTTCGTCCTCGCCGATGGCCGGCGGATCACGGTGGCGGGCAACTGGGCTGACAAGAGCCCGACGGTGCAACGCTTTTTCACCACCATCCACGCCAGCGCCTGCAAGCGCTTCGGCACCGTGCTCAGCCCGGCCTACAATGCCGCGCACTACGATCATCTGCACCTGGAAATGAGCGGGCGGAATTATTGCAAGTAGCGGTCAGGCTTCCTTGCCCTGGAAGAACGAATAATCGGGCAAGCTTTCGAACGCGAGCCGCAGCGCCTCGCTCCATCCGACTGAAATCGCGCGGTAATATGGGTCATCCACCCCGATCCGGCGTTTGTGCGCAGGTTCGAACCGGTCGCGCTCGATCACCATCAGGTCAAGCGGGAGGCCGACCGAGAGGTTCGCCTTGATGGTCGAATCGAAACTGACCATCAGCAGCTTGACCGCGTCTTCGAAACTCATGTCGCGGTGATAGCCGCGCAGGATGATCGGACGGCCGTACTTGGTTTCGCCAATCTGGAAGAACGGCGTGTCGAACCCCGCTTCGATGAAGTTGCCCTCGGGGTAGATCAGGAACAACCGCGGTTCCATTCCGGCGATCTGCCCCGCAACTATCATCGACGCGCTGAACGAGGTGCTCGCCGCTTCTTCCCCACCGTTTTCATTGCGGCACTGGGCAATCGTCTCGCGCAGCAACTTGCCGACGATTGTTGCCACCTGGAACATAGATTCGGCTTCGAGCAGCGAATTGTGCCGGTCGGCCTTGGCCTTGTTGCGTTCTTCAAGCTGGCTGATCACGCCCTGCGTGGTGGCAAGGTTGCCCGCGGTCATCACCGAGATCATCCGCTTGCCCGGCACGTTCCACGAATGCATCTTGCGAAAGATCGAGATGTTGTCGACGCCCGAGTTCGTGCGGGTGTCACTCATCAACACCAGACCCTTGTCGAGCAGCATTCCGACGCAATATGTCACCGCGAATCCCCTTGAGGTTTCGCTTATTGCTCAATTCTCTGCTGTTCAACCGCCAGACGGACTTCGAGCACAGTTTCCCCAGCTCCGTAGCTGAGCCCGGTAATCGGGGCGGCCTCGCGGTAGTCACGGCCGGTCGCGACCCGGACATAGCGCTCGTCGGGGCTGATCCGGTTCGAGATGTCGAAGCCGACCCAGCCGAGGTTCTCGACATGCGCTTCGGCCCAGGCGTGGCCGGCTTCCTGCTCGATCCGGTCATTCATCATTAGGTAGCCCGAGACGTAGCGCGCGGGCACGCCCAGCGAACGCGCCGCACCCAGGAAGATATGGACGTGGTCCTGGCACACACCCTTGCCCAGCGCCGCGGCTTCTTCGCCAGTGGTGTGCACCGCGGTCTCGCCCACCGCATAGGGAACCTGCGCAAGGACTGCGGCCGACAGCTCGTGCAGCAACGCCAGCGTTTCGTTGCGGGGCGATCCGAGTGAAGCCGTGATCGATCGGACCTTCGGACCCGGCCGGGTCAGCGGGGTCTGCGCCAGGAACGACCACAGCGGCATGTGACCGGCATGGTGTCCGATCACCCCGGCATTATCCGCGGTATCGACCGTTCCCTTGCATCGCACCTCCACCACCCGCGCTCCGGGATCGACCGATATGAGCGTGGTGCGATTGTGGTTATGATCGTCGTATTCGACCTCAACCTCTGCGCCGGCAAGGTCCATCGCCCAGTCGATGATCTTCTGCCCCTGCGTATTCTTCGGGGTCAGGCGCAGCCGCTGGAGGCCGTGCTTGACCGGCTGCGCGAACTCGTAACGCGTGACGTGTTCGACCCCCAACCTCATTGCCAACCGCTCATGCGTAGAACCTGTAATCCCGTTCGATCGCCTGTGCGACCTGCCGGTTGCGGGCGATGAAATCCTGTATGAACTGGTGCAACCCGGCATCGAACACCTGTTCGATCGTACTGTCTTTGAACTGGTCCGAAAGCTCGCGCAGCACTTCGTGCGACGGGCTTTCCTCACCATACTGGTGCGCAAGACCACGCAGGTTCGACTGCAGCTTGTCGAGGCAGAACATCAGGCTGCGCGGGAATCGCCGGTCAAGCAGCAGGAATTCAGCGATCCCGCGGGGATCGATCGACCCGGCATTGAGCCAGCGATAGGAACGCTCTCCCGACACCGAGCGCAGAACGCTTTCCCACTGCACATTGTCGAGCCGTGAGCCCACCCAAGCGAGCGAAGGCAGCAGCACGTAATACTTCACATCGAGAATCCGCGCGGTGTTGTCGCCGCGTTCGATGAAGGTGCCGATGCGGAAGAAATTGAAGTTTTCGCTGCGCAGCATCGACCCGTCGAGCGCGCCGCGCACCAGCGTGGTCTGCCGGCGGATGATCGAGAGGACCTCGCCAAGCGCGGCTTCTCGCACCGGTCGGGCCAGCGCCTCGCGGATCACCATCCAGCTTTCGTTGACCGCTTCCCAGACCTCGCGAGTCAGCGCGGTCCGCACCGAGCGCGCATTGGTTCGCGCCCCTTCGATCATGTTCAGCACCGATCCGGGATTGTTTTTGTCGCGCAGCAGGAAATTCCATACCTGCACCCCGGTATAGGTGCCGTTGTGAATCTCGTACTGCCCGGCAAGACCGACGGTGGTGACAACCGATCGCCACTCCTGCTGGCTGGTCACAAGATCGCGGGTCAGCGCGATGCGGAAGCCTGCCTCGATCAGGCGGGCGGTGTTCTCGGCGCGCTCAAGATAGCGCCCCATCCAGAACACCCCGTTGGCGGTGCGGCCTAGCATGCGGAATTCCCGGCCATCAGTCCGCGAGCACCCAAGTGTCCTTGGTCCCGCCCCCTTGCGAGGAGTTCACCACAAGGCTGCCCTGCTTGAGCGCAACACGGGTCAGCCCGCCCGGGGTAATCTCTATCCCATCGGGCGAAACGAGCACGAAGGGCCGCAGGTCGACATGTCGCGGGGCGAGCCCGGCCTTGGTCAGGATCGGCACGGTGGACAGGGCAAGGGTGGGCTGAGCGATGTAGTTGTCCGGACGCGCGCGCAGCTTGGCGGCGAAAGCGGCGATCTCTTTCCGGGACGATGTCGGCCCGATCAGCATCCCGTATCCGCCTGAGCCGTGAACCTCCTTGACCACCAGCTCGGGCAGATTGTCGAGCACGTATGCCAGACTGTCCGGCTCACCGCAGCGATAGGTCGGGACGTTAGACAGCAGCGGCTTTTCGCCGGTGTAGAATTCCACGATTTCGGGCATGAACGAATAGATCGCCTTGTCGTCCGCGATCCCGGTGCCCGGCGCGTTGGCAATGGTGATGCCCCCGGCGCGGTAGATGTCCATGATCCCGGGGACGCCCAGCCGGCTTTCGGGCTTGAAGGTCAGCGGATCAAGGTAATCGTCGTCAACCCGGCGATAGAGCACGTCGATCGCCTGATAGCCGCGTGTGGTGCGCATCGCGACGCGCCCGTCGACAACGCGCAGGTCGCTGCCTTCGACCAGCTCGGCGCCCATCTGGTCAGCCAAAAATGCGTGTTCGAAGTAGGCAGAGTTGTAGATCCCCGGCGTGAGCACGGCGACGGTCGGACGGCCATCGCCCTTGGCGCGGGTTGCTGCCGGCGCACATGCGGCAAGGCTTTCCGCCAGCCGTCGCGGATAGTCCTGCACCGGGCGCACGTCCATCGCGGTGAACAGTTCGGGGAACATCGCCATCATCGTCTCGCGATTCTCCAGCATGTAGGAGACACCGCTTGGCGTGCGGGCATTGTCTTCGAGCACCATGAATTCTTCGGGTCCGGTGCGTACTAGGTCGATCCCCACGATATGCGTATAGACCCCGCCCGGCGGGGTCATTCCCATCATCTGGGGCAGGAATGCAGCGTTCCGCGCGATGAGCGCTTCGGGAACGCGCCCTGCCCGGATGATCTCCTGGCGGTGGTAGATGTCGTGAAGGAAGGCGTTCAGCGCACGAACGCGCTGTTCGATCCCCTTGACCAGCTTGCGCCATTCATTCGCGGTGATGATGCGCGGGACCATATCGAACGGGATCAGCCGTTCTTCGCCGGCATCGTCACCATAGACGTTGAAGGTGATCCCGGTCTTGCGGAAGAAGGTCTCCGCCTCTTGCCCCTTGCGGCGCATCATCGCAGGGTCCTGGCGGTGATACCAGTCGCAATAACTGCCATAGGCGCTGCGCACCCCGCCATCAGCACCCAGCATCTCGTCAAAAGACGGTGCCTTGTCAGACATGTGCGCTTGCCCTGTTCACGCAGAGAAGACAGCCCGGCGACAGCCCGAAGTCAAGCAGCGAATGCTGCAACTGCGAAAGTAACCGAAACCGATCACACGCGGCTTTAGCGCAATTTAACCGGTGGGTGATTAAATCGGGCGAAATCATACGGGAAGCGGTCATGCAACGTCCTCAGTTCGGCCAGCGCGGCGTCACGGTGAATGGCGAGCCGGTCAATGTCGCACAAAGCGTCGCGCGGTCTGTCGCGCAATCCGCACCGCGTTCGGAAGAAGAACGGGTCGGCGGCCTGAAAATCGTCGGGATCCTGTTCATCACCGTCCTGTTCCTCGCCTGGTTCGAGGCTCTCCTGTCGGGAACCTCGCTGATCACCCCGATCAACCAGACACTGCTTTGGGGGATGCGCGGCCTCGGCCTCATTGTCGGGATCGTGGTCACAGTTCTCACGGTTCTGACGATGACCGAAACATCGTTGTTCAAGCGCGGAATCACCGTGCTGGTCTGCCCGCTGCTGATCGCATTCGGGTTCGGCGAGATTGCCTACCGGATCAGCGACTGGACCGAATTCGGCTTCTCCAGCCAGCCGTTCGAGCCGGCGCAGTACCCGATCGATTCGGTCAGCCACGGCCGCAAGGGCGCGCGCAACACGATCCGGATCGATCCCTTCGACACCGGCGATTCAACCGAAATCCCCGTAACCTATGACCAGTATCACGATCTGTTGAAGACCAGCGCCGATAGCTGCGTGACGGTGATGCAGCGCAAGTCTGCCTCTGGCGCGATCGAGATCCAGACCAATGGCCGCTATATGCTGAAAGAGCCGGACCTCGTGCCGGTCGGGCCGTGCGGGGTTACCGCGGTCATATCAAAGACCGGTTCCGACAGCGCTTCAAGCAATCCCTGGAGCAAGGACTGACCTACCGCGCGTAGACCCGTCCAGATTGCGCCAGCCGTTGCCGGGCGGTGTTGGCGGGAACCGCGATCGAGTTGCCGGGATCGTAAGTCTTGCCGACCGCCTTGCTGCCCTGCGGTACCCATACCTCCACCTGCGTATTGGTATAGCTGTTGGGCCGGTATCGCACCCAGAACCCATCGGGGTGCAGGCTCCAACGGCTGGCGGGAACGTCGATGCTGCCCGGCCCCTTGGGCGCCAGGCCGCCCAGCACCGCGACACGCTCGATTTCCGAATAGGACGATCCCGGCGTCGTCAAAAGGCCGCGCATCCTGCTTTCTGCCTCGACGATTGTCCGCACCGGCCCCGGCATGCCGCCGGTGACCGAAGCAAGCTGCGGGCTGGTCAGCACCCCGAGCGCGCTACGATTGAGGCCGGCGAGTTGCCTGGTGGTGAGGAGCCTTGCTGCCACTGCCTTCAACCGCGTGTCGAGGTCTTCGAACTTGGCGCGGGCGACGATCGCCCAGAGCAGCAGCTGGATATCGTGCTGCTCGATCTCAGGGTGAGCGACCGAATTGTGCAGGATCGACACCACTGCATCGCGGGCCGAGCCTTTTACATAAGCGAACAGGTAAGCATCGCCGCCGCCCGGTCCGTGCGTCCCGGCGTGCAGGCAATAGCTTTGCGCAAGCATGGTGTAATAGCCCGGCGCCAGCACGAAGCCGCCGTCGGCGCTGCGCGCAAGCGACGTCAGCGCGCGCGCGGGTTCCCGCGGAGTGAAACCGTCCTTCGATGGATCGCCATAGGTCGCATCCTTGATGCTGGTGGAAACCGGCGCGGGACCGCTGAGCAGGTCAGGCACCGCTGGAGCCTTGACCGGGAGGTGCTTGACGACGCTGCCGATGCTGCCGAATTGCGCCTCGGCCGCGGTGGCAAGCAGGGTTCCGCTGCACAGGACCAGCGCAAGCGGCACGAGTGTACGAAGCGGTTTCATCTGTTCCGTCCTACCTTCGAACATGTACATCAGGCGGGACGCCGCAAAGCGCCCCGCCCGGTATTGGCAACTCCGCGCGGGGGCTCAGGCGTAACCGAGCTTGCGGGCAATAAAGATCAGCAGCATTGCGCCCAGGATCGACCAGATGAAGCCAGCGGGATGCATCCGGCCGTCCGACGACTTGTGCACCACCGAACCGATGAAGCCGGCCAGAAACGATCCGGCGATGCCGAGCACCGCGCTCATCAGCAGACCCATGTCGACGGGACCTGGATAGAAGAAGCGCGCCAGCAGGCCCACGACCAGGCCGACAACTGCCATGATTACATAGTTCATCGCTATTTCCCCTCTTCCGTGCCGGAAGGGCTGCACGCACAAATCCTGGCGCAAGCCTCCGGACTGTCCCGAAGCGACACCAGAGCAGCTGGCAAGTCAAGCATTTAGGGAAAGCTACTTGGTGCAGTCTCCAACCCGTTTGGTGGTTGTCACCTGTTCGACATGCATGCCCTTGCCGCCGGGCGCGGACATGTCCGCTGTGGACGCCACAACCGATCCGGTGTCGGTATATGTGCCATGCCCGACCACATGCATCGTGCCCTGGCCCATCTGGCAGGTCATGTCCTGATCGATCGTGCCGCCCGATGCCTGGAACTTGTTGAACTGGCACTTGCCGCCCTTGCCGATGTGCTCCTTCATCGCCTCCACGCCCTTGGCGGCATCTTCTGCGGAGAGGCAGAACGTCATCGGCTTGCCCGCCATGTTGCTTTTGACCGCGGCAGCAACCTGCGGCGGCATCCCGGGCACGTCGAAGGCCTTCACATCGACGGTCGCCTGATAGAGGCCCGGCTGCAGGCGCATTTCGGTGGCTGCGGCCACCACCTTCTCGGGCAACGAGCCACCGTTGCCTGCAGCCGTCGATCCGCCCGCATCCGAGCCGTTTCCAGGCTTGTTGCAGGCAACCAGCGAAAGCGCCGCGGCAAGCGGCAGGATGGCGGCGTAACGCATGGCAGGTTCCCTTCCCGTTGGTCTGCGATGGCGGAGCTTATCAAGCCTTCGCGGGGCTGCCAATCGCATCGCTCGCCCTTCACGCACAGCCGCAAACCGGCCTTGCCGTAAGGGCAGCCCGCAAAGAGTCACTGCAGGCTTGCGAAAGGCGGTTTTCTGCGCCTATCCTGCTGCCAAACATCGATCCGGGAGAGCCAGCATGGACCTTGATTTCAGCGCCGAAGACATCGCCTTCCGCGATGAGGTTCGCACCTTCATCGCCGAGAATTATCCAGCCGAGCTGCGCGGCAAGCAGGACGAGGGTGATGAGCTTTCGAAAGAGGACTTCCTCTCGTGGCACAAGGTGCTGGCCAAGAAGGGTTGGGTCGCCCCCGCCTGGCCGGTGGAATACGGCGGCACCGGCTGGACCCAGACCCAGCGCTATATCTGGTCCGAAGAAACCGCGCGGGCCGATTGCATTCGCCTGCTGCCCTTCGGCCTCAGCATGGTGGGCCCGGTGATCTACACCTTCGGCACGCCCGAGCAGAAAGCCCACTTCCTGCCCCGCATCCTGTCGGGCGAAGACTGGTGGTGTCAGGGCTATTCCGAACCCGGCTCGGGCTCTGACCTTGCGAGCCTGCGCACCAAGGCTGAGCGTGACGGCGATCATTATGTGGTCAACGGGCAGAAGACCTGGACCACGCTGGCCCAGCATGCCGACTGGGGCTTCTTCCTGGTCCGCACCGATCCCGATGCCAAGATGCAGGAAGGCATCTCGTTCCTGCTGATCGATATGAAGAGCCCGGGCATCACCGTGCGCCCGATCATCACGTTGGGCGGCGAGCACGAAGTCAACGAGGTGTTCCTCGAAGACGTGCGCGTGCCGGTGGCCAACCGCGTGTTCGAAGAGAACAAGGGCTGGACCTGCGCCAAGTTCCTGCTCGCGCACGAACGCGTCGGGATTGCCGGGGTCGCCTCGTCGAAGCGCTCGATCGAAC
>JBJTMA010000161.1:0-2709 GCA_046063295.1 Novosphingobium sp.
GGCATCTCGACGACGGGTTGGTACTGTTCAGCGCGCTCGATCAGGTATTTGCAGACCGTGTCGGCAGCATCGGCGGCGCCCTGGCCAAGCCCGCCACCCAGGATGTCGCCCGCAGAGAGTTTGGAACGACTGCCATCCGGATTGGATCTGACGCCGGAGAAGACGCTGTTGGCGTTGGCCGAGAAACCGCGTCCGAAGCCGCCGACTATCCCGGCAAGCAATGCCTGACTTACGAGGCTGCCTTCGCGGCTCACGACGCGGCCGCGGACCCCGGACTTGCCGGCGAAGCTGATGAAGCCTTTGACCTCGCTCACTGCGACCCGGCCACCCGGCTGATCGCAGGTCATGCGGGCGAGTTTGACATAGACCTTCTCGCTGCTGAGGTCGCCGCGCGCCGCGCCGTTCACCACGCAGCCCTGGATCCGGGTGGTGAGAACCCTTCCGTTCTGCATGACCGACCGGGCTGGACCGGTGATCCTGAGGACCACGGGCAGCGGATCGGTCTGGCTGGCGACGCCTGCCGAGGCATCGACGCCGACAATCACCCGGGCCGAGGCGTAGGAGTTGGGGGGCAGGTAATCCGGCGAATCCTCGACGACGACCGGGGGTGCCTCGGGGCGGCCCACTCTGAGACCGCTCGCCCCCGCCTTGTCAGAGCTGAAGCTCATTAGCTTCACCTCGCCAGGCGACGGGATCATGCCAGCCTGCGGATCGCCCCCTGTGGGCGCACCTCCTGGCTGGGACGAACGGGCTCGCGCGTCATAGCCGCCCGCCTGCGGCCCATAGGCTGGAGGCGGTACAGCGGGGGCCGTCGTTGCGGGCTGCGCGGCAAGCCGGGTCTTGAGTTCGGCGTTCTCTGCCGAAATGGCATCGATCGCGGCCTGTCCATCGACCCGCATGGCTTGGTTTTCGGCCTTGAGGGATGCCAGCTGCGACTCAATCTCCGTCCGCGGGATGCTCCCATCCTTCAGCGCCTTCTGTTCGCGGGTGACGGCATCGAGCCGGTTGCCATAGGTCGCGACGAATTCGCGCTGTGACAGATCGCGGTTGACGAGGCCTGCCGTGTCGATCGTCTGCGCCGCATTGGGATCGCCGGTCTTGGGCTTGTCATCGCCGCCGAGAATGAACCAGCTTCCGCCAAGGAGCGCGAGTGCTCCCAGCGACCCCAGCAGCAGCTTCTGCCGGCGCGCGGTGCGGGCGTTGAGTCCGGAAAGTTCTGACGGCGCGGCACTCTCGGCCTGCAGAGGCGACGTGCTTGGCGTATCGGCTGCATCAGTCATGACCGGTCTCCCCGCTTGCGCCGACAACAAAGGCCGTGGTGCTGGCCCCGGGGTCGAGCTTCGGCTGGGCGATCGAAAGCGCGAGCGTGTCGCGGGGTGCGAGATCGCGCTCGGCGAGCGTCACGGGCTTCGATCCGCGATTGTGGATGCGGACGACCTTCCCGGTGAGGCTGGAACCGCGATAATCGGCGATGAGCTGGATCTCGAGATCGCCGACCCGTGCGGGCATTGCGGTGGACTGGCGGACAGCAAAGCCATCGACAGTCCGGTCGTTGGCCATCGCCTGGATGAGCCTGACGGCGCTTGTTTCGATCGGCGTCTGGTTTTCCCAGTCAGCGGCGCGGTTCTTCGCGATCGCCGGGTTGGTCACGAAGATCTGCGCCGCAGGGATCTGCTCGACCCGGCACGCGATCTTGTACACGAAGCCCTTCTTGGTCGTAGCGAAGAAGCTGATGGCCCGTGCCGCGTAAGTTTCTGGCACCGACACGTAGATGTCGCCGCGCACCGGCTCGTTGGTCACGGCAAAGTCGTTGTACGGCGTACCGGTCGAGATCTTGGAGACGCTGGCGAACTGGTCGTCGACCAATGCGAAGCGGGTGAGCTCGCGTGCCGACACGCTGCATTCGATCGCAGCGCCATCGGCCGCTTGCTTGAACTGGTCGGCCGCAGTGGCGGGCTGGGCCGCTACAGCTAGCAGCGCAGCCGCGCTCAGAAGTAAGACCCTTGCCTGGGCCCCTGATCGGTAAGCCATCACTGGGCCTCCTTCGATTTGTCTGGTGGGGGGAGCTGTGCAAACCCGGCCAGCGCGAGGCGCAGGCCGCGATAAGTCCAGCTGAAGCGGAAGCGGCGCTCGTCACTCGCAATCACCTGCGCGCCGACGAACGTCTTGAGCGTGCCCGTAACATCCGAGGTGAGGCCCTTGGGATCGACAGTCATCGACCGGATCACAAAAGCCTGGGTGACGTCCGATCCCCGTTGCTCTTCGACGATGCGCACGAGCTCGGCCTTGAGGCGACCATAGCTTGCGGGATCAGCGAGCTTCAGGATCTCGTTCATCCAGTAATCGAGGCCTTCCGGACTGCGATTGAGGAGAACAAGGGCCGCATCGCGGGTGACGAGCTCGAGATAGTCGGCCTCGACCCCGGCACTGCTCACGGTGAGCGCTTTGGGGACGGTCGGAACCAGTACCACTTCGCGGTCACGGGTAGCGGCCAGGCTCCCGGCGATGACAAGTGCGAGGCCGAGGCCAGCGCTGGTGAGCGCAAAGAGGTTTCGCTGGCGCAGCAGCGATTGCTGACGTTCGTGGGATATGTCGGAAAACATGGAAGTGCCCCTCAACCGGCGAGTAGTCGGCAGTGGGAAGGCGGCGTCGACTTAAGGCCCAAAAATCCGGCCGGCAGATACCAATATGCGGCATGGGCTACCCAGG
>JBJTMA010000162.1:0-12720 GCA_046063295.1 Novosphingobium sp.
GTGTCGCGGACCGAAGGCACCACGCTGCGCGCCCAGCTGACCCCGGGGGCGGGCCGACCCAAAGTCGAAAAGAGCGGCGCCTGGACCACCCCCTGGCGCACCCTGATCATCGCCGACGATGCGCCGGGCATCTACATGAGCCACCTGATGCTCAACCTCAACGAGCCCAACAAGCTTGGCGACATGAGCTGGTTCAAGCCCGGCAAGTTCGCCGGGGTGTGGTGGAACATGATCAAGGGCGAATGGTCGTGGGCGCGCGGTCCGAAGCACGGCGCGACCAATGCCAACGTCATGCGCTACATCGATTTTGCTGCCGCCAACGGCATTCCGAACGTGCTGGTCGAAGGCTGGAACGTGGGCTGGGACGGCGATTGGTTCGGCAACGGCAATGACATGGATTTCGCGAAGCCCACCGAGGACTTCGATGCCGACATGCTCGCCGCCTATGCGAAGAAGAAGGGTGTGCGGCTGATCGGTCACCACGAAACCGGCGGTTCGGCGAGTCATTACGAAGCGCAGTTCGACAAGGCTTTCAAGTTCGCCGCCGACCATAACGAGATGGTGGTCAAGACCGGCTATGTGACCGACGCGGCACAGATCGAGCGGGTCGATGCCGATGGCACCAAATTCCGCGAGTGGCACGAGGGCCAGTGGATGTCGAACCACTTCATCCGAGTTGCCGAGGCCGCGGCGAAATACAAAGTCGCTTTCGACAGCCACGAACCGATCAAGGGTACCGGGCTGCAGCGAACCTATCCCAACTGGGTCGCGCGCGAAGGTTCGCGCGGCATGGAATACAACTCGTGGCCGGGCAAGAACCCGCCAGAGCATGAGGCCAACCTGGTCTTCACCCGGATGCTCGAAGGACCGATGGACTTCACCCCGGGCGTGCTCAGCCTAAAGGGGCAAGGCGACAGCGATATCCTTTCGACCGAGGCCAAGCAGCTCGCGCTTTACGTTGTGCTCTATTCGCCCGTGGTGATGGCAGCTGACACGCCCGAGAACTACGCGAAATATCCCAAAAGCTTCAAATTCATCCGCGACGTGCCGACCGACTGGCAGGACACCAAAGTCCTGAACGGCGAAGTCGGCGACTATGTCACCATCGCTCGCAAGGTGCGCGGCGGTGAGGACTGGTACGTTGGGGGCGTGGGCGACGAGCAGGAGCGGTTCTCCAGCTTCGACTTCGGTTTCCTCACTCCGGGCAGGAAGTACCGCGCCGAGATCTACCGTGACGGAGACGATGCCGATTACCGCACCGACAAGCGGCATTCGGTAGCTTACGAAACGCGGATCGTCACCAATGCTGACAGCATAAAGTTGCGCATTGCCCCGGGCGGCGGCTTTGCAATCCGGTTGGTGCCAGTGAAGTGAGCCTGCGCGGCCTGGTCGCCGCTTTGGCGCTGTGGCTCGGTCTGGCTGGTCCTGCGCTGGCCTCTGACGATCATGGCCGACGCGTCGAAGTTGAGAACGTAAAGGCCGCCGGTTTGCCCGACCAGCGGCTGACAATCTGGCTGCCGCCAGGCTACGATACCTCGAAGCGACGCTACGGCGTGGTCTACATGCACGACGGGCACAACCTGTTCGATGTGAAGGTCAGCAATTTCAACAAGATCTGGGCGGCGGACAAGGCGATGCTCGCCGCAGCGAGGCGGGGGCGCTTTCAGCCTTATATCATCGTCGGGATCTGGGCACCTGGTAATGATCGATACCGCCAGTACCTGCCGCGCGATATCTACGATGCTGCAGGGCCCGCGGAACGCGCCAGGATGGACAAACTGACGGGCGGGCCGATCATCTCGGACGCTTACCTCGCGTGGCTCGCAGGGCCGCTCAAGCGGTGGGTCGATAAGAATTACCGAACCAGGCCGGGACGGATGGCCACCGCAATCGCCGGATCGAGCATGGGCGGGTTGATGAGCTGCTACGCGTTCTTGCGCCGCCCTGAAATCTATGGCCGCGCAGCCTGTGTCAGTTCGCACTGGCCTGCTGCCGATCCCGGCAATCCGGGCGCCTTCGATGCCGATCTCGCCGCGCGGTGGGATGGCTGGTTCAAGCGCTATCTCGGCAGGCCTGTAGGGCGGCGGCTGTGGATGGATCACGGCACCGCCACGCTCGATGCGTGGTATGGCCCCTACCAGCAGGTGATCGATGCGCGCATGGCCGCGAGCGGCTGGCAGCGCGGGCGCGACTGGGAGAGCAAGGTCTATCCCGGCGCCGAGCACGAGGAAAACGCTTGGGCGGCCCGGCTTCCCGAGATCTTCGGCTGGCTGCTGAGGCGCTAGGCGGGCCGGGGCAAGGCGGTCGTCGCCTTCATCTTTTCCATCGAGAAGGTCGAGCTGACATCGGCGATGTCGGGAATGCGCGCGATCAATTTGCGGTAGATCCGATCGTAGTGCGCGATGTCGCGGACCACGATCTTGAGCAGGTAATCGACCTCGCCCGCCATGCGGTGACATTCGCTGATCTCGTCGATCTCGGCGACACCGCGCGAGAATGCCTCGAGCCAGGCGGGATCATGACGGTTGGTGCGGATCGCTACGAACACCGTGGTGGCTAGTCCCAGCTTCTCAGCATCGAGCAAGGCGACACGGCGGGCAATCACGCCGCTATCCTCGAGCCGCCTAATCCGTCGCCAGCACGCATTGCTCGACAGTCCGACCCGTTCCCCCACCTCGTGCACGGCAAGCGAAGCATCGCGCTGCAGCTCTCCGAGAATTGCCCAATCGATGGTATCAAGTTGCGCCACATCGTTGTTCATTGGGACAGATTATCATCATTTGGCCGAATTGGCCATAAATCAGGTGATGATTTTGCAGTTAGGCCGCGATAGGATTCGAAAATCATCCAAAGGGGGAAGCCATGAGCGCCATCGAACTCTTCACCGACCATCCCGCAAGCGTGGGTGAGAGCTATGCCGAACACATGGTGACCGCCTCGGGCTTCGGCCTGCGCATGATCCTCGCCGGGCTCGCCTGCATGGTTCACGCCTTTCTGCCGTTCCTGTTCGTGAAAACCGGCAGCCAGCAGATCTCGGGGCTTTACGACCGGATGGTGGCAAATCGCCGACGCAACCCCACGACGGGCGCGCTCGATTTCTGCATTTAAAGTAGCAGGTAAGCGAAGCTCAGCGCTACGCCGAAACTGACCAAAGTGGCGGTAACCACCGGCACCGCGGCTCGCCAGCCCATGCCGAGCAGCAAGTCCATCCGGCTGCGCATCGCGGTGGCCGTGACGGCGAGCAAGAGCAGTGCCTTCGACATGATCAGGCCCCACTCGACCAGCGGCTTGGGCAGGACAACCAGGCTGTTGACCACAACCACGCCGAGGAACGCGACAATGAACCACGGCAGCGCAAGGCGGCGCCACAGCGGCTGCCCGGCCGCGTCGCCCGCCGGACCGATCGCCAGGCTGGTGAGCGCCACCAGCGGGGCCAGACTGGCGACCCGGGCGAGCTTGACGATCGTGGCGTAATTGCCCGCCGGGTCGGAGAAGGCATAGCCGCCGCCGATCGCCTGCGCGACATCGTGGATCGACGCGCCGATCAGGAATCCGGCCTGTAGGTCGTGCAACCCGAGTTCACCTGCGAGCGCGGGATAGACCGACATCGCAAATGCGCTCGCGAGCGACACACCGACCAGCGTCAGCGCGAATTGCGCCTGGCTCAGCCGGTCCTTGCCGATAACGCCGTACAGCGCCAGCGCCGCACTGGCACCGCAGATTGCGGTCGCTCCGCCGGCCAGAATTCCGGCATATTTCGACTGCCCGCTGATCTTCGCCCCAAACAGGCCCCCGGCGAAAGTCAGCGCCATAACCACGCCGAGCGCGGCGAAGGGCAGCGGTCCAAGCGCGCTGATCTGTGCCCAGGTGACTTGCAGGCCCAGCACCACGATCCCCCAGCGCAGGCATGTGCGCGAGGCGAAGTCGAGCCCGGGATGATTCTTGGTATCGTGCGAGATGAAATTGAGCGCCAGGCCAACCAGCAGGCCCAGGAGGATGAGCGGAAAGCCATAGTGCTCGGAAAGCCAGGCCGCCGCTGCAGCCGCGACCCCGCACAGTGCCAGTCCCGGCCACAGTAACGCGCGCGTGCTGGGTTGCTCAGGCTTCGGGGCGCTTTCGGCAAGTTGGATTTCGCCGAAAAGGTCGCCGCCATAGGGCAGGCTATCCCAATCGACGCTGGCCTTGTTCTGCGGTGCTGCGCGCTCGGTCACTCGCGATCCCCCTTGCCGACCGTCAGGCCATAGCGGGCCTGACGGTCAGGGCAAGTTACGAGACGCTAATGCGCGCCCAACGCCTTGTCCTCATTGGCGCGCTTGATCACGTATTGCCGGATCGCTTCGATCTGCTCGGGCGTGAACTGGTCTTTCCACGCAACCATGCCGTTCTCGCTCAGGATGCCGTCGTGAACGATCTGCTGCCAAAGGTCCTTCTTGCCGAGCGCGCCCGAGTGCCGGAGATCGGGATTGAGCGACCCGGAAACCGCGGCGTTGCCGTGGCAGACGCTGCAGCT
Organism: Novosphingobium sp.; assembly: GCA_046063295.1. Lineage (GTDB taxonomy): Bacteria > Pseudomonadota > Alphaproteobacteria > Sphingomonadales > Sphingomonadaceae > Novosphingobium. Next base: position 4,511 of record JBJTMA010000162.1, read on the forward strand.
GTTGGTGTAGAGCTTCGAACCCAGCGCAAGCTGCTCTGGCGTACCGGTGAACGGCGGCGGATCGAGCACCATGTCCTGGCTTGCCGGCATCGGGGCGAGCTGTCCCTTGGCGCCAAGCTTGAACACCAGAAGGCGGCTGATGTTCGGCGTCATCTTGCTGACCAGCTTGCCGCCCGAGACATCCCACACGCCGCCCCAGCCGACCAGCACCGCGATGTATTGCTCGCCATCGATCATGTAGGTCATTGGCGCTGCAAGGATGCCGCTCTGAGCCGGGAACGACCACAGCTTCTTGCCGCTATCGGCCGAATAGGCGAGGAAATCGCCTTGCGCGGTGCCCTGGAACAGCAGATTGCCCGCAGTGGTCAATATCCCGCCGTTGGTCGGGCTACTGTAAGGCACCTTCCACTTCTCGGTTCCCGTGACCGGATCGAAAGCAACCAGGGCGCCGGTCAGCGCGGCCATGGTTCCAGCCCGCACGGTCTTGTCGGCGGGGATGTTGCCCGGGCTGGCGTCGATGCCCAGCTGGAAGCCGGTCTTGCCGGGTTTCCAGTCTGGATCGGGCGCATAGGCCTGCGGGGTGTAGTTGACCGGGATGTAAACCAGGCCGGTCTTCGCGCTGAAGCTCATCGGGGTCCAGCTGTGCGCACCGATCGCGCCGGGGAAGCCGAGGAACGGCTTACCGGTAACTTCATAGCGCGCCTCGGGATTGATTTTCGGAGCTCCAGTGACGGGATCGAGACCGGAGGCCCAGGTGATCCCCTGAACGAACGGCTTGCCCGAAATGAATTTCCCGGTCTTCGCGTCGAGAGTATAGAAGAACCCATTCTTGGGGGCGTGCATGATCACGTGCTGCTTGGTGCCATTGATCGGCAGGTCGGCGACGATGATCTGCTGGGTCGAATCGAAATCCCAGCGGTCTTCCGGAGTTTCCTGGAAGTGCCAGGCATATTCGCCGGTATCGGCGTTCACCGCGACGATCGAGGCGGTGTAGAGGCTGTCTCCGGCCTTCTGGTTATCACCGCCGCGCTTCGCCGGGTTCCATGGCTCGGCGTTGGCGGTGCCGAAGTAAATGAGGTTGGTGGTCGGATCGTAAGTGATGCCGTCCCAGACGTTGCCACCGCCGCCGGTCTTCCAGAAGTCGCCGCTCCAGGTCTTGGCCGCGGCTTCAAGGTGCTTGCCCTCGAACGGCTTCGAAGGATCGCCGGGTACCGTATAGAACTTCCAGATTTCGTTGCCGGTCTGCGCATCATAAGCGGCGAGATAGCCGCGGCTGAAGTATTCCGAACCCGCCGATCCCAGCACGATCATGCCCTTGACCACGCGCGGCGCGCCGGTGATCGCCTGGTGCGAACCTTCGGGGATGGTCAGCTTCGACCAGACTTCCTTGCCGGTCTTCTGGTCGAGGGCAACGAGGCGTCCGTCGAGCGTGCCGACATAGACCTTGTCGCCATAAAGCGCGACGCCGCGATTGACCGCGTCGCAGCACACGTCGACCAGCTTAGCGCGCGGGACCTTGGGATCGTAGGACCACTTCAGCGCACCGGTCCTGGCGTCATAGGCCTTGACCATCGACCAGGCGGTGGAGACGTAAAGCACCCCGTCGTGCATCAGCGGGGTCGCTTCCTGACCGCGCGCAGTATCGAGGTCGGCCGACCAGGCAAGGCCAAGTTGGCCAACGTTCTGGTCGGTAATCTTGTCGAGCGGGGAATAGCGCGTTTCATTGTGATCGCCGGCCACCGTCAGCCATTCACCCGCAGGGGGTTGGCTGATCGCAGCGTCGGTTACGCCTTCCTTTGCCGGGGCTGAAAGCTGTTTGCCGCAGGCTGCCAACGGCAGCATAAGGGCGATTGCCAATAGCTTCGATCGCATGGGTTTCCCTCTTCCGCAATTCCGCCAGCCTCGTGGCCGGTCTCGCCATGCACCATGCCTTCACAGGCGCAGCGAATCCACTAATTAATTACGCGGTTAAACAAGGCTGCAAATCGGCGGTTGTTTTGCGAGATGCCGGCGCTAGGCTTTCTTCTTGGCGGGACATGGAGACTGGCAATGTGTGATGACCTGACTGCCACCGAAGAAGAGGCTGCTATCGCTGCAGCCGGGCTTAACCGCCGTCAGTTTGCCGCAATCAGCGCCGCAGGGGTGCTTGCCGCCTGCGCGGGCAGTGAAGGCGACGCCAAGGCACGCGCCGGTCTGACCGAGGTCACGGTCGCGATCACCACGCCCGACGGAACAGCGGACGCGTTCTGGGTGCGGCCGGCCAAAGGCAAGCACCCGGCAGTGATCATGTGGCCCGACATCGCAGGGCTGCGTCCGGCCTACATGGAAATGGGCCGACAGCTTGCCAGCGCAGGCTTCGCCGTGCTGGTGGTCAACCACTATTACCGCTCGGCCAAGGCGCCGATCCTGCAGACCATGGCCGAATGGCGCACGCCTGAAGGGCAGGCGAAACTGAAGCCCATGATTGCTGCGATTACACCGCAGGGCGTGACGACCGATACGATGGCTTTCGTGTCGTGGCTCGACAAGCAGCCAGCGGTCGATGGCAAGCGCGGGATCGGAACGATCGGCTACTGCATGACCGGGCCGTATACGGTGCGCGCAGCGGCTGCGGTGCCGCGGCGGGTCAAGGCTGCGGCCTCATGCCATGGCGGGGGATTGGTCACGCAGGCTCCGGATAGTCCGCACCGGCTCATCGCCAGCACGCAGGCGAGCTTCCTTTTCGCCATCGCTCGAAACGACGACAGCCGTGCCCCGGACGAGAAGAATGTGCTTAAGGCAACCGCCGCGGCAGCGGGGCGTCCGGCCGAGATCGAGGTTTACAACGCCGACCACGGCTGGTGCACACTCGACGCGCCGACCTATGATAAAGCCGAGGCGCAGCGCGCTTGGGGCCGGGTACTCGCGCTGTTCGGGAAGCTTTAGCCTTCGCTGCGCGAAGCCGCTGAATTTTTCGGATTCACCAGGATCACGACCTCGTCGTACACGGCGAGGAGGTGGCTGTCGTACCACTGATCGAGCACGCATTTGACCCGGCCGAAAAACGGCGGGACGTCTTCGAGCACGTAGTGGCCCTTGTACTGCGCGCCCGCGGCTTCGGGGTAGGTCGCCGGCTTGTCGATATCGAGCGCCTGGCCTTTGAGGTAAGAGGCGATTTCATCGATATGCTGGCGCAGTGCCATGCGGCGGCCGTCCGCTGCGGCGCCGCCGCTGCGGCACATGCCTAGTTCTTCCTTGGCCTTGTCGAGCAGGCTGGTGAGATAGGTATAGACCCGATCCATGTTCTCGCGCTTCAGCGCGATCATGGTGTCGACATAGTCCTTCTGGACGCGCAGCGCCGCGGTATCGGGATGCTCGGATCCCCAGAAGCCTTGCGAGAATTCTTTCGGGTTTTGCTGGATCATGTTCTGCAGTCTAGTGCGATATGGTTACCGCGCAGTTAAGCACTTGCCGGGCGATCTGCGGGATTTGCTTGCTGATTGCACTGCAGCCGCTAGGATTTTCTCCGGAACGAGAGAGGGGAAATCGCGGCAATGTTGTTCTATTTTCTGATCGCCCTGCTGGTCTTCGTATTCTTTGCCCTGCTGATGAGCGTGCGGGTCGTGACGCAGGGGTATGTCTATACGATCGAACGTCTCGGCAAGTTCACCCTGGCGGCGGAACCGGGGCTGCACATCCTCGTCCCGTTTTTCGATCGGGTTGGCCGCAAGGTCAACATGATGGAACAGGTGCTGGATATCCCCGGGCAAGAGATCATCACGCGCGACAACGCGATGGTCGGGGTCGATGCGATTGTGTTCTTCCAGGTGCTCGATGCGGGCAAGGCTGCTTACGAGGTTGCCAATCTCTACGTCGCGATCATGCAGCTCACCACCACCAACCTGCGCACGGTGATGGGCTCGATGGACCTCGACGAGACCTTGTCGAAGCGTGACGAGATCAATGCCAAGCTGCTCCAGGTCATCGACCACGCGACCGAACCGTGGGGGGTCAAGATCACCCGGATCGAAATCAAGGACATCCGTCCGCCGGCCGACATTTCGAATGCGATGGCCCGGCAGATGAAGGCGGAACGCGAAAAACGCGCGCAGATCCTCGAAGCCGAAGGCCTCCGTGCTTCGGAAATCCTCCGCGCAGAAGGCGAAAAGCAGGCGGCAATCCTTTCTGCGGAAGGGCGCCGCGAGGCCGCTTTCCGCGATGCCGAAGCGCGCGAGCGCGCGGCAGGTGCAGAAGCCCAGGCCACCAAGGTTGTGTCCGAAGCCATCGCGACGTCAGGCACCCAGGCGCTCAACTACTTCATCGCCCAGAAGTACACCGAAGCGGTTGGCCAGTTTGCCAATTCACCCAACGCCAAGACCATCCTGTTCCCGGTTGAGGCGACCCAGCTGATCGGCTCGATCGGAGGGATCGGTGAACTGGTCCGTGACGCGATCGGCGGCGACGGCGGGCCCCGGAAATGATCGTGTTCGGCACCACGATCGAGCTGCACTGGGCCTGGCTCGCCCTGGGGCTGTTGCTGGCAGTCGGGGAAATGACCATTCCCGGCGTTTTCCTGATCTGGATGGCAGGGGCAGCCGTTTTGACCGGCCTTGCCAGCTGGATCATCCCGCTTTCGGTACCGCTGCAGATCGTGCTTTTCGCGGTGCTCTCGGTCGTCGCGGTACTTATCGGCCGCAACTACCTGCGCGCCAATCCGATCGCGGCGGCCGATCCGCTGATGAACGATCGCGGCGCGCGTGCGGTTGGGGAAACGGTGCTTGTGACCCAGGTGATCGCAGGCGGGGAGGGCCGCGTGAAGCTGGGCGACAGCGAATGGATCGCGCGCGGGCCCGATGCCGAACCTGGTACCCGGATGCGGGTGGCCTCGCACAACGGGTCGATCCTGGTTGTCGAATACCTGCATTAGGCTGGACGCTTCCAGAACGCGGCCAGTGCATCAAATCTCCATATTTGCCCCATTAACCCTGCGCCACGAATGGCCTATGAGGCGCCTGCCGCGGCGCTTTGCCCGGATGGAGGATTGATCGAGCCCAATGGCCAGGACTGACATCCGGCGCGCACCGCCTTCTGGTGGCGGCCGCCCTCGCAATCCCGAAAAGCCGCAGCCACGCGGTATTCGCCTGTTCTTTCGCCGCCTGTTCGTTTGGGGCGGGTCGTTCGCGCTGCTTGGGTTGATTGCACTGGTGGTAGCGGTTGGCCTGGCTGCGCGCAGCCTGCCCGATTTTGATCAGTTGAAGGCGAGCCAGGTCGAACAGATGATCGTGGTGCGTGCCCGCGATGGCAGCGAACTGGTCACGCTTGGGCCCAGTTACGGAAAATGGCTCGGTTCGGGGCAGATTCCGCAGGTGATGAAGGACGCGATCCTCTCTACGGAGGACAAGCGCTATTATTCGCACATCGGCGTCGATCCGATCGGCATGGCGCGCTCGGTACAAGTGCGCCTGACCAGCGGGCAGTGGAAGCAGGGCGGCTCGACCATCACCCAGCAGCTCGCGCGCACAGTGTTTCTCAACAACACCAAGACATTCGGGCGAAAGCTGCGCGAGGGCATTCTCTCACTCGCGCTCGAATGGAAGTTTTCCAAGGCGCAGATCCTCGAGCTGTACCTAAACAAGGTTTATTTCGGCGGCGGAGCTTACGGCGTGGATTCGGCAAGCCGCAAGTTCTTCGGACACCCCGGCGATCAGCTTTCGTTGCCTGAGGCAGCGATCATCGCAGGTCTCGTCAAGGCGCCTTCGCACTACGCGCCCACCGCCGATGCCGAGGCCGCAGTCGGCCGCGGACAGGTGGTGCTTGGCCTGATGGTAGAGAACGGCAAGGTCACCAACAGTGCAGCACAGGCTGCCGATTTCAAGAGCATCAAGTTCGCGCAGGAAAGCGGGCAGAACTCGGTCCGCTACTTCACCGACTGGGCCCTCCCGCAGCTCGATATCCTGGTTCCTGACAACAGCGAGCCAATCGAGGTGTGGACTACGCTCGATCCCAGGCTGCAGGGCGCGGCGACCGACGCGATCCAGCGCAATGTGCCCGGCGGGGCGCAGGGCGCGCTGGTCAGCATGGACCGCGACGGTGCCGTTCTCGCGCTGGTCGGGGGGACGGATTACGTGACCTCGAACTATAACCGCGCAACCAACGCGGTGCGCCAGCCTGGCTCCGCATGGAAGCTATTCGTCTACCTTGCCGCGCTCGAAGCAGGATATACGCCGACCAGCGAAGTGGTTGACGAACCGGTCACGATCCAGGGCTGGAGTCCCCGCAATTCGGGCGGAACCTATGCCGGCAAGATCGACGTGCGAACCGCCTTCGCCTATTCGAAGAACACCGTTGCAGCGCAGCTTGGCAACGAAGTGGGCTTTTCTTCGGTAGCCGGCATGGCGCGGCGCTTCGGTATCACCACGCCGATTTCAACCGTCCCCTCGATGGTGCTGGGATCGAACGAAGTCCGGCTGATCGACATGACCCGCGCCTTCGCTTCGGTATCGGCACGCGGCATGGCGATCGAACCTTATGGCATCACCAAGGTTGCCACCACGTCGGGCCGGTTGCTGTATCAGCATGCCAACAAGCAGGGCGCGGCGCTGGTGCCGGAAAGCGTCAGCGCGGGCATCACCGATCTGCTGCAGACCGCGGTCAGCATCGGGACCGGGCGAGCGGCGCAGATCGGCCGTCCGGTGGCGGGCAAGACCGGCACGACCACGTCGAACAAGGACGGCTGGTTCCTGGGCTTCTCGAGCGGGGTTACCACGGGCGTGTGGATGGGCCGCGATGACGACAAGCCGGTACCCGGATTGCAAGGTGGGACCGCGCCCGCTCGCGCGTTTGCCAGTTACATGAAGATCGCTGTGGCAAGCCGTCCGGTCGAACAGTTCCAGACCCAGACCCAGCTTCCCAGCTGGCAGCTGGAACCAGACGATGAAGCAAATTTCAGCGGGCGGCCCGAAGATTACTACTACGTTGACGAAAACGGCAACCTGATAGATCCCGCAAACCAGGCACCGCCCAGCGATCGTCCGCGGCAATCGCCGCAGGAACAACTGCCGGGTGGGAACAATGGCGGACTTGTTCCGGCATCGCCGCCGCCCGCCGCGAATGACGATTTCCTTCGCGAAGCAACTGGCGGCGGCAAGTCTGGCAAATCGAGCGGGGGCAACGACCGAAGCGCGCCCCCGCCGAATTGAATCTTTATCGCAAACGTAGTGCGATGAAGACAGAATCCTGCTGACCCGGACGCTTGAGCTCGAGCGTCAAGGTGGGACGGCCTGAAGCCTTGGCGGCCTTGATCGCGTTTTCGAACTGCGCCAACCCGCTGAGCGGATTGAAGTTCACCGAAATGACGATGTCGCCCTGCTGCAGGCCGGCATTGGCAGCATCCGAAGCGCTATCGACATCGGCAATCACCACGCCCTTGGTGCCCGGCGGCACCTGAAGGCGCTGGGCGAGGGCAGGGGTCATTTCGAGCACCTGCAGGCCGAGCGAATCGCTGCTGCCATCGCCCTGCTTCTGCGGGTTGGCAAAGGGATTGCTGGGCTGCTGCGGCTGGCCGAACTGCTTCTGCATTTCGTCCTGGCTGGGCCGCTTGGCCACGGTCGCGGTCAGGGTCATGGGTTTGCCTTGGCGCAGGATATCGATCGGTATGCGCGTGCCCGGGGTCAGATCGGCAACGATGCCCGAAAGGGTACGATCCGGGGTCACCGCCTCGCCATTGACCTTGACCACGATATCTCCGGGCTTGATGCCTGCGTTGGCCGCCGGCAGGTTGGCGGGCACCACGCGCACCAGTTCGCCGCGGTTATGCGGCAGGCCCAGCGAATCCGCGATCTCGTCGGTGATCGGCTGCATCTGAACGCCCAGGAAACCGCGCTCGATCGCCTTGCCTGAGATGAGCTTGTCGACAATCGGTTTGGCGGTGTCCGATGGGATGGCGAAGCCGATCCCGATGTTGCCGCCGCTGGGCGCAACGATCCAGTTGTTGATCCCGATCACCTGGCCTTTCATGTCGAACATGGGGCCGCCCGAGTTGCCGCTGTTGATCGAGGCGTCGCTCTGGATGTAATGCTGGTAGGCGCCCGATCCGGTGTTGCGGTTGACCGAGCTGACGATCCCCGATGTTACCGTGCCGCCAAGCCCGAACGGGTTTCCGATCGCGATGACCCAGTCGCCCGCGCGCGCCTTGCTCGATTGACCGAACTGTACGAACGGGAGCGGCTGCT
>JBJTMA010000163.1:0-6990 GCA_046063295.1 Novosphingobium sp.
ATGATCTGGCCGATCTGCCCATCCTGCGCCGCGACCGAAGCGGTCAGCGTGATGCAGCCGCGTTCGCCGTCCTCGTTGGGTTCGTTGTTCGCCATGCCCTCGGCCGAGAGCGAGGCGATGCGGTAGCTGGCAACGAGGATGCCCTGCACGCCGTAAATATAGTCTTCGGTCGACAGGCGCTTCAGCTTGCCCGCCTCCTTGTCGTAGGCGAGCGTCTTGCCGCGACGGCTGGTCATCGCGCAGTGGACAGTGACGCGTTCCTGTCCGTGCGCGGCGCGCGCCTTGGCGAAACCGGCGACGACCGATTCCTCGGATGTGATGTCGACCTTGCAGAACAGCCCGCCGATCGCCTTGGCAACCGCCACGCCGGCCTCTTCGTTGACGTCGAAGATCGCGACCTTTGCCCCGGCGGCCGCCAGCGCCTCGGCGCTTGCCCGGCCCAGGCCAGAGGCACCGCCGGTAACCACTGCCGCGGTGTTCGAATCGATCCGCATTTCGCTCTCCCATCAAATTTAATCGCGCGATTAATGCCGCGCTCCTTGACCTTCGGCAAGCGCCATTACAGCATGGTGCAAACATCAGGAGAGAGACCATGCCCGCCACCGCAGCCTGGGGCGCGACCGCGCCCGAATCCGGCCTCAATCCGATGACCATCGATCGCCGCGAGTTGCGTGACGAGGATGTGGCGATCGACATCACCTATTGCGGGGTGTGTCATTCGGACCTTCACGTCGCGCGCAACGACTGGGGCCGGTCGAACTATCCGTTCGTCCCCGGGCACGAGATCGTCGGCATCGTCCGCGCGGTGGGCAAGGGGGTGACCAGGTTCAAACCCGGAGACCGTGCCGCCATCGGCACCTGCGTCGACAGCTGCCGCCACTGCGATGCCTGCCTCGACGGCGAGGAGAACTACTGCCGCGAGGGCGTGACCGGGACCTACAATTCGAAGGACCGGATCGATGGCAGCCCGACCTTCGGCGGTTACTCGAAGGGCATCGTGGTTGCCGAACCCTATGTGCTGCGGGTGCCCGACAGCCTCGACATGGCCGCCGCCGCGCCGCTGCTCTGCGCGGGGATCACCACCTACTCGCCGCTCAAGAACTGGAAAGTCGGCCCCGGCACCAAGGTGGGCGTGGTCGGGCTGGGCGGGCTTGGCCACATGGGAGTGAAATTTGCCAAAGCGCTCGGCGCGGAGGTGACCATGATCACCACCTCGCCAAGCAAGGGCGAAGACGCCATGAAGCTCGGCGCGGATCACGTGCTGATCTCTACCGACAAGGCGGCGATGAAAGCGGCAACGCGCAGCTTCGATTTCCTGCTCAACACAATCCCGGTGCAGCATGACGTGACCCCCTATCTGTTGCTGCTCGACCGCAAGGGGGTTCTGTGCCTCGTCGGGGTGATCGACATGCTGCCGGGCTTCCATTCGGGGCTCTTGCTGGGCGGGCAGAAGGCGGTTGCCGGATCGGGCGTCGGCGGGATCGCGCAGACCCAGGAGATGCTCGATTTCTGCGCCGAGAAAGGGATCGTCTCGGAGATCGAGATGATCCGCATGGATGAGATCAACCACGCCTACGAACGGATGGAGAAAGCCGACGTGAAGTATCGCTTCGTTATCGACATGAGCAGCCTGTGACGCACACGGTCGACCTTTTCTGGTCTTTCCGCTCGCCCTATTCGTACATCGTCACCCCAAAGCTGATCGAGCTTGAGCGGGATTATGATGCGAAAGTAAACGTCCGTCCGGTGCTGCCGATCGCAGTCCGCCAACCTGACTTTTTCTCGAACGCCGATCCGCTGTGGTTCAGCTATCTGATGCGCGATTGCGTGCGCAGCGCGGAGTTTGCGGGGCTCACCCTGCGCTGGCCGCGACCCGACCCGGTGGTGATGGACTTCGCGACGCGGACCTATCCCAAGGAACAGCCCTACATCCACCGCCTGACCCGCCTCGGCCAGCTTGCCAGCGAACGTGGCTTCGGCCTGGAACTGCTGCGGTGGGTCAGCCACACGATCTGGTCGGGAGAGGTCGAAGGCTGGAACGAGGGCGATCACCTAGCCAAGGCGGTTGCGAAGGCAGGCGGCGACCTGGACGAGATGGATGCGATCATCGAAGCGGAGGCTGACCGGCTCGACGCAGCGATCAAACAGAGCGAGGCAGACCAGCGGCTTGGCGGGCATTATGGCGTGCCGCTCATGGTCTATGAGGGCGAGCCGTTCTTTGGCCAGGACCGCTACGACCAGCTGGTCTGGAGGATGCAGCAGAAGGGCTTGGCGGCGCGGGCTTAGCTGCGCCGCTGCGGCGCCTTGGTGAAGCTCCATCCCTCCGGCGTTGCCCGTGCCACGAGGTTTCCGATCGAGGCGGGCTGACGCGCCAGCAGGCTGTCAAAAACACGCGCCGCCGCACTGCCGCGGGGTTCCTCGCCGTCCAACTCACGCACGATGCGGGCAATGACCCTCAGCGTCACCGCGCGCGGAGCCTGCGGACGGTAAACCAGCCCCATCGGTGCGGCGCTGACGCATTCGGTCCATTCACGCCGCGCCGCCCAGTCGAGCGCAGCGTCGGCATCGGCGAGATGCGCGGCGCTGGCGGCGAGCGCCGGCACATCCAGCCAGTCGGCCCCGGTCAGAACCTTGCGCAGACGGGCACGGTCGAAGCGGTCATCTTCGTTCGAAGGATCGTGCGCGGGTGCAATTCTGGCAGCGGCGATCACACCGGCCAGTTCGGCGCGGCGGAAGCCGAGCAGCGGCCGCAGCAAAGGAAGCTTTGTCCCCGGCACCGTGCCGCGGGCCCTGACCCCGGAGAGCCCGGCAACCCCGCTGCCGCGATTGAGACGCAGGAGCAGCGTCTCGGCCTGATCATCGGCATGATGCGCGGTGGCCAACGCATCCAATCCCTGATCCGCCGCCCATTGAGCCAGCGCGGCGTAACGCGCGGTGCGCGCTTCGGCCTGCACATTGCCCCGAGCCAGGATTACCGGCAGCACGGCGTGTGGCACGCCAAGCGAGGCGCAAATTGCAGCGACCATAGCGGCTTCGTCAGAATTGGCCGGGCGCAGTCCGTGGTCGACCGTCGCCGCCGCTATGCGCCCAGGCAACGCCTTGTGCGCCAGCAGCAGCATCGCAAGGCTGTCCGGACCACCCGAGACCGCAAGGGCCAGGTGTGCGCTGGCATCGCCAAAAGCGGGCCACAGTGCGCCGAGCGCTTCAGCAAAGCGGTCGGTCAGATTTTCGGCCGGATCGCCTACTTGCACTTCAGCCCGGCAGCGGTGGCGTCGTACTGGCCCTTGAGCCGGCCCGCCGCCTCGCCCGGGAAGGTCGAGGCGAACTGCTTCAAGGCAACGCAGCCGCGCTGGGTATCGCCCAGTTGGCGCATCGACTCGGCAAGGAAGAGCAGGCTGTCCGGTGCGCGGTCACCCTTCGGTTCGGTCTTGTAGTTCTGGAGGAACCAGCCGGCGGCCTCATGCGCGTTGCCATCGTCTAGATAGTTCCGGCCGAGCAGGTTGCGGGCATAGCTGGTCCGCGCATGCTTTGGGTACTTCTGCAGGAACATCTTCAGCTGCTGTTCGCTCTCGGGATAGAACTTGGCCTCCCATAGGCGGAAACCGTAGGAATATTCGTCGTCGCCTGCGTCCTTGGTGCTCGGCTTGGCAACCGCCTTGACCGCGGCCACGCGCTTCGCCGCAGCATCGCTGGCAGCAGGCTTGGGCGCGGGTTTCGGCGCGACCTTGGTCACCGGCTTGGGCGCAGCGCCCATCGCTGCCAGGTTGGCATCGGTGCTGCTGGTTGCCGGTGCGGGATCGGCGTCGGTCACCGTCTGCACCTTGTTCGCGCCTTCGAGCGCGGCAAGGCGGGCGTCCATCTTTTCGAGCCGGTTATGGTCTTCCTCGACCTGCGCGGTCAGCCTTGCGACCTGGCCTTCCAGCGCATCCATCCTGGCGAGCATGTCGGCGCTCGGCGCGCTGGCGGGATTGCCCGGCTGGACTGTGCCGCTGGTGCCCGACTGCAGCTGCGGGAAGAACTTTCCATCGCCGCCGGGGAAGACTGCGCGCTGGATCGCGGCGACCTCGCTCTCCACCTTGCGCAAGCGGATTTCAGTATCGCTGCTGGTGCTCTGCGCCATCAGCGGCGAAACCGCCGGCGCGATCAGTGCAATCAGCGCGACCGCGTGGAGCGACCGCCGTTTCCAGGGAAGCAAATTCATTATCGAGATACCCATCCAGTAAGCCTGCCCGCAGCCCTGCCCGGTCAAACCCGAACCGGCCATTAACCACGCGCTTTGTCTAGCCCGGCGGCACGGTCAATGTCTATCGATCGGGCGCCGCTATCCGCAGTTAGGTGGCGCTAGGCGCAGGCGCCGGAGCAGTGGTCGCAGGCGCCGAGACGGGTAGGCCTGCGGGAGCGGGAGAGGCTTCGACCCGCACGGCCGGAATGCGCTGTTCGCGCGGGCGCTGCGCAGGTTTGCGCGTCGCGGCCGACGGCGCCGGCGCCGGCGCAGATGGTACTCCGGCTGTCGTAGACACAGCCACTGCGGCAGGAGCGCTCCCTCGCGCCAGCAGGGCCGCGGCGCTGACCGGCACGTCCTTCATTGTTTTCTGGACATCGGAAAGCTTCGCCACGCCCTGCCCGCCGATCGTGATGCCAAGCTGGTCGGGACGCGCGGTCCACAGCAGCACTTCACCCTTGTCGGTCGGCACGGTGTAGCTTTCGTTCTGCGCCATTTCCTTCTGCATCAGCTGGTTGCCTGCCGCGTCATAGAACTTGACCCACACCCCCGGTTGCAGCGCCGTGAATACCACGGGTCCCGAAGCGGCCGGCGCTGCAGGCTGCACCGGTGCTGCAGCAGCGGGAGCACTGGGCTGGTCGGCTGGAAGGATCGATGGCAGCGAACCTGCCGGTGAGAACAGGCTGGGCAGGAAGGCGATTGCAGCGATTACCGCCAGCACGACCCCGCCCAGTGCAAACCAGGTCAGCCGCGCGCTCGGAACCCGCGCAGGATCGCCCGGCTCGAACGTCGGAGCGGGGCGGAGCTGGTTGTCGACTTGCTGTTCATTGAGCTCTGCCCGGGTCGAAGCCGCCACTTCGGCTTCGTCGAGACCGACCGCGCGGGCCAGGGTACGCGAGAAACCGACAGCATAAGTCCGTCCGGGAAGCGCCGCATAATCGCTGGCTTCGATCGCCTCGATCTGGCGCACCGAAATCCGCGTCTGTGCGGCAAGCGCCGCCACGGTCTTGCCCGCGTCTTCACGCGCGCGTCGCAGGCGCGAACCCACCGTTTCAAGAGGCAGTTCGGCCTCCGCGACTAATTCTTCCGACATTCCGACCCCGAGTAATCACGCGCGTTCTGTTTTGAGACAACAGACAGCGCGATTTCTGGCAGCGAGTCAACGCCAAAGAAAAGGCCCGCTGCCCGTCAAAACGGCAGGATGGGCAAGAATTGTGACGGGCCGGTGACTTAACCCAGACGCGGTCGGTTCACTCTATCTCGATTCCGCGCTCTTCAGCCCAGGCGCTCAGCGCCGCGCGGAGATCCGGCGGCGGTGCGGACAGCCATTGCTTCATCGCTTCGCCGATTTCGCCAAGGTCCACCTTGCGGACGAGTTCCTTGATCGGCCCGACGCCCGCGGGGGTGATCGAGAGCCGGTTGATGCCGATGCCCATCAAGGCCAGCGCTTCAAGCCGGCGCCCACCCATTTCGCCGCACACCGTCAGATCGACGTTCTGTCCGACCAGGCTTGACTGGACCCGGCGCAGGAACCGCATGATGCTGACCGACAGCCAGTCGTACCTCTCGGCAAGCTTGGGGTTCGAACGATCTGCCGCGAACAGGAACTGGGTAAGGTCATTGGTCCCGACGGAGAGGAACGACAGCTTCGGTGCGAGGATGTCGAGCGTTTCGGCCAGCGCCGGCACTTCCAGCATCGCGCCATAGCGGATCGCCTCGGGCAAGGCCTTCTTCAGGCTCTTGAGATATTTGCGCTGGCTTTCGAACACTTCGCGCGCAGCGTCGAACTCCCACGGTTCGGACACCATAGGGAACATCACGTTGAGCGTCCGCCCCGCCGCCGCTTCGAGCAGCGCGCGCGCCTGCACCTTGAGCAGGCCCTCGCGTTCGAGCGCGACCCGCAGCGCGCGCCAGCCCATCGCCGGGTTTTCCTCGTGCTCGCCGTTGTTGTGGCGCAGGTACGGCAGCACCTTGTCACCGCCGATGTCGACCGTGCGGAACACCACCGGCTTGTCGCCCGCCGCGTCGAGCACATCGCGGTACAGCCGGGTCTGCCGTTCACGAGCGGGCAGTGTCGCCGAAACCAGGAACTGGAATTCGGTGCGGAAAAGCCCGATTCCGTCAGCCCCGGTGAGCGACAGATTGGGCATGTCATCGCGCAGACCGGCATTCATCATCACCGTGATGCGGGTGCCGTCGCGGGTAAAGGGTTCGACATCGCGAAGCTTGGCGTAAGCGGCCTGACGTTCCTTGCTCTTGACGAAGCGCGCCTCGAACGCCTCGACCATCGCCGGGAGCGCACGGACGGTTGCGGTGCCCTGATCCGCATCGAGCAGCAACGGATCGCCATCGCGCACCGCGCCGCGCAGACCGCGGACCCGGCCGAGAACCGGGATGCCCATCGCCCGCGCCACGATCACCACGTGCGCGGTAAGCGAGCCTTCCTCCAGGATCACGCCCTTGAGGCGCCGCTTGTCGTATTCGAGCAGCTCGGCCGGACCGAGGTTGCGCGCAATCAGGATCGGATCGCTGCGAAGGCCCTGGCTGGCAGTGGTGCCCATCTGCCCCGAAACGATCCGCAGCAGCCGGTTCGACAGGTCTTCCAGATCGTGCATTCGGTCAGCCAGCAGCGGATCGTCGATCTGCCGCATCCGCATCCGGGTACGCTGCTGAACCCGCTCGATCGCCGCCTCAGCGGTCAGCCCGGTATCGATCGCTTCGATAATTCGGCGGCTCCAGCCTTCGTCGTAGGCGAACATCTTGTAAGT